>NZ_JAOWGT010000067.1:0-415027 GCF_030333005.1 Citrobacter sp. Cpo030 | reverse complement strand
CTGGCGCAGCCAGTTGGACAGACCGGGAGCGCAGCGAACGGGCTGCCCCGCAGGGGCGAGCAAAGCGAGTCAATCCCCCCTCACCGCCATATTTTAAGAAGAGCTCGTACGAAAGTACGGGCTTTTTTTCGCATGTTGCACATCTGCGGGGGGATGAGAAGCCCCGACCGGTCATGTACTGGCGTCAAACAACAAAGCCCGGTTTCCCGGGCCTTGAAGACGGAGTACATATCAGTTGTAAGCGTTGAGCGTCCGCTGACAAAGCGCAGAGCGGACGCAATCGTCTTTATTGAAACGAACAATCCCTACCATCTCATCTTCTTCAAAACGGGCCAGCGCATCGCTAAGCCCTGAGCGAACATGAGCGGGTAGATCGCACTGGGTCACATCCCCATTCACAATTACCGTCACATTCTCCCCGAGGCGGGTCAAAAACATCTTCATTTGCGCCGCAGTGACGTTCTGAGCCTCGTCAAGAATGACCACTGCATTTTCAAATGTACGTCCACGCATATAGGCGAACGGCGCGATTTCCACCTTACCAATCTCAGGTCGCAGGCAATATTGCATGAAGGAGGCTCCCAGCCGTTTCACCAGCACGTCATACACGGGGCGAAAATAGGGAGCGAACTTCTCGGAAACATCTCCAGGTAAGAAGCCGAGGTCTTCATCAGCTTGCAGAACTGGACGGGTTACAATGATCCTGTCCACGTCTTTATGGATCAGGGCCTCTGCTGCTTTTGCCGCGCTGATCCAGGTTTTACCACACCCGGCTTCACCGGTGGCGAAGATCAGCTGTTTACTCTCGATAGCATTCAGGTAGTGCGCCTGAGCTTCATTCCGCGCCGTGATTGGCGTGGCGTCGCGACTGTCACGCGCCATACCAATCGCTTCTACGCCGCCCATCTGCACAAGCGAGGTGACCGATTCATCTTCACGTTGCTTATGGCTACGCGAATCCCGCCTCAGCACACGTTTTGCTTCACGACGAGCTTTGATCACTGCTTTTTGTCTTCCCATGGATAGCACCTTGAGTTGTAGGTATACATCACACGCGCCGTTGGCGGCACGATTATGCGCACGAACATCTGAGGGTTGGCTTCCTTGTAAGCCATTGCTTGCTTTCGGATAAGACGCCACACACGGCTACGCGCACCGCACAGGGCGTCAGTAACAAGGATAAGAAGTGAATGAGAGAGAGATTTAGCGGTGACGAGGTGGCTACCGGAAGAGAAACGTCCGCGTAAGGTACTGCTGTTACTGTGAAAAACGTGTCCAGTACAGGACTTTTCCATTCGCGATCTCCATAGTGAATGACTATCACCGCCGGGAACTACCGCTATTACTTATAAGTACATCATAACCTTTCGCTAATGCAACAATATTTTTACTTGTTGTTAACTTAAATTCTATCTTATCACCAGAAACAGTTTCTTACCCAGAGATGACAGAATTATTTCAGTCGCATACCGATCATAAAAAATAGTTTGTTCCTTCATCAAGATGTCAGGAAAAACCCCGCTGTACTGCGGGGCATAATCATCAGGCTTCGAGCAGAGACTGTCCCAGATAATTGTCTGCGGTTTTAACACCCGGCAAAGCAAAGAAATATCCCCCACCAATCGGTTTGACATACTCTTCGAGCGCTTCACCGTTCAGACGTTTCTGCACCGTCAAAAATCCTTTTTCCAGATCGTGTTGATAGCAAACAAACAACAGCCCCATATCCAGTTGACCGGAATTAGTCACACCGAGCGAATAACTGTAGCCACGACGCATCATCAGGCTCGAGTCGGTTTCTTTCGTGCGTGGGTTTGCCAGGCGGATATGGCTGTCGAGCGCAATCACTTCGCCTTCAGGATCGCTGGCATAGTCAGGCACATCATGCTCATGCTGCATACCCAGCGGCGCGCCGGTGTGTTTATCGCGACCAAAAATCGTTTGCTGCTCTTTCAGCGGCGTACGATCCCAGAACTCAACGCGGAACTGAATGAGCCTGACGGCCTGATAGCTTCCGCCTTGCGCCCAGGCAGGTTCGCCCTGCCCATCCGTCACCCACACCACGTCTTGCATCAACTTCGCATCCGTAGCGTCCGGATTCGCTGTGCCGTCTTTAAAGCCAAGCAAATTGACCGGGGTCTCTTTACCTTTACTGCGCGCAGCGTGGTCAGAAATAAACCCTTCACGTTTCCAGCGCACGCTGAGGAGATCGGGCGTATGTTTAATGATGTCGCGCAGCGCATGGATGACAGTGTCCTGGGTGTTGGCACAAATCTGCAGCAGCACATCGCCATGGCACAGCGCCGCATCCAGCGAATCATTCGGGAAACGGGTCATTTTTTGCAGCTTTTTCGGCATCTGCGATTTCAGGCCATAGCGTTCATCAAACAGCGAGGAGCCGACTGACAACGTCATCGTCAGGTTGTCTGGCGCAATGTATGCGCCGAGGATACCGGAATCCATAGGGGGGAGACGCGGATTCGGCGTATCCGGCGCCGGTCCACCGGTGGTCAGAAACGCAAACCGGCTGGTCAGCAACCGGAATAACCGCTCAAGATCGGCCTTATCGCTGGCGAGAACATCGAATGCCACCAGCATCATTGATGCCTGCTGCGGCGTCAGGATCCCCGCCTGATGCTGACCATAAAACGGCTGCGCTTCACTACGTGCATCCGGAGACAACGTGCCCGGCGCGCTTTGTGATTTTTGCGCGTGGGCAACCGGACACCCACCCGCCAGCGCCAGCGCCCCACCCAGGGCGCCCATCCCTTTCAGTAAACGTCGGCGTGACGGTTCGCTCACGCCGTTTTCATTATCTTGCTGCATAGTGCTTAATCCAGACCCAGAACACCACGTAATTGCGACAAATCTTCCGCCAGCGTCGTGATTGGCCCTTTCAGTGCATTACGATCGGCATCAGTCAGTTTGTCATAGGTTTCAAAGCCGTCTTTGGTACGGTACTTGCTCAGAATGGTATCGACCTTTTTGAAGTTCGCATCCACCTTCGCAAGCAGTTCAGCATTGGATTTTTGCAACTGAGGACGCAGGAGATCGACAATTTTCTGCGCACCATCGACGTTGGCCTGGAAATCCCACAGATCGGTATGGCTATAGCGATCTTCTTCCCCACTGATTTTGCTGGCAGCAACTTCTTCAATCAGTCCTGCTGCCCCGCCAACAACTTTAGACGGTGGGAAAGCCAGCTCGCTAATACGCGTTTGCAGGTCAAGAACATCGCTGTTTAATTGGTCGGCGTACTTATCCATACCTTTGGTGGTATTGTCGCCAAACAGCGCTTTCTCCAGGCGGTGGAAGCCGGTGAATTTAGGATCGGCGGCTTTTTGCTCATAATCATCTTCACGTGCATCGATGCTGCCATCGAGATCGGAGAACAGTTCAGCAATCGGTTCAATACGCTCATAATGCTGACGGGTTGGCGCATACAGCGATTTCGCTTTTTCCAGATCGCCAGCTTTAATCGCATCGGTAAAGGCTTTGGTGCCCGCAACCAACTGCGCGGTTTCGGCTGTCACATAGGCTTTGTATTCGGTAATCGCGCCGCTCAGACTCAGCAGAGCATCGCTTTGCGCGGCATCCGCCGTTGCGCTACCTTTTACGATCAGTTTGCCTTTCGGGTTAGTCAACAGGCCGCAGGTCATATCATATTCGCCAGGCTGGAGGTTAGCGGTCATTTTCTGGCTAAAGCCCGGTGCAATGTTTTCGCGCTCTTCAACCACCATAACGCCTTTGAGGATCTCCCACTCCAGCGCTTTCTGGCTATGGTTCTGGATGATGAACTGCGTTTTCCCTGCATTAACCGTGATAGTCATCGGTTCACATTGTTTGTCGTTAACCGTGACTTTCACCTGCGGAATATCGGCAGCTTGTGCATTAAAAGCGGAGGCAAACAGCGCGGCGATACCTAGCTGCAGCGCACTACGGCGAAAATTAAACGTCATAACCTATCCCTATAAATAAGTATGTTGTAACTAAAAAGTATTCTGCATCGCGTTTTTATCAAGGTGCGGTACGTGATGCCGTAGTGCCTGAACGCGGCGGTAACGCAAACATAATCAACGCCGGAATCAGGTAGATAAACCAGACAGCGACTTCACTAACGCTTGGCGCTTCCTGATAGCCGAAAATGCCTTCCATCAATGTGCCAAACAGCGAATGCGTCGACAGCACGCTGCTCAGGTCAAACGCCACATCCTGAAAATGATTCCACAACCCAGCTTCGTGGAAAGCACGGATTGCCCCAGCAGCAAGACCGGCAGCCACCAGCAAAATGAACAGGCTGGTCCATTTGAAAAATGCCCCGAGATTGAGGCGAATGCCGCCGAGGTAAATCAGGTAACCCAGTACCACCGCGGTAGCCAGTCCCAGCATCGCGCCTAACGGCGGCCAGATACCTACATCCTGCTGGAATGCTGCCAGCAGGAAGAACACCGACTCCAGCCCTTCACGGGCAACAGCAAAAAAGACCATCATCACCAGCGCCCAGCCGTGATGGTTGCCACGCTGCAACGCGTTATCGACAGCCTGTTCAAGCTGGACTTTGACGTTGCGCGAAACTTTACGCATCCAGAACACCATCCAGGTGAGGATCACCACGGCAATGACCGCCACGATGCCTTCAAACAACTCCTGTTCTTTTTGCGGAAATTCACCGGTGGTTTCGTTGATGAAAATCCCTAACGCCAGGCATAACGCCGCCGCCAGCAGAACACCAATCCACATCACACCAATCCATCGACCACGCTGAGTCCGTTTCAGGTAGCTGGCAATCAGGCTGACAATCAGCGCGGCCTCTAACCCTTCGCGCAACATAATTAGAAATGGAACAAACATGCGAAGAACCCTTAAACGTTATTCTCGGTCAATTGATGAAAAGAAAAGTAAATTACAGTGATAGTGATTATCATTACAGGAAAGAAAAACTCAAGCAGAATGTTTTGAGAATGATGACTGAATGTAAAAGGTTAGGCAGGTAATGGTTATAGCAGGTTTACAACGGAAGCAATAAAAAAGCCCGCACGCGGCGGGCTTGAAGACAGAGGCAGATTATTCTGCCTGTAAACGCGATGGCGGAGCTGAGTGATAATGCGCATCAGCCTCGGCAAAACGTTGCTGCATAGCAGTTGAAGGCGCTTTACCCAACAGGCTGAAGACCACAATACCGATGCTGCCGAAAACAAAGCCCGGGATGATTTCATACAGACCCAACCAGGCAAACTGCTTCCAGACGATTACCGTCACCGCACCGATGATCATCCCTGCCAGCGCGCCGTTGCGGGTCATACGCGACCACATTACCGAGAACAGAACCACCGGACCAAACGCCGCGCCGAAGCCCGCCCAGGCGTAGCTTACCAGACCCAGCACGCGGTTCTCCGGGTTCGCCGCCAGCGCGATAGACACCAGCGCCACGACCAGCACCATGATGCGGCCAATCCATACCAGCTCTTTCTGGCTGGCATTTTTACGCAGGAACGCTTTGTACAAATCTTCGGTGATTGCGCTGGAGCACACCAGCAGCTGGCAGCTCAAGGTCGACATAACCGCAGCGAGGATCGCAGACAGCAGAATACCAGCAATCCACGGATTGAACAGGATTTGCGCCAGTTCAATAAACACGCGCTCGGCGTTCTGGTTAACAGCACCGGCAAGCTGTGGGTTGTTGTTAAAGTAAGCAATACCAAAGAAGCCCACGGCCACGGCACCTGCCAGGCACAGGATCATCCAGGTCATACTGATACGGCGAGCATGAACGATGCTATGGTGGGAATCTGCTGCCATAAAGCGCGCCAGAATATGCGGCTGGCCAAAGTAGCCCAGACCCCAGCCCATCAAAGAAATGATGGCAACAAAATTCAGCCCTTTGAACATGTCCACGTTCTCAATGCTCTTTTGTTTAATCACTTCCAGCGAATCTTCAAATCCACCCACGCCAATAATGACCATTACCGGCGTCAGGATCAGAGCAAAGATCATCAGGCTGGCCTGGACGGTATCGGTCCAGCTAACCGCCAGGAAACCACCAATAAAGGTATAAATGATCGTCGCAGCCGCCCCTGCCCACAGCGCTGTTTCATAGCTCATGCCAAAGGTGCTTTCAAACAGACGCGCCCCTGCCACAATCCCTGAAGCACAATAGATGGTGAAAAACAGCAAAATAACCAGCGCGGAGATAATACGCAAAATTCGGCTTTTATCTTCAAAGCGACCGGTAAAGTAATCCGGTAACGTCAGCGCATTGTTATTGTATTCGGTATGTACACGTAAACGTCCGGCCACCAGCTTCCAGTTGATCCATGCGCCCAAAATAAGGCCGATGGCGATCCAGCTTTCTGAAATCCCCGACAGGAAAATCGCGCCGGGCAACCCCATCAGCAACCAGCCGCTCATGTCAGATGCCCCAGCAGATAACGCGGTCACGAATGGACCCAGACTGCGTCCACCCAGAATGTAATCGTCAAAGTTTTTGGTTGAACGCCATGCAATAAACCCTATCAATATCATGCCGAAAATATAGACACAGAATGTCACTAACATCGGTGTGCTAATAGCCATCAAAACTCTCCAAAATTATGTATCAGCAATGCCGTGGCTTGCTGTTTTATTACCCTGCCGGAACGTGGCAAAGATATCTATGTTGACCAGGGCGACCGTATCCTGCCGGAAGCGATGGTTATTCACAATCGATTTAACACACCATTTACATCAAATTTGATCCAGAGTAGATAGCATTTTTCTGTAGGTTGCACTCTCTCACATTTTTTTCGGTTGCACCTTTTAAAAGTGTTAACTACCGCAGAGAAAAAGATTCTGTAATTTTTACAGCCCACATCATAAGACTCATATTTATTAACATTTCATTCATTTCCAAGCTTGCAAACCAAGTCACATTTAACACGGTTGCACAAAGTTGCAACATAGTGGATATTTCTCGGTAACTATCAGCCCCGTATTTCAGTACAACAGGAGTAAACGGCATGGGAACCACCACGATGGGGGTTAAACTGGATGACGCCACTCGCGAGCGTATTAAAACAGCAGCATCACGAATCGATCGCACGCCACATTGGCTGATCAAGCAAGCCATCTTTAATTATCTCGAAAGACTGGAAAATGACGACGCGCTTCCTGAACTGCCGGCCCTGCTGGCGGGTGCCGCGAATGAGGGTGAGGAGTCAACCACGCCGCAGAATGAAGCGCACCAGCCTTTCCTGGAATTTGCCGAACAGATCCTGCCGCAGTCTGTTTCCCGTGCAGCAATCACCGCCGCGTACCGCCGAGCCGAAACCGATGCCGTGCCAATGCTGATGGAGCAGGCTCGTCTGCCGCAACCCATCGCGGAGCAAGCGCACAAGCTGGCATACGATCTGGCCGACAAACTGCGTAACCAGAAGACCGCCAGCGGCCGCGCCGGGATGGTACAGGGTTTATTGCAGGAATTCTCACTTTCTTCGCAGGAAGGCGTCGCGCTGATGTGCCTGGCCGAAGCCCTGCTGCGTATTCCTGATAAGGCGACCCGCGATGCGTTAATCCGCGACAAAATCAGCAACGGCAACTGGCAGTCACACATTGGACGCAGCCCGTCCCTGTTCGTCAACGCGGCGACCTGGGGGCTGTTGTTTACCGGTCGTCTGGTTTCTACGCATAATGAAGCCAGCCTTTCACGCTCACTCAACCGTATTATCGGCAAGAGCGGTGAACCACTGGTACGTAAAGGTGTCGACATGGCAATGCGCCTGATGGGCGAGCAGTTCGTCACCGGAGAGACTATCGCTGAAGCGCTGGCTAACGCCCGTAAACTGGAAGAAAAAGGTTTCCGCTACTCTTACGACATGCTGGGCGAAGCGGCTCTGACTGCCGCCGATGCCCAGGCTTATATGGTTTCGTACCAACAGGCAATCCACGCCATTGGTAAAGCCTCAAATGGTCGCGGCATCTATGAAGGGCCAGGCATTTCTATCAAGCTGTCGGCGCTGCATCCGCGTTATAGCCGCGCGCAGTATGACCGCGTGATGGATGAACTCTATCCGCGTCTGAAGTCGCTTACTCTGCTGGCCCGCCAGTACGACATCGGTATCAATATCGATGCTGAAGAGGCCGACCGACTGGAGATCTCCCTCGATTTGCTGGAAAAACTGTGCTTTGAACCTGAACTGGCGGGCTGGAACGGTATCGGCTTTGTTATTCAGGCCTACCAGAAGCGCTGCCCGTATGTTATCGACTACCTGATTGATCTCGCCACGCGCAGCCGCCGTCGCCTGATGATCCGTCTGGTTAAGGGCGCCTACTGGGATAGCGAAATCAAACGTGCGCAAATGGACGGTCTGGAAGGTTATCCGGTCTATACCCGTAAGGTCTACACCGACGTTTCCTATCTGGCCTGTGCGAAAAAACTGCTTGCGGTGCCGAATCTGATCTACCCGCAGTTCGCTACCCACAACGCCCATACGCTGGCGGCGATTTATCAGTTGGCCGGTCAAAACTATTATCCAGGTCAGTACGAGTTCCAGTGCCTGCACGGTATGGGCGAACCGCTGTATGAGCAGGTCACCGGTAAAGTTGCCGATGGCAAACTGAATCGTCCATGCCGCATTTATGCACCGGTAGGCACGCATGAAACGCTGCTGGCATATCTGGTGCGTCGTCTGCTGGAAAACGGCGCCAACACTTCATTCGTCAACCGTATTGCAGACACTACCCTGCCGCTGGATGAACTGGTAGCCGATCCGGTCGAAGCCGTTGAAAAACTGGCGCAGCAGGAAGGCCAGGCCGGGCTGCCGCATCCGAAGATTGCCCTGCCGCGTGATCTGTACGGTAAAGGCCGTGAAAACTCAGGCGGTCTGGATTTAGCAAACGAACATCGTCTGGCCTCGCTGTCCTCCGCCCTGCTCAACAGCGCGCTGCAAAAATGGCACGCTAAACCGATGCTCGAACATCCGGTTGCTGACGGTGAAATGACCCCAGTCGTCAACCCGGCCGAACCGAAAGACATTGTCGGTTACGTGCGTGAAGCAACCCACAGCGAAGTGGAACAGGCATTGCAGAACGCGGTAAATAACGCGCCGATCTGGTTCGCCACACCGCCACAAGAGCGCGCCGTTATTTTGCATCGCGCCGCCGTTCTGATGGAAGGCCAGATGCAGCAATTGATTGGCATCCTGGTGCGCGAAGCGGGCAAAACCTTCAGCAATGCCATTGCGGAAGTGCGCGAAGCGGTAGACTTCCTGCACTATTATGCCGGTCAGGTCCGCGATGACTTTGATAATGAAACCCATCGTCCGTTAGGGCCGGTGGTCTGTATCAGCCCGTGGAACTTCCCGCTGGCTATTTTCAGCGGACAGATTGCCGCCGCGCTGGCGGCAGGCAACAGCGTGCTGGCCAAACCCGCGGAACAAACCCCGCTGATTGCCGCCCAGGGTATTGCCATTTTACTCGAAGCAGGTGTACCGCCGGGCGTGGTGCAACTGTTGCCTGGTCAGGGTGAAACCGTTGGGGCGCAGCTCACTTCCGATGAGCGCGTACGCGGCGTCATGTTTACCGGCTCAACGGAAGTCGCCACGCTGTTGCAACGCAATATCGCGACCCGCCTCGATGCTCAGGGGCGCCCAATCCCGCTTATCGCCGAAACCGGCGGGATGAACGCCATGATCGTCGACTCTTCTGCGTTAACGGAACAGGTCGTGGTCGACGTTCTGGCTTCTGCCTTTGACAGCGCCGGACAGCGCTGCTCCGCGCTTCGCGTCCTGTGTCTGCAGGACGATGTCGCCGACCATACGCTGAAAATGCTGCGTGGCGCGATGGCGGAATGTCGCATGGGTAACCCGGGCCGTCTGACCACCGATATTGGACCGGTAATCGATGAAGAAGCCAAAGCCAATATTGAGCGCCATATTCAGGCCATGCGCGCCAAAGGGCGTCCGGTGTTCCAGGCCGTGCGTGAAAACAGCGACGATGCGCGTGAATGGCAAACCGGTACCTTTATCGCGCCGACGCTTATCGAGCTGGAAAGCTTCGACGAATTGCAAAAAGAGGTGTTCGGTCCGGTACTGCACGTGGTGCGTTACACCCGCAACAATCTGGGCAGCCTGATTGAGCAAATTAATGCCTCCGGCTACGGCCTGACGCTGGGCGTGCACACCCGTATCGATGAAACCATCGCCCAGGTCACGGGTTCGGCACATGTGGGGAACCTGTACGTTAACCGCAATATGGTCGGCGCCGTCGTCGGAGTGCAGCCATTCGGTGGCGAAGGCTTGTCAGGAACCGGGCCAAAAGCGGGTGGACCGCTGTATCTGTACCGCCTGCTGGCAAACCGTCCGGAAAATGCGTTAGGCATTACGCTTGCCCGTCAGGATGCTGAATACCCGGTCGATGCACAGCTTAAAACGGCGCTCGTTCAGCCGCTGGAAGCGCTTAGCGAATGGGCAACCGATCGTCCAGCACTGCGTGCGCTCTGCCAACAGTTTGGTGAACTGGCGCAGGCCGGTACCCAGCGTCTGCTGCCAGGCCCAACCGGCGAGCGCAATACCTGGACGCTGTTGCCGCGCGAACGCGTGCTGTGTATCGCCGATGACGAACAGGACGCACTGGTACAAGTTGCCGCTGTAACTTCCGTTGGTAGCTTAATCCTTTGGCCAGATGATACGTTCCATCGCGACCTGGCAAAACGCCTGCCAGCCGCGGTTTCCGGGCGCATTCAGTTTGCCAAAGCGGACAACATCGCCACGCAGCCGTTTGATGCGGTTATTTTCCACGGCGATTCCGATCAGCTTCGCGCACTGTGTGAAGCAGTGGCGGCCCGCGAAGGGGCGATTGTGTCAGTCCAGGGCTTTGCCCGCGGCGAAAGCAATATCCTGCTGGAAAGGTTGTATATTGAGCGCTCCCTGAGCGTCAATACCGCCGCAGCTGGGGGGAACGCCAGCCTGATGACAATCGGCTAAGGTTGTGGTTAATTAAGGCTCCGGTAACGGGGCCTTTTTTTATGAAGCCAGAGGGAAGCATGAAACGAATCGTACTGACATGTGCAGCGCTGCTGCTGAGCGGCCAGGCGTTGGCGGATGACTGCGCCAACGCGAACACGCAGATTGAGATGAACACCTGTGCGGCAGAGCAGTATAAGGCGGCCGACGCCAAACTTAATGAAACGTACCAGAATGCGCTAAAGCGCGCGGCCCCAACCCAGCGCGATTTACTGAAAAAAGCGCAAATATCATGGATAACTTTGCGCGATGCAGATTGTGCATTAATCAGTTCCGGTACCGAAGGCGGTAGCGTTCAGACGATGATTTCCAGCCAGTGCCTGACGGATAAGACCAACGAGCGCGAAGCGTTTCTCGCCTCGCTCTTGCAGTGTGAAGAAGGCGATTTAAGCTGCCCGTTACCGCCGGCCAGTTAACGCACGCGGATCCCTTCAATAATCATCCGCTGTACGCTCTCCACCGTTTGGTTAAAAAAGGCTTCATCACGCAGCGTTGCGCCCGTCACCGCCTCTACCTGTGGGGCAAAATCGGCGTAGTGCTGAGTTGAAGCCCAAATCATAAAAATCAGATGATGCGGATCGACCGGAGCCAGTTTTCCGCTTTTGATCCAACCAGCAATCAGCGCAGATTTCTCATCAATTAGCGTTTTGAGATCCCCCTCCAGTTCAGCCATCAATAAAGGCGCACCGGCCAGCATCTCCATACAAAACAACCGTGAGGCCTGAGGGTAATCGCGCGACACTTCCAGCTTAAGGCGAATGTATTCTTTAATGGCCACCAGCGGTGCAAAGTCTTCGCGAAAAGCTTTCAATGGAGCTAGCCAGATGTCGAGGATCTGCCGTAAAACGGCGATATAAAGCACCTCTTTTGACGGGTAGTAATAAAGTAAATTGGTTTTTGACACGCCCGCCTGCTCTGCCACCTGCTCCAGGCGAGTGCCGTGGATCCCATATTGGGAGAAGATATTTAATGCCGCAGTTAAGATGGCCTGGCGTTTTGCACTGACGGCCTGCGAGCGCTTACCTGTTTTTTTCTCTGCGCGTTGGACCATGCGCCCTCTCCTTCTTGTGAGGGCGTCAGCATACCAAATCACGCGGTGAATGGTTAAATTAAAGCGATTCCGGCGGCGCCTCTTGTCCAAGCGCTTTTTTCTTTTTGAACTTCAGCTCGCTGACCAGTACGCCAACAATAATGAATGCCGCACCAAGCAATGCAAGTAGCGGTAAACGTTCACCCGCCAGACGGCCAAAGATCCCCGCCCACACCGGCTCACCGGTATAAATAACCGTTGCGCGCGTCGGCGAAACACTGCGCTGCGCCCAGTTCATGGTGACCTGAATAATCGCGCTAAAAATCCCCAGCCCCAGCGCCACCACAAGCAATCCGGTAGACATTGGTGGTACGGTCTCTCCGGCCGGTCCCATCGCCATAAACGCCACTATCGAAGCGGTTGCCAGTTGCACTACCGTTACCCGACGTACATCCACTTTTCCCGCCCACGCGCTAATCAGGATAATTTCTGCCGCAATCGCCACCGCGCCGGCGAGCGTGATCCACTCGCCTTCGCCTAAAGCCAGTAAATTGCCTCCCGGTCCGGCAAGAAAAATCAATCCGATAAAGGCCAGCACAATGCCGACGCACGGCATCAGGCCAGGCATGCGCCCCAGGCATAGCCATTGTAAAAGCGGCACCAACGGTACGTACATCGCGGTAATAAACGCCGATTTACTGCTGGGAATAAACTGTAGCCCCCAGGTTTGCAGGCTATAGCCCAGCGCAATTGAGATACCGATTGCAACCCCAGCTTTGACTTCCAGCCACGTCAGCTTATGCAATGTGTGTAACGACAAAAGCGCGACCGCCAGCGCGGCAGTGGCAAAACGCACACCGACAAAGAAAAAAGGCCCGCTCAGGGTAACGGCATATTGCACCGCCAAAAATGTGCCACCCCAGAACATGGTGATCACAATGAGGATCGCTTCCTGAGGTTTAACAGAAAAGGAATAACGAGAGAGTAATGACATGAGACACCCGATTAACTGAATGTCATTAGTCTGCGTTGCGTTTTGTTACAGTTCAACCTTGCAGACAAAAAAAACCGCCGGAAGGACCCGGCGGCGGTGGCTACGTAACGTCTGTCTCTGATACTCAGCCGTCACGACATATCTGACAGATAGCCCGACAATTACGATTTGTTGTTGCCGTGGCTATTTTTGCCCCCTTTTTTGCCTGCCTCTGAAGCGCGTTGCGGGTCATTCTTAAAGTTGCCCCCGCTGTGCTGGCCACCTTTTCGACCTGCTTCTGATGCTCTTTCGCGGTCTTCCGCAAAGTTGCCGGAACCGCCCCGATGGTTTGCCATTACTGACCTCCGTCATTGATTAGACATCATATTGCATAGGTACTGAGGAGTGATACCTCACGCAGCGTTACGGGCGATGCCCTGAAAATAACTGCGTGGGATTAAGCATAGTGAAGCGTGGACTGGGAAGACGCTAACTGTAATATCCTGCAACAGGATCAAGAGTGGCAAAGAAATAATCACCCCAAGAAATTAATAAGTCTTTCTTATGACTACCGAATTCTACCCGGTTAAATATGTATCATTTTGCTACAAAGCAGGTTGTTATAAAAATTGTTATAAATCAAAGAAGTGATTGTGAAATTTGCACTCCTGACAGTACGTCATATCTTTAAAGGTAGGTAGCGAATCGCTACGGACACGGTTAACTCGAGGAGTAGTGTAAAATGGCAAAAGTTCTGGTGCTTTATTATTCTATGTACGGACACATTGAAACTATGGCCCACGCAGTCGCAGAAGGCGCAAATAAGGTAGATGGCGCGGAAGTGATTATTAAGCGTGTACCAGAGACCATGCAGCCCGAGATTTTCCTTAAGGCTGGCGGCAAAACACAAAACGCACCAGTCGCAACCCCGCAAGAACTGGCTGATTACGACGCCATCATTTTTGGTACCCCCACGCGCTTTGGTAATATGTCCGGTCAGATGCGTACCTTCCTTGACCAGACTGGCGGGCTGTGGGCCTCTGGCGGCCTGTACGGCAAACTCGCCAGCGTATTCAGCTCAACGGGAACCGGCGGCGGTCAGGAACAAACCATTACATCAACCTGGACTACGCTTGCCCACCATGGGATGGTAATTGTGCCTATCGGTTACGCAGCGCAAGAGCTGTTTGATGTCTCTCAAGTTCGCGGCGGTACCCCTTACGGTGCAACCACCATTGCCGGAGGCGACGGCTCCCGCCAGCCAAGTCAGGAAGAATTATCTATCGCCCGCTATCAGGGTGAATATGTCGCAGGTCTGGCAGTAAAACTCAACGGCTAATCTTCAACAGGAGGATTCGAATGCCAACTCAAGAAGCGAAAGCCCATCGCGTCGGCGAATGGGCAAGTCTGCGCAATACATCGCCGGAAATAGCCGAAGCCATTTTTGAAGTCGCAAATTATGACGAGAAACTGGCGGAAAAAATTTGGGAAGAAGGTAGCGATGAGGTACTCATCAAAGCCTTTGAAAAAACAGACAAAGATTCGCTCTTTTGGGGTGAACAGACTATCGAACGTAAAAACGTCTAGTGCTCAGACTCCCCCGCGAACACGGGGGAGTTTTTCTTTTACTTAGCCGCCTCATTCAGCACGCTGTCGAACTTATCTATCGGGCAAAAACCATCCGCATCTATCGGACATCCTTTCAGCTCCAGCGTTACACGCTGCGCCGGGGATTTCAGCGTCAGGACATCTGCATTACGCAACTGCTGCGAGCTCTGATACACATACTCGATTTTCATCAGATCACGATTTGCATTGCTGTCATGCCAGCGCTGGAAGACAATCTTCCCGCCAATCGGCGTACGCTCGTTCTGATCGTGAAGTTGGTACGGTTTAAAATCCAGCGCGGTGAGCAGCGAAGCGATATTTGAATCATGCCCCACCAGCACGGTTATTTTCGGTGCTTTCGCGCGTTCAGTAACCAGCGCATTATCAATATATTTCACCAGTGGTTTGGCGACGTTCTGCGCCACTTCCGGGGAGGTGAACAGGCTGTCCTGATAGCCGTTTTTCAGCTTCGACAGAACCTTCCACTGCTGATCGGATTTAATCTCGCCCCAGGCAACTTTGTCCATTGGGAAGCCTTCGTAATATTGCAGCGTGAAGGCATCAACCAGCGAATTCCCAACCTTCAGCGGCCCCGAAACGCCTGGCTCCTGCTGGTATTTCGCGCTAAACGTATCTTTGGCATCGGTCAGGGAACACTGTTGTTTTTCTTTGCAAGACGGTGAGTCTTTGTAGTCAGTTATTTGCTCAAGCAGCTGATAGCTGTCGTTGAGCTGCATTTTACTACGCTCTTTCTCCATGGCCTGAACGGCCTGCTGGCTGAAGACGGCGGAATCATCGGTGATCACCGGATTAAAGGTAGGATCCATGGTGCCCATTTTTTCCTGATGATGGACCGGAACATCGCAACCAGGGAAAGCACCGGTGACAAAGAACTGCGCCGTGGCGACCGTACGCTGCAGGCTGTTAGCGTAGGTATAAACCGTGTCCGGCGCTGGGCATTCGCCCGATTTCACCATCCCCTGCTCTGCCAGCCACTCTCGCATGTAGTGGCCCATATAGATTTCCAGCACACCGCCTTTGGTGGTGAGTTGTCCACCGGGGACATCCCATTCTGGCCATTGTTTGGGGGTGGATTGTTCAAGAACGCTGCCATTATTGGCTAAAGGTGCGCGTAAGTTATGCCGACTCATCATCAATACTTGCTGAAGCTGATAACCTTCCGGCGCGGTCTGCGCCTGCGCGGCGGTTGACAATAATACAGCCCCTGCCACGGCTGTGGCGATTAACGATTTATTCATCCCTACGACCTCTTGTTGTTATCAATCACAACAGAGTGTGACAGAAATATGACATATTTCCGGGAACGCTTTCGCAAAACAGACCATCTATCGTGACGTTTTAACACCGAACTCGGTTTCGAGTTTGCGAATGCCAAGAGGTGTGAAGGTGACGTGGCGGCTGCCCTGTTCGGTTTTTATCCATCGCTGTTCACTGAACCAGCGCAGCAGCGTTGCGCCAAGCACACCACCAGGATGATAACGTCGTTCGCTCCAGTCCAGACAACCGCAGGTTAACTTCCGCCGGGATGAGCCCGCCGCCAGGACAATCCCCATCTGTGCCAGCTTTTCCTGGCCAAGAGGAGTCAGCGTTTCACCATCCGGCGTTAACCACTGACGGGAAACCAGCGTATCGAACAACCTCACCGCGACCTCTCCGGCGAGATGGTCGTAGCAGGTGCGGGCATGGCGCAAACCTGGCGGTGTAGTGATTCTGCGGGGCGTTGATGTCGCCCACGCAACGCCCATCAGGCGTTCCAGCAGTTCAGCGATATCGGAACCTGCAAGGCGAAAATAACGATGTCTGCCCTGCGCCAACGCGACAACAAAACGTTGTTCGCACAGACGCGCCAGATGCGCGCTGGCGGTCGACGCGGATATATCCGCCACCGCGCTGAGCTCAGTTGCAGTCCAGGCGCAGCCATCCATTAGGGCGCACAACATACGCGAGCGCGATTTATCGGCCATCACTGCCGCAGTGAGTGCCATTTGCGACTCCAGATCACCCTCTTCTTCATGTAACATCACGGATGCCATAACGACCTCATTGGCCCTGAATCTCTGAATTAACGATGCCATGAAAGTCGCGCAAAGTCACCGCACCGGTCACACAACACGCAGCATCATCTCGGTACCCAACCCGACCAGACAAAACAGAAAACAGCGTTTAAACACGAGCGGAGAAATAACCCGTCGTACACGGGTTCCTATCCATTGGCCAATCAGCGCAGGAACAATGGCCAAAGCCGACAAGCTTAGCGATTGTACGGGCAGCGCGTTATGCCACCACAGACCCAGCGCCAATGCCAGGGTCGAAAAGGTAAAAGAGATCCCGAGTGCCTGCACCAGTTCATCTTTCTCAAAGCCGAGGGACTGGATCCAGGGTACGGCGGGCATCACAAACACCCCGGTTCCGCCGGTCAATAAGCCGGTCACAAATCCAATAACGAGGGAGTACGGTTTTTCACGCTGCGGGGCCCCCGCGATTTTCTTTCCCGCCAGCGTCCAGATAGCGTAGGCCACCAGCGCCACACCGAGCGCAAACTGGGTTCGGGTGGTATCACCCCCGGTAATCCAGGCGCTGGCAAGCAGAGTCGCCACCACAACTGTCAACAGCATTGGCCACAGTCGTTTGAGTAATTGGCGTGTATTTCCACCACCGCCAAACTGGAACAAATTGCTTATCAGCGAAGGCAATAACAGCATGGCCGCCGCGGCAACCGGCGAAATCAGCGATCCGAGGATCCCCATAGCCACGGTGGGTAACCCCATACCCGTAACGCCTTTCACCATCCCGGCGAGAACAAATGTGGCGGCAATCATCACCACCAGAGCGGGTCCAAACGCTAAAGAACTCGTCATGTTGCACTTTCCTGGAAAAGAGAAGATAACTGATTCTGGACGTTAATCACCGTGTTTGCTTCGTCAGGCAACGAAATATGCCTTCCTGGGGAGGGCGACGCCATAAAAAATGCCGGGTTTCCCCGGCACATTTATCAGAACGTTTTCGCCCACCACAACCGAAGTTTCATGCCCCAGTAGCTGGTCCAGCCGCTGGTGGTTGATATCACCCGACCTTGTGACATCACCACCAGCGTGGGCGTGACGCTGATTGCCCAACTGCGGGAAATGGCCCCGTTCGCATCATTGATGACCGGAAAGTCCACGCCTTTACGCGACAGCCAGCGAGATACCTCAGCTTCATTTCCGGAACGTAACGCAATGGTCATCACATTTTCCCCTTCCGAACGCAGCCTGGCGACTTCCGGCGTCGTGAAGCGGCATACGCCGCACCAGCTCGCCCAGAAATAAAGCAACACCGGCTCGTCTTTGCTGAGCGCCGCCAGCGTGACGGTTTCACCATCCAGCGTTTGTAACGGTGTGCTGTCAAAGGAGGCTGGGAGCTGCGGCGCGCGCCAGACATCCATCAACAGCATCGCCCCCGCTAACAATGCCAGTAAGATCAGCCCTTCGCGCAGCCAGCGGCGCAATTTACTTAGCATTGGCCGCCGCCAGTTTTTCTTTTACCACTTCCTCAAGGGTTTCCCACGACACCGCACCGGGAATAAGTTCATCACCAATAATCGTTGCGGGAGTTCCCTGCACACCCACCAGTCTCGCCAGTTGCAGGTTAGTACTCAGCGTTTCAGCACTTTGGGCATCCAGCGTCACCGGACTGGCCCCCGCTTTTTCCTGCGCCTGCTTGATACTGACGTCGGTATGGTAGCCCTTCTTCTGCATCAGTTTTTCATGTAGCGCCAGAAACTGCTGCGGATGCTGATGCCAGGTGGTCAACACGGTCCGCGCCGCCAGTTCCGAGCTTTCACCTTTAAACGGTAGCGGTTTAATCACTACCGCCACGTCAGGGTATTTCTGCACAATTTTTTCCAGCATGGGATCCAACTGCTTGCAGTATGGGCAGTTGTAATCGGTGAAGTTTATCAGGGTCAGTTTCGCCTGCTTCGCGCCAATACGCGGGCTGTTGGGATCGTTAAACAAGGCTTCCTGAATTAATGCTTCAATTTGCTTTTCCTGTTCCGGGGTAAACGGCGCAGGCTCTTTCGCGATACTGACGGCAGAAAACAGGGTTAACAGCAGAACAATCATCATTTTCATGGGGTTACTCCTTTGGCATCATTCAACGTTTGCAGTACCGCATCGCGGGTTAACAACGTGGGTAACGCCTGGCCATCCGGCAGACCGGGGCCATAAATTTGGTTATACGGCACAGCAACCTGGCCGCGTTTTTTTAGAAATTCGGTAATAGCTTCAGAAGGGAGTGTCCAGTCGCCGCGCAGCGCCACCACATCCGGCTGTTGCAATGCGGCCTGTACGTCTTCTTTATGCAACACGTTGTATTTGTTTACCTTACAGGTGATGCACCAGTCGGCTGTGACGTCAATGAACACGCGCTTATGTTGCGCCAGCGCCCCCTCAATCGCCTGCTCGCTTAGCGGTTGCCAGTTCACGCTTTCTTTAGCGCTACTTTGTCCGCTAAACCCTAAGTGTGGGAGCAGCAACGTCGCAAGCCAGATAGCCGAACCCAGCATCATCACGCCAAGCAGACGCCGCAAAATATTCATCCACCGCCCAGGTCGCGGCAAACGCAGCGCCAGACCGGGACGCAGGGCCACCAGCAGCCACGGTAAGCTCATCCCCAGCCCAAGTGCGATAAACAATCCCCACAACGTCGGCAGCGAAGCGGTCAATGCTACCGCCACCGCCGTTCCCAGAAACGGGGCACTGCACGGCGTGGCAAGCAGTGTCGCAAATGCACCTTGCCAGAAATGTCCCGACAGTCCGTTGCCGCCGTGAGTCGCCAGCGTGGTGGTCATTGCAGAAGGCAGGCGGAATTCAAACCACCCGAACAGGCTGGCGCTGAACGTCAGCATCACCAGTACCATGACGCCAATGAACCATGGATTCTGAAACTGGATCCCCCAGCCAAGGGCCTGATTGGTTAAACGCAGCACCGTCATCAATAGCGCCAGTGCCATAAACGAGACCAGTATTCCGGCTACCGATGCGAGGAACTGACGACGGATCTGGCGACGACTTTTTTCCTCGACCAGCAAAATAGAGCCCAGCTTCATGCCGAGAACCGGTAACACACAAGGCATCAGATTGAGGATCAAACCACCCAGCAGTGCCATGAGCACCACTTGCCACAGTGGGAGTGAGGCGTTCTTAACAACCGGGGCTTCGCCAATCGCCAGACGACTCTCCTGGGCAACACCGTTATCTGCCAGCACCAGCGTGACTGACTTACCACGCAGATCCGGCGCGCCTTCTCCCCAACCGTCATGTACAGGTACCGTGGCGCGTAACGTCTCCCCCTCAACATGGATTTGCGGCATGCCAAAATCTGTATCATCAACGGCATCCAGATATAGCCCTGGTTCAGTCCAGCCTCCCGCACGGTGAGCCTCGACGACTAACTCTCCCGCCCGTGCGCCAGCGCTCAGAGTATCGGTCAGGCCGCTGGCAAGTGGGATCTGTCCCATCGCCTGAGCATAGTCATGTGCAAAAGTCGGGTCCTGGGCTGTGGGCGTCACGGAAAAAGGAAAATCCGTCAACAGGCAAACGTTGCTACAGGTAGATAGCGTCAAAACGCCGCTGAGCGTGGCGGGCGCTCTACCGCGCACCACCATCGGAAACGTCACCTTATCGTGATACCCCTGGGTAGTGATATTGGCGACCTCAAAACGAGCAGGGGTTGGCCAGGACCAGTCGACCGCAGGCATTTCCCCTTTCCAGGCGATAGCAGGCGCAACGCCCCCCTCGCCCGGAGAACGCCAGTAGGTTTTCCAGCCGTCCTCCAGTTTGACATCCAGCAGCAGACGGGTTTCTCCGCCTGCGGACGTATCAGCGCGTAACCGCACGCTGGCGTGATCGTTATCGGGTGAACGCAGCCAGCCGGGTTCAGCCGCCCAGGATACGGGCAGCCATAGCAATAACAGACAGAGCAACGCCTGTCTGAAAACAGTCATCATAGTTTTTCTCCGTGAATAATTATCTAACAGTCAGCAACGGCTGTTCTGTCATTCACGGAAGACGCAAAATCGGAGATGCACCCGGAGAGTGGGCGGCGAGATGGCTCGCGGTGGGAAAAAAGGTAGACGAAACGCCCGTACTGGCGCCAGCAATGACAGCAGCAGGCACAGCACCAGAATAGCACCTTCAAACAGTACGGGTGGCGCAGCCAGTAATGACTTCGCGCTCAGTTCACAAGGGGTAACGGGTGAGGCCTCGTCGGTCTGCACTTGCGCGCTGGCGGCAACGCTTGTAACGGCGGTATCCATCTGCAACGCGTGCAGGCCCGCCATGCGTTGTGCGGTGCAAACCATCACCACAACACATGCCAGACAGAGGAACCACCATCCCATCCGTTGACGTTTCGCCATTATACCCTCACTCATTGATGCGAGTTATCTTAACCACTCGCCAGGTTTTGGCAACCTTTACGCTGTAAAGTTATGTCCTGCTATCTGCTGGATATACCGCGATTTCAATCAGATTGAGATCGGGATCCCTGACATACACCGAGCGAATAGGTCCTGTCGCACCGGTACGTGCAACGGGCCCTTCAATAATCTCGACTCCGTGGGTTTGAAACGTCTCCATCACCTCTTCCAGCGTACGCGTGGTGATAAAACACAAATCCAGCGCCCCCGGCGTTGGCGCGTAGGCTTTGGGTTCAAACTCTTTTCCCCGAATGTGGAGATTGATTTTCTGATTGCCAAAGACGAAGGCTTTCCGACCTTGCGCGAAGGTTTCCAGCCTCATGCCTAAAAGCTCGACATAGAAACGAACGCAAGCCTCTTCATGATTGGTGGTTAGTACCAGGTGATCCAGGTGGTCAATCATAGCGATATCCATTTGGGTTGCTCATCTCTGACACTTACCCTATTCATTCACGCACGACAAGAAAAAGAAAATCTACGGGGGTATTTGCAGAACTTAGCGCAATACCTTGCTATTCACGCTTTAAAAACGAAATGATAATTAATCATATTACGTCTTCTTTTATTACACTATAACATTGCTAAAAATACCCCTGGAAATATCACGCAAGTTATCATTCACTATTTACGAAGAATGCATGTAGATAATTCAATGACAGCACACAAATAATGCCCGCTACGTACTGATGCGTAAATGAAAGTAAGGGTCAGCGTATTTTCAGAAGATTCCATTATTATATCCAGGCGCAATGAATAACGTATTCATTAGCAGAAGATTTGTTTATTAAATGTTATTTAGAGTATATGGAAATGAAAAAATATTTATTACCCCTGATTGGGTTACTTTTTACAGTTAGCGCTCAGGCAGCATCATTTACCGACGGCAAAGAGTATATCACCCTGGAAAAACCTGTCGCTTCCGCACCGCCGGCGCTGAAGTTTTTCTCATTCTACTGTCCTTCCTGTTATCAGTACGATGAAGTTTTTGAAATCACTGATAACGTGAAAAAAGTATTGCCTGCAGATGTCAAACTCACCGAATACCACGTCGACTTTTTAGGACCGCTGGGGCAAGACATGACCCACGCCTGGTCCGTCGCCATGCTGTTAAACGTACAAGATAAAGTTAAGCCGTTGCTTTTTGATGCCGTTCAGAAAAAACAAACCGTTAAAACAGCGGACGATATTCGTAACGTATTTATCAGCGCGGGCGTCAGCGCCAGTGATTATGATGCGGCATGGAATAGCTTTGCCGTGAAATCACTGACCGCTAAGCAGCAAGAAATGGCGAAGGCAGTTGATTTAACCGGTGTGCCCGCCATTTTTATCAACGGAAAATATATGATCAATCCAAAAGGACTGAAGTCTGATGACCTTAATGCATTCGTGCAAAACTATGCTGATACGGTCCGCTTCCTGATAAGCAAATCCTGATGTTTAGCTAATCTCATTTTTCGCACCACACAACAGATGCCGTAACCTCAACTGCGCTGTTGGTGGTGCAATGCCTGCATCGTTTATCGCAATATCCTCCCTTCCCGGTTGGCATTCGCCGTTATCAGGATTACCCTAAACTTAGCGGTGATACCTGTTGTCAGGGTTCACCTTCTGCAAGTGTTGATTTACACGAGAGAACGCTATGGAATTAAAGGATTATTACGCCATTATGGGCGTGAAACCGACAGACGATCTCAAGACAATCAAGACCGCCTATCGTCGACTCGCCCGTAAATATCATCCTGATGTCAGCAAAGAGACTGACGCGGAGGCCCGGTTTAAAGAGGTTGCAGAAGCCTGGGAAGTATTGAGTGATGAGCAGCGACGCGCCGAGTACGACCAGCTGTGGCAGCACCGCAACGACCCACAGTTCAGCCGTCAATTCCAGCAAGGAGAGAATCAAAGCTACAGCGCCGAAGATTTCGACGATATCTTCTCCTCCATTTTTGGTCAGCGTGCGCACCAGTCGCGCCAGCGCCCTGCCAGCCGCGGGCACGACATCGAAATCGAAGTTGCCGTATTCCTCGAAGAAACGCTTACTGAGCATAGCCGCACTATCAGTTACAACCTGCCAGTCTACAATGCGTTTGGCATGGTAGAACGAGAAATTCCTAAAACGCTGAATGTGAAAATTCCGGCTGGCGTCGGTAACGGCCAGCGCATCCGTCTGAAAGGCCAGGGCACCCCCGGCGAAAACGGTGGGCCGAACGGTGATTTGTGGCTGGTGATTCATATTGCGCCGCATCCGCTGTTCGATATCGTTAATCAGGATCTGGAAGTTGTCGTTCCCCTCGCGCCGTGGGAAGCTGCGCTGGGTGCGAAAGTAACCGTTCCGACGCTGAAAGAGAGCATCCTGCTGACCATTCCTGCAGGCAGCCAGGCCGGTCAGCGGCTACGCATTAAAGGCAAGGGTCTGGTAAGTAAAAAACATACCGGCGATTTGTATGCGGTGATCAAAATAGTCATGCCACCGAAACCTGACGACGCCAGTGCCGCCCTGTGGCAACAACTGGCGGATGCACAAAAGACCTTTGATCCGCGCAAAGAGTGGGGGAAAGCATAATGGCTAACGTTACCGTCACTTTTACCATTACCGAATTTTGTCTGTACACCGGTGTGTCAGAAGAAGAGCTGCATGAGATTGTCGGCTTAGGGGTGATAGAACCCCATGAAGACGAGACGTTTGACGATCATGCGCTGACTGTAATGCGTCGCGCGGTGCGCCTTCGTCAGGAGCTG
This sequence comes from Citrobacter sp. Cpo030, assembly GCF_030333005.1. Classification (NCBI taxonomy): domain Bacteria; kingdom Pseudomonadati; phylum Pseudomonadota; class Gammaproteobacteria; order Enterobacterales; family Enterobacteriaceae; genus Citrobacter; species Citrobacter sp. Cpo030. Next base: position 391,202 of record NZ_JAOWGT010000067.1, on the reverse strand, counting down.
GAACTTGACTGGCCAGGGATTGCCGTTGCGCTGACGTTGCTGGAGGAGAACGCTCAGTTACGCCAGGAAAACCGCCTGCTGCGCCAGCGCCTGTCTCGCTTTATCAGCCATCCTTAGTGTGTCAGGACCAGCATGGTGCTGGTCCTTTTATTATCCGCCCCGCGCTCTTAATGACATTGCCCAGCAGATGGCATACAGTCTCAGATAAGAATTATCTTAAACAATAAGACGTTGAGTCATGCAGCTTAAACCCCTCACGAAAGGTCGTTTTCACAACATCTGGCAGCAGGATGATGCCTTGATTGAGAAGATATTTCAGGAACTGCTCTCTGAAACGCAGATTCTCCAGGAAGATGAGTATCTATACCGCCAGGGACAGGTTGTCGATCGACTGATCATGGTGCAATCCGGAAGAATTTCGCTGCGTTACAGCGCGGAGAATGGTCGCCGATTCCAGTTGGGCGCCATGGAATGCGACGAGCAGCTGTTTGGTGAAATGGAGTTTTTTACCGGGTATCGCTGCCAGCTTGATATCGTCGCGGAAGAACCACTGACCGTAGCGGTGTGCAGCTGTGACCGTCTGGAAGAAGCGCTGAATCAGCATCCCAGACTGGCGATATTTTTTGCCAGTGCAATGGCGATTGATTATCAGGATATGCTGGAAATCTTCCTGCACCGGATGCTCTACCCTATCGTACATAACGTGGCGTATGACCTGTATCGCCAGCATCAGAACAAGCAGCCGATGGATGGTTTCCATAAAAAATACCAGGAAGCTGAGCGATTCGGCACAACCGACCGGGTCTATCGGCGGGCGGTTAAAGCGCTGACGGATGCCGGGCTGGTAACGCGAACGAAGCAAGGACTGGAAATTAAGGATCTGGATGGGCTGCGTAAATTTCTCGGCAATGACATCATTGACTGACACACCAACTCTCGTAAACAGAGCATTGGTGTGTCATTTCGGCGCAATCAGAACTTATAGGTGAGATTGAAATAGTGACCGAGCCCGGTGGTTCGCCCTGCTCCGCCGTGGTTTTCCATCAATGCCATGTTACGGAAATACTTCAGGCCATAACCGACTGCATAATGCTCTGAATGCCAGTAGATACCGTTATACCATTCAATCGCGTTATTGCTGTATAACGGTTGATTAGCAATCTTATTCGCGGCGAACTGGTAGTCAAAGTACCCCTGATAGTTCAGATAACTGCCGTTGGCAAAGGTATAGAATGGCGTCGACCAGTTAGTCGAGAACATGTAACCATCCCACTTTCCTTCGTTATCCGCACCGTAGTTTTCACGAACATAATGCGCATAGATGTTCATTCCCACCAGACCAAACCACGGGACCTTCACATCTGTACCCAGACCAACGTAATGTTCAAATAATTCCCGGTCGCCAATGTTATTGACCGTTGCAATATAGAATTCGTTAAACGGCCCAACGGATAAATCTTTATTAAAAATGGCGTCCAGGGAAAAACGTGGAGATATCTTGGCAAAGAAGTTATCACCACCGTGACGATCGTCCTTCTCGCGATCCAAAATATCAAAGAAATCCACATAACCGTACAGATCGATAATGCCAGAGCGTGCACCAAACTCCAATTCCAGATAGGTGTCATTGCGAATACCATATGGCACTTTCGCGTCCACACTTTGCATTAAGTTCATCTGCATCCAGTTAAAATCATTTTTACGGATGTTGCCATCAGTATAGTCAGCCGCGAATGCTTGCATACAGCTCATTGCCACTACTGCACCCAGGATTGTTTTTTTAATCATTAATTTATTCTTTTTCAGCATTTTCAATTCCTTTGAGTAAGGTTGAGTATCGCCTCACCATATAAATGGTGTGGCGACTGGCTATTTAATTAAAGAGGTAAGTATTATTAGTGCTTTTAATTACGTTTGAGTTTTAATGTCGCCATTAACATAACAAAGATAATTAAATACAACACCGGTATTGCGTACATAATTTTCTGTAATCCCATTGTTTTTTCCATGAGCGCGCTGATCGCTGGACTAAACATGGCCCCGGCACTGCCGCTAATTAAAATATAAGAAACGTTCTGACTGCTCGCACGCTTCACGAAAGAAACACCATAGGCAATAAATGAGTTATACAGCGCAGCACAGACAAAGCCGTAACTGTAGGCCAGATAATCAAGCCCGGAGATATTATCCTTCGTGACGATAATTGTGGTAATAATGCTAGCCAGCAAAATAATACTTAGCAGGAAATAATGTATCTTCACCCGAGAAACAATGACGGTTGATACTAATGCCCCGACCAGCGCAGCGCCCCAGTATTGCGTAATAATATTTCCTGCTTCTTCAAAGGGAATGCCAAATTTGTTCTTCACAAATAATGGTGCCCAGGTCAGGAAGGTGTACAGCGCCAGCATACCTAAGAACAGGCCAATGCCTCCGCTGATAATCCCTGGATTCCACTCCGATTTTACCTTGTCTGTCCGATCTGCCGTGGGCGACGTCTCGCAGGCAGTAAAGCGGGTGAGCGCCACAACGCCCAGCGTGAGTAAGGCCACCATACCCACGCTCAGATAGCTGTAACTCCACGACATATTGTGCGTCAGGGCGAAGGTGGTGATCAGCGGGAAAACTACACCCGCGACGTTGAAAGTGGCGTCCTGCACCACCAGCATCGTACTTTGAATACGATCCTGCCAGACCGATACCACAATCGTTCCTGCCACGCACAGACCGATCCCACCGCAAAAACCCACCAGGGTCATGGCGACCATCACCGGCCATAAGCCAGGGCTTAAGTGCATTACCAGAGCGCAAAGGAACACTATCGAATAGATAATGAGCGTCATACGCTTCACACCGATTTTCTCAATCAGGAAAAAGGCGGCGATGGTGCCGGCTAATGCTCCACCATTGAGCAACGAAAATATCGAAGCAACGGTATTCACATCGGCACCGTAGCGTACTGCAATCGGTTCGATTAGCATACCGAACTGACTGGCAAACCCTGCCATAATAAAATTTGCCAGAAAACTAATCAGCGTAAGTGCTATTTTATTCTTCATATAATGCCATCTCTGATTGGTTCAATTAAAAGCCGGAACTAAGCGGTAACAGCAGTATTTAGCGCCAGCTCAATCATGTTGTTAAAGGTCAATTGTCGTTCTTCTGCCGTTGTTTCTTCTCCGGTCAGGCAATGATCGGAGACAGTTAAAATAGCCAGCGCTTCAATATTAAACTGATGCGCTAAAGCGTATAAGCCTGCTACTTCCATATCTACACCCAGTACACCGAATTTTTCCAGTGCCGGTATTAAATTTTCGTCAGGATCGTAATAAAGATCGCCGCTGAAAACATTGCCGACTTTAATATCGATACCCGCCTTCTGTGCCAGCGTCCACGCCTGCTGTAATAATGGGAAATAGGCAGATGTTGCCATCGCATAGCCCGCGCTACGTTTTAAATTTGTGACTGAATCCGTTCCGGCGGCGACGGCCAGGATAATATCGCGCATTTTGACATGATGTTGTGTTGCGCCTAAACTGCCGACGCGAATAATTCTTTGCACACCAAAATCATGTACCAGTTCATGGGCATAAAGCGTCATTGAAGGAATGCCCATTCCATGTCCCATCACCGAAACAGGTTGCCCAAAATATAAACCGGTATAACCCAGCATATTACGTACATTGGTGACTTCGCGGTAATCCATTAAATAATTTTCGGCAACAAATTTAGCACGGAGCGGATCGCCCGGCATAATAACGGTTGGCGCGAAATCCCCTGGCTTGGCATTCATATGTGCAGTCATAACAATTCCTGAATTATGGGTATTGAAGATATGCAGGGATTGTAACCAGACGTTTGTGAGGTGATTGAGGACAAAAGTCCTGCTCAGAGGATCGGCCTCTCATTTTTGAGAGTTAGTGGTGCAGGTAAGTGGTAAAACGGAACACAGCGTGTTGGTCTTCTGGCTTGCGGTGAATAACGTCAGCACCCCAGCGCAAAGAAGCAGTACGTTGCTCATGGCAAACGTGCACTGCCAGATAAAGGCGAGGACCGCGACGGGAACCAGGCACAAGAAAGCGCCTCACCATCCGATTGTGGTCCCCCCAGATATCCCCTCACCAGCGGCGTGGCTACTACCGTCGCCAGCAGCAGGGGCTTACGATTCCCATTTATAATCCGTATGCAGAATAGCACCATAGATAATTGCATTTCTGTCTCTTGCCGCTCAATATTGTTTTTAAAGGAGGCTTATTGTTATTATCGTTTTCCATTCTAAGATTGAGTTATGCATGCCATGATCCCATTTAGATTTAGTGAGATGACTCACGCCGATATTCCTGCTGTTCAGTCGTTCCTTATTGAGCATCTTAATTTATTCTTCAATGCCGGCAGATCCATGCCTTCTGCCGAAGAAGATCTCTTTGATCTCGAACAACAGTATCTGTTACAGGAAAGAAATTTATTGCTTTGCGCATGGAGTGAAAAACAAGAATTAATCGCCACACTGGCAGTATGTCAATATAATGATCGTATTACTGAACTGCGTGGGCGCTATAACTTGCGTGAAACGGCAGAAATTTGTCGTTGCTACGTGGATGAGCGCTATCGTAGACAGGGGATTGGCAGCCAATTGTTTGCTTTAGCAGATGTATTCTGCCAGCAACATAAATATAAAATTTTGTATCTTCATACCCATCATTTTTTACCAGGAGGTTATCACTTCTGGTTGCGTAAAAATTTTAAGGTGATTATGGATATGCAGGATGAATGGCAATTGGTACATATGGAGAGTTCGCCAAAAAAGGACTCAAACGCTAATCCGCAGCATTTTTGATGGTAATCAATATGTTTTATGCGCAGAGATTGAATCATGCTTTTAATTTGATCAACATCAATCAATTCTCATTTATCTTTCTGTTGTTATTTTCATTTATAGCAACACACAGAGCAATGCATCTACATCCTATTGTTTTTACTGATTATTTTCAGAACGACATTATCTTTATACCTCTTACATTCCGTGGTTGACCTTGTTAACAATTGCCGTTAGAGTCACTTTCGATAGCATTTCATTACATTTTGTGTATGAATAGGAATATGGTGAGAATTATTTAATTCAATTCCATAACTGCCCCCGCAACTGTAGGCGGATGCAGAATATCCTTGTGTGGCTAATAAGCCACAGGTCACTGTAAAGTTTATCTTTATGGGAAGGCTGATATTCTGATTACCGTGAGTCAGGAGACCTGCTGTCAATGATGTATACCATTGAGTGGACGGGATGGTCCATGGGATGAATTATTTGACACCAGCAGTAGTGTATTTATGAATAAGATTTTAGCTAAGTCAGTATTACTTGCATTTTTCGCATATCTTTATTCTTAAATTTCACGATTCAATGTCATCTATCTTCATGTCTCCTCCCGATATATGGAATGAAATGAGCCATGACCAGACCTTAAGATTCTGGCATCAACGGGACGATGACAATGCACGCTAATTCTACCTTTTACTCCTCTAAAAAAACGCTTCTGGCAATTTTTGGTACCACTGCTCTGCTGCTCGCTTCCGGTTTTTCTGACGCGGCAAAAACCGAATATCCTCTGACGATTAAAAACTGTGGCCGCGATATTACCTTTAATCAGGCACCAACGCGCGTGGCAACGGTGGGTCAGAACAGTACCGAGATCCTCTATTCATTAGGCCTTGCCGATCGCGTCGTCGGTACTTCATTGTGGTTTGGCCCGGTACTGGACGCCTATAAAACAGAAAATGAAAAAGTTGCCGTTATTGCGCAAAATATTCCGAGCTTTGAAGGGATTTTGGCTAAAAAACCAGATCTGATCGCCAGCCAGTTTGAGTGGCAAATCGGCCCGGCTGGCACAGTTGCCTCTTATGAACAGTTTAGTGAACTGAAAGTTCCTGTTTACACCGCGCCAGCTGACTGTGCGAAAGATAACGAAGATGGTGGTGATGGTGTCCGTAAAGGGATGTTTGATATCACCATGGTGTATCAGGAAGTCGCCGATCTGGCAAAAATCTTCGATGTTCAGGATAAAGGCGAAGCGCTGATTGCCAGCCTTAAAGCACGTGAAGCCGCAGCGAAAAATAAAATTACCGGTATTGATAAGAATGTTTCCGCCGTGTTCTGGTTTTCAAGCGCCGATTTACAGCTCGATCCTTACGTTGCCGGGAAGTTTGGCCCAGCAGCATGGATAGCCCAAACACTGGGTGTGAAGAATGTGATTGATTCTGCCGAAGAATGGCCAACAGTGGGCTGGGAAACTATCGCTAAAGCTAATCCTTCTGTCATTGTGCTCGGCGAGATGAGCCGTCGCCGCTTCCCGGCAGATGACTGGAAGGTCAAGATGGAATACCTCAAGTCCGATCCTGTCACCAGGCTGGTTCCTGCCGTTAAGGAAAACCATCTGCCGGTCATTGACGTACAGACAATGAATGCTGGGATCAGAACTATTGATGGGCTGGAAAAACTGGCTGATGCCCTTGTTGAATATGGCTTAGCGCATCCGCAGGCTGCTCATTAATCTACGTTTTGCGCTATATCCTCGCACGGTATAGCGCATCTCTGTTACTCAGGAACGCAGATAATCATGAGTGATCCACGCAGGATGCGTCGTGCCGTTGGTCTGCTTGCGGTGAGAGTCGGTGGGCATGCCGTCTGGGTCAGTGCGCTGATGTGCTGCGTGCTGCTGGCGGGGATTTCCATCGGCGAAACGCTGATCCCCTGGCGGCATGTGCTCAGTACGCTGGCAAATCATCTTTTTGATACCCACTATCCTGTCGATGCGCTGGATGCTGGGATCGTCTGGAACTATCGCCTGACCCGAGCGCTGGTCTCTGCCAGTTGCGGTGCCTGCCTGGCTGTTTCCGGCGTAGTGTTACAGTCGTTGCTACGCAATGCACTCGCCGAACCTTATCTACTGGGGATTTCTGCCGGAGCATCCACCGGAGCGGTGCTGATTGCTCTCACCGGGCTTGGGGCCGGCATTATCAGCATGTCATTGGGGGCTTTCATTGGCGCGCTAACGGCATTTATGTTCGTTGTACTATTGGCAATGGCTGCTGGCGGTAGACAAGGCGGCGGTGTGACAACCCAAATCATTCTTGCCGGCATCGCCAGCTCGCAGCTTTTCAATGCAATTACGTCGCTAATCATCACCCGCTCAGCAAATGCCGAGCAAGCGCGCGGAATTATGTTCTGGTTGTTAGGTAATTTGAGCGGTGTACGCTGGCCCGATGTTGTCTTAGCCATTCCTACCGCTCTGGTCGGTATTGCGCTGTGCTTTTGTTATGCCCGCCATCTCGACGCCTTCTCCTTTGGCGCTGAGTCTGCAGCATCGTTGGGCATTCCAGTAAAACGTACCCGTGCAGTACTGATTGCCGCCGTCACCGGCATGACGGCAATTATGGTCTCCATCGTTGGTGCGATCGGCTTTGTCGGTCTGGTTATCCCGCATGCCGCTCGTCTGCTGGTCGGCAACCAGCATCATCGACTGCTGCCAGTCAGTGCGCTTACCGGCGCGATTTTCCTCATTATCGCAGATGTTATTTCCCGCACGTTACTCCCCGGTCAGGTTCTACCAATAGGCGTGATCACCGCTCTGGTTGGCGCCCCTGCGTTTTCAATCATTCTGATTAGAGGAAACCAGAACAAATGACGGTGAATCTCGTATCCCCCCTTGTGAACTCTGCACAAGCCGTTATTGAAGCCTGTAATCTGCGATGGAAGGTAAAAGGCAAGACGATTGTTGATGATATTTCACTCAGCGTAACGCCTGGTGAGTTTGTCGGCATCATAGGTCCCAACGGCTCGGGCAAAACGTCACTGATTTCACTGCTGGCCGGTTTATTGAAGCCGACTTCCGGGCATATCACTCTGCAGCAAAAGGCGCTCCAGCATTATTCGCGGCGTCATCTTGCGCAACAGGTGGCGCTGGTCGAACAACAGGCTGAAACCAGCGAGCGTCTTACTGCTTTACAAGCCGTTTCTCTGGGGCGAACCCCCTGGCTTAGCATGCTCTCCCCCTGGTCCGCCAAAGATGACGATATTGTGCAAACTATGCTGGAAAAGGTCGATCTCAGTGAATTACAGCATCGCTGCTGGCATACCTTTTCAGGGGGAGAAAAACAGCGCCTGCATATCGCACGGGCGCTGGCGCAACAACCACAGTTGTTGCTGATGGATGAACCCACCAACCACCTCGACATTCAACATCAGATTGGCCTGTTGAGTCTGGTTAAACGTGAAAAGCTCACGGTGATTGCCGCTCTGCACGATCTTAATCATGCCGCGATGTTCTGCGATCGCGTCATCGTCATGACGTCCGGACATATGGCGATGCAGGGGAAACCTTGCGCCGTTTTTACCCGCGAAAACCTCCACTCCTGGTTTGGAATCGACGCCATCATTGAAAAGGATGCGGGTGGTGAAAATTGTTTTATTCGTTATCAACGGCCTGATGAATTTTAAGGAAGAATCAATGAAATACCTCAAACAGAGTCTGCAAATTTTGTGTTTACTCGCTTTCACCTCTTCAGCCTTCGCACAAACTCACGAAGTGTTGATGAAAAATCGAGGGGCTGGGGGACCAATGGTCTATGAACCAGATTATCTGGAGATCCAGCCAGGGGATACGGTGAAATTTATCCGTAAACATAAGAGCCACAACGCGGCGTCAATCGCTGAATTGTCTCCAGCTGGCTATCCTGGATTTATGGGAAAAATAGATGAGGAGATCGAAGTTACTTATGACAATGCCGGGTTTTACGGCATCAAATGTACACCGCATTACGCTCAGGGCATGGTGATGCTCATTAAGGTTGGAGATGCCTCGTTACCAGAAAGCTACCGCGCGTTCAAAGCGCCGGGTATTGCTGACAAGCGCTTTCAGGAAATTTACGCGCGTATCGACAAACGTTAATCCGCGATACTCAGGGAGGTATACGAGGTGGCAGATAATAAACTTCCAGATGGCGAAATCCAGGAACAGCGTAGGGAATGCCTGTGTAAACTGACTAAATTTGTCGGTGCCGCAGGCGTCGCGGCTGCCGTCTGGCCGCTGGTTTCGGCCTTGGGCCCGGATGAAAAAACGCTTGGGGAAAATGAACCGATTGATGTCTCTCTTGCAGGTGTTGCTGCTGGACAAACAGTCAGACGTGTATGGCAAGGAAGGTTGATTCTTATACACCATCGCACCCCGGATGAAATTATTACTGCCAGAAGTGCCGATCTGGATACGCTTATCGACCCACAGCCAGACAGCGCCAGGGTCTCTGCAGCCCATCCTCAATGGCTGGTGGTTCAAGGTTATTGCCCACATGCCGGGTGTGTACCCAACGCCCGACCGGGGGGGATGGGTTGGATCTGTCCGTGCCACGGTTCAGAGTTTGATACCTCCGGGCGCGTGACGCGCGGGCCCGCAACTGCCAACCTGGCAATCCCAGACTACGTTATTCATTCCGATGGGCAGGTCGTGCGTATTGGCACGAAGGAAGTCTGAAATGAGGAATGAGCTTGTCTATTCGCTTCGCGGGCGTATCCCCTTCCCTCGCTCTGTTGCTGGACTCTGGGTATTTGCAATCGGCGCTATCCTGCTAATTATGCTCGGGGTGCAGATCTTTACGGGTATCGTGCTGGCGATGTTTTACGTGCCGACAGCTGAGCTGGCATTTGACTCCATTATTCATATTATGCGCGCGGTTCGCCATGGAGAGCTGTTACGCAACATGCATGCTATTGGCGCGTCGCTCTTTTTCTTTGCCTGCTATCTGCATATTTTTCGTGGTATGTACTACAACGTTTACCGCAAGCCCTGGACGACAATGTGGATGGTTAGCGTCACGCTGTATATCCTGCTGATGATGACCGCGTTTCTTGGTTATAGCCTTATCTGGGGGCAAAAAAGCTACTGGGCGGCAACGGTCATTACCCGCTTTGCCCAGGCTATTCCGTGGGTAGGGGATACGCTTTACGCATATTTAGTCGGCAGCCATACGCCGGGTACGCCGATGCTTGGCCGCTTTTTTGTTATCCACTTTATTCTTCCCTTTGTGATTGTCGTCGCCACGGTTATCCATATACGTACCGTACAGTCGGCGTTTGCCCAGGCGATGAAAAAGAAGTTTAGTGAGAAAGAGTCCAGGAGTCTGTTGTTCGATTACAAAATTACCGATCTCGATGCTATCAAAATTACTCTTTTTTTGATGGTTTTCGCCTGGTTTTTATTCTTCGCGCCGCACTATCTGAGCAGCGCCGACAACTTTATTACTGCGGACCCAACGATTACACCCGCGATTGTTGCGCCAGAATGGTATTTCCTTCCCTTCTTCTCTATCTTGCGCTGCTTCCCGAATGAATTCGTGGGGCTAGTCGCGATGTGCGGCTCAATACTGATTTTCTATTTTCTACCCTGGCTTGATACTTCCCGGGCTCGTTTTCGCCATTACAGCAAACTGGTTAAGTGCGGATTCTGGCTATGGGTTATTAATGCCTGCTTTTTAGGCTGGTTAGGGTCGAAAGCGCTGGTAGGCCCGGACCTTTTTGATGGCTTTCGTAATGAAGAGGGCTGGATCCGTGCCGCATCCCAGCTTTCGACACTGATTTGGTTTGCCTGGTTTTTAATCGTCTTACCTTGCCGTCGTTTTTTGGAAAAACAGGATTGAGGATGAAACAACTATTGAAATTCAGCGTCCTGTTCTTTTCTCTGTTGGGGCTGGGTTCCTCATATGCGCAGGAAGCCACGCCTGAACGCCAGGAATGGAGCTTCAGTGGTATTACCGGTCAATATGATAAGGAACAGCTTAGACGTGGTCTGCAGGTTTATGAAGAGAAGTGTCGCGCTTGTCACGGCATGAAACACCTTACCTTTCGGACGTTGACCAGGCCCGGTGGTCTGGAACTCACGGTTGAAGAAGCAAGAAGTATCGCCAGCGGCTATCAGTTTCCTGCGATTCAGGATGACGGCCAGATAGGTGAGCGCGACGGTACGCTAAATGACAGCTTTATATCACCATATCTAAACGACCGGGAAGCAAGATACCTTAACAATGGCGCTGAACCCGTTGACCTGAGCTATATCGTCCGTGCCCGTTCATACGATCGCGGATTCCCACAATTTTTGTTAGATGCTTTTTTGCCCTACACGGACCAGGGGGCAGATTACGTTTACGCGCTGCTAACCGGCTATCTGCCTGCCGATCCCGAACTGAAGGCTAATCGCTATTTTCCTGGGGGTGTGATTAACATGCCAAAACCGCTGACGAGTGGGGAGATCCAATGGAGCCCGGCGTCGAAAAAAGCTGAAACTGAGGAGCAATACGCCAGGGATGTTACCGCCTTTCTGGCATGGGCTGCCGACCCGGCGCTCTCTGAACGAAAGCAACAGGGAAATTACGTTATGGGCTATCTGGCTATTATGCTGGGCTTGCTATGGATAGCACGACGAATGAAGAGACGTTCGCTCATGTAGGTCTTGCGAGGCCGGGGATTACTCAGTTCACCAGCATTCAACCGGTCAGGTGCGCAGTTGCCCTTGCGCGAGTAAGACGAGCAAAGGAAGGCAAAATATAAACCGAGCAAAATGAAAAAACCCCAAGCTATTTTATAGCTTGGGGTTTATGTTTGGCGGAAGCGTAGAGATTCGAACTCTAGAACCCTTTCGGGTCGCCGGTTTTCAAGACCGGTGCCTTCAACCGCTCGGCCACGCTTCCAATGAGGCGCACTATAAACATCCCGAACGGACCTGTAAAGCACCAATGTGTTCGTTTGCCTAAAAAACAGCCAAAAAGTTGTTAATCGACTGAAATAACAACAGATTGACCATTTATTCAACACGAATACCGGCTATAGCGCTTAATGTTTTTTGATGTACATATCTTTGGTGTAGTAATTTCCCCGGTTATCCGGCGCAAATCCCCCCACCCACGGCTTCACGAGATGCGTGCGGACATAGTGGTAAACCGGAATCGCTGGCACATCCTCACCTAAAAGGTCTTCAGCCTGCTGATAGTATTTGCCTCGTTCTTCCAGCGAAGTTGCTTTCGCCGCATTACGCATCGCTTCATCAAAGGCGGGATTGCTGTACTTGGTGGTATTCTCGCTATCACCGGTACGGAAAATATTGAGGAAACTTGAGGCATCATCATAGTCGGCTATCCACGCATAGCGCACGACGTCAAAATTACCGGTGTGCATAGTGTCCAGCATGGTTTTCCATTCCTGGTTTTGCAGCTTCGCCTCGACGCCAAGGTTTTTCTTCCACATCGACGATGCGGCAATCGCAATACGCTGGTGCGTTTCGAAGGTGTTATAGAGCAGATTCAAGCTAAGCGGATGCTCAGGACCAAAACCGGCTTCAGCCAGCAGTTTTTTGGCTTCAGCAATACGTTTTTCAAGCGGCCATGACGCATACTCCGGCGCATGCAGTTTCACCCCACCTATTTCCGGCTGGCTGATAACCCACGCTGCTCGCTGCCCCTGTCCCATTACCTTTTGCGCAATGATGTCTTTATCCAACGCCATATTCAGTGCCCGGCGCACGCGCGGATCATTAAACGGTGCGCGGGTTGTATTGAACTGATAGTAATACGTTGAAAGCTGGGGCGAGACATGCAGTTCATCCCCCATCGTTTTTTTCAGTTGCGCGAACTGATTGACCGGTACGCTATACACAATGTCGATTTCACCGGCCTTATAGCGATTTACGTCAGCCGACTCTGAGCTGATAGGCAAATAAGTAACTTTATTAATAACCGTATGCCGATCGTCCCAGTAATGTGGATTACGCTCGGCAACGATGCGCTCATTGACCACCCATTGCGATAGTTTGTACGCCCCGCTGCTGACAAAATGCTCTGGCCGGGTCCACTTATCGCCAAAACGACCTATCAACACTTTATCCAGCGGGACCAGAGATGGATGCGCCAGCATCGCCAGAAACGCCGCCGTCGGTTGCGTCAGGGTAATTTCCAGCGTGGTATCATCCAGGGCTTTGACCCCTAGTGTAGTGGGATCTTTATTCCCTTGGGCAATATCAACCGCGTTCGCAACGTGCATGTTGCCCAGATACGAAGCATAAGGTGAAGCCGTTTGCGGCGAAACCAGACGCTGCCAGCTCCAGACGACATCCTGTGCGGTAATAGCAGATCCATCTGACCAGGTTATGCCCGAGCGTAAATGGAAGGTCCAGACAGTGTTGTCTTTATTCTCCCAGGATGCGGCTAGACGGGGTTCGATAGACCCATCCTGCTTAACAGCCACCAGACCGTCGAACATATCGCTGATTAAATTAAACTCAACGTTGCTTTCGACTTTATGCGGATCCAGCGATGCCGGCTCACTACCGTTGTTTCTGACCAGTTCCTGCTTTTCTGCAAGTAATGTTCCTGCTGGAACATTTGCCGCCCTCACCGCGCCGTTTATAGACATCAAACAGACAGCCAACAGCGTAAACGTCAATATCTTCGATTTATGTTGAATCATTCCCTTTACCTTATTGCTCTGTTTTATGTAGACACCGCTGTCACTGTCAGAGAGATTCAGGAATAACGCAATATTTTTCAGTTACCTGGTAGATAGTGATCTGACATTTTTGCACATACAGTGCTAACATCTAATTCGGGAACTTTTGTTGAAATAATATGCTTAAGTCTGGCGGGTTAAAATGCGTAAAGATGGGTAAAACCGCTGTGTCATTCCCCTTGATTTCATTATCCTCCATCATTAATTACATCTGTCATAAGAGAGTGACTCATGGATCGTATTATTAGTTCTTCGCGCGAGCGTACATCGCTACTCAGCACGCATAAGGTGCTGCGCAATACCTATTTCCTGCTCAGCCTGACGCTGGCGTTTTCAGCGATCACTGCAACCGCCAGTACCGTACTGATGTTACCTTCTCCGGGACTTATCCTGACGCTGGTGGGTATGTATGGTCTGATGTTCCTGACCTACAAAACGGCAGATAAGCCGGTTGGTATTTTGTCAGCGTTCGCTTTCACTGGCTTCCTGGGCTACATCCTGGGACCAATGCTGAATACATACCTGTCTGCAGGCATGGGTGATGTTATCGCCATGGCGCTGGGCGGTACGGCGCTGGTCTTCTTCAGCTGCTCGGCCTATGTGCTGACCACGCGTAAAGATATGTCCTTCCTCGGCGGTATGCTGATGGCGGGTGTTGTGGTGGTGTTGATTGGTATGGTTGCAAATATCTTCCTGCAACTGCCGGCATTACATCTGGCAATCAGCGCGGTGTTCATTCTGATTTCTTCAGGCGCAATCCTGTTTGAAACCAGCAATATCATCCGCGGCGGTGAAACCAACTATATTCGTGCCACCGTTAGCCTGTATGTTTCGCTGTACAACATCTTCGTCAGCCTGCTGAGTATTCTGGGCTTCGCCAGCCGCGATTAAGATGTCCACAAGCATTATCCAGCCCCGCTTATGCGGGGCTTTCTTTTTTGGTAAACTGCCGCCAGTTTGACTAACGCAGTGACGAATTATGTTGATCTTTGAAGGTAAAGAAATCAGTACCGATAGCGAAGGCTATCTGAAAGATACCACGCTGTGGAGCGAGGCGCTGGCGGAGAGAATCGCCGAAAACGAAGGCATTACGCTCTCCGCGGAACACTGGGAAGTGGTGCGTTTTGTCCGCGAGTTTTATCTGGAGTTTAATACCTCCCCCGCTATCCGCATGCTGGTAAAAGCGATGGCCAACAAGTTTGGCGAAGAGAAAGGCAACAGCCGTTATCTCTACCGCCTGTTCCCGAAAGGTCCGGCCAAGCAGGCGACTAAAATTGCCGGCCTGCCGAAACCGGTGAAATGTATTTAATAGCGGATACTAAATCCTTTTAGCTCGTCGCCAGGACGATGTGGTTCACTGAGAACCCGATCAACCCTGGCGCTGCTCGGCCCCCCGGCTTTCAACCACTTCATCAGTTGTTCTACCCGGTTGCTTTCACCGCAGGCGACAACCTCTACGCTGCCGTCATCCATATTCTTCGCGTAGCCGGTCAACCCCAGCCGTTGTGCTTCATGCTGGGTGGTGTAGCGAAATCCTACCCCCTGAACCCGGCCATAGACCCAGGCGATTATGCAGACTTTCGACAATGCGGTTCTCCTTATCATCACAGCGTGCGTTGCAAATATGCGAAAAACTCAGGACAATGGCGCCCATTTCTTTGAATTGACAGAATAGTAAATTATGAGTGTACGTTTAGTGTTAGCCAAAGGGCGCGAAAAATCATTACTTCGCCGCCATCCGTGGGTATTTTCCGGTGCTGTCGCCCGTATGGAAGGTAAAGCCAACCTCGGTGAAACCATCGATATTGTTGACCATCAGGGTAAATGGTTAGCACGCGGCGCGTACTCACCCGCGTCGCAGATCCGTGCACGCGTCTGGACATTCGACAAGTCTGAGTCCATCGATATTGATTTCTTCACCCGTCGTCTGCAGCAGGCGCAGACATGGCGTGACTGGCTGGCGAAAAAAGACGGTCTGGACAGTTACCGTCTGATCGCCGGAGAATCCGATGGCCTGCCGGGCATCACCATTGACCGCTTCGGCAACTTCCTGGTGTTGCAGTTGCTCAGTGCGGGGGCTGAATACCAACGCGCCGCGCTGATTAGCGCTCTGCAAATTGTTTTCCCGGACTGCGCCATTTATGACCGTAGCGATGTGGCCGTACGTAAAAAAGAAGGTATGGAGCTGACTCAAGGGCCAGTAACGGGTGAGCTTCCGCCAGCCCTGCTGCCAATTGAAGAGCACGGAATGAAGCTGCTGGTTGATATTCAGCATGGTCACAAAACCGGCTATTACCTCGATCAACGCGACAGCCGCCTGGCCACGCGTCGTTATGTGGAAAATCAGCGTGTGCTGAACTGTTTCTCTTATACCGGCGGCTTTGCGGTCTCAGCATTAATGGGCGGATGCCGTCAGGTCGTCAGCGTTGACACCTCTCAGGAAGCGCTCGATATTGCCCGCCAGAACGTGGAACTGAACAAGCTGGATCTGAGCAAAGCTGAGTTCGTGCGTGATGATGTGTTCAAACTTCTGCGTGCTTATCGCGATCGTGGTGAGAAATTCGACGTCATCGTTATGGATCCGCCGAAATTTGTCGAAAACAAAAGCCAGTTGATGGGCGCCTGCCGCGGCTATAAGGACATCAATATGCTGGCTATTCAGTTGCTCAATCCGGGCGGTGTGCTGCTGACTTTCTCCTGCTCTGGGCTAATGACCACCGATTTATTTCAGAAAATCATCGCTGATGCCGCAATAGATGCTGGTCGTGATGTACAATTTATAGAGCAGTTCCGTCAGGCCGCCGATCACCCGGTGATCGCTACCTACCCGGAAGGGCTGTATCTGAAAGGGTTTGCCTGTCGCATCATGTAACTTGAAAAGTGGAATATTACCCTTACATAAAGGGTATCTATTTCCCGGGAGGTGACTATGATTGCCAGCAAATTCGGTATCGGCCAGCAGGTCCGCCATTCCCTGTTAGGTTACCTCGGAGTGGTCGTGGATATCGACCCGGAATATTCGCTTGATCAACCGTCAGCCGATGAGTTGGCGGTTAACGACGAACTTCGCGCCGCTCCCTGGTATCACGTGGTGATGGAAGACGATAATGGTCTGCCAGTGCATACATATCTGGCCGAAGCACAACTGAGTAGTGAGCTACAGGAAGAACATCCGGAGCAACCGTCGATGGATGAACTGGCGCGAACAATTCGAAAACAGCTCCAGGCCCCGCGCCTGCGCAATTGATGCTAAAACAGACCCGATGGCGATTCGCTAATCGGGCCTGTGCGTTTTGTTCGGCTACAGATCAGTCTTACTTCGCCAGTCCCAACCGCGGGATCTCAATCGCCGGGCAGCGATCCATCACCACCGTCATCCCTGCATCGCGAGCCAGCACGGCTGCCTGCTCGTTAATCACGCCGAGCTGCATCCATAGGGTCTTCGCGCCGATGGCAATTGCCTCCTGAGCAACACCCCACGCCGCTTCAGAATTACGGAAGACATCTACCATATCCACTTTCTCTGGTACATCTGCCAGCGTCGCATAGCCCTGCTGCCCCAGCAGCGTTTTTCCAGCAACCTTCGGTGAAACAGGAATAACGTGATAGCCCTGATCGAGTAAATATTTCATCACCCGATAGCTTGGACGATCGGGTTTATCGCTTGCCCCCACCAGTGCAATCGTGCGGGTTGTTGTCAAAATGCCAGCAATATCGGTCTCTTTCATCGTTTTCCTCCAGGCTGTTAGCAAAGTGTACGACAAACCTGACTTTGCAACCATTCATCCCATACTGGCGCATGAGAGCTAAACTCAAAAATATGTCTATATGTTAGTAAACATGATTATCGAAAAATTTAGATACATCTTATACAGATATTTTCTGGACAGGAGAAACCTATGAAAGCCGGCATTGTGACAGCCTTGATTGCCCTATGTTTGCCGGCAACCGTTTTTGCTACCTCTTTACGTCTGTCCAATGATATTGACCTTCTGGTACTGGACGGAAAAAAAGTCTCCAGCTCATTACTGCGTGGTGCCGACAGTATTGAGCTGGAAAATGGTCGGCACCAGCTCGTGTTTCGCGTAGAAAAAACCATTCGCCTGTCCAGCCACGAAGAACGTCTGTATATTTCGCCTCCGTTGGTCATCAGCTTTGATACCCAACTCGTCAGTCAGGTTAATTTCCACCTCCCACGTCTGAGCAACGAGCGGGATGCAACGCATTTTGATGATGCCCCGCGCGTAGAACTGCTGGATGGGGATTCCATGCCTATACCGGTTAAGCTGGATATTCTGTCAATCACGTCCACCGCAAAAATCGTAGATTATGAAATGGAAACAGAGCGCTATAACAAAGCGGCTAAGCATGCATCTTTACCGCAATTTGCCACAATGATGGCCGATGACAGTTCGCTGCTTTCCGGGGTGTCTGAACTGGATCGCGTGCCGCCTCAGTCGCAAACACTGACCGAGCAGCGCTTAAAATATTGGTTTCAACAGGCTGACGCACAAACGCGAAGTAACTTCTTACAATGGGCGGAGAAACAACCCCCATCGTGACATTTATGTTCGTATACGCATTTTTTTTGTCTTTCTCTTGCAGCGTCAAGTGCTTCCAGTACTCTGTAACAAGGTTAACTTGGGAGCTGTACTATGGAATTAACGACTCGCACATTGCCAGCGCAGAAACATATTGCGTTGGTCGCACACGATCACTGCAAAAAGATGTTGATGAGCTGGGTTGAACGCCACCAGCCATTACTGGAAAAACACGTTCTGTATGCTACAGGAACAACAGGAAACTTAATTCAACGCGCGACAGGAATGGACGTCAACGCCATGCTGAGCGGCCCAATGGGGGGTGACCAGCAGGTAGGTGCGCTGATTTCAGAAGGGAAAATTGATGTGCTGATTTTCTTCTGGGATCCGCTCAACGCCGTTCCCCACGATCCTGATGTCAAAGCCCTGCTACGCCTGGCCACGGTCTGGAACATTCCAGTCGCCACTAACGTGTCAACCGCTGATTTTATTATCCAGTCGCCAAACTTCAACGACGCAACGGATATCTTGATCCCGGATTACGCCCGTTATCTGGCAGAACGTCTCAAATAAGCGCTAAGCAGGCGGTAATTACCGCCTGCTTTTCAGGGTTTCCGGGTCACCGGAACGTCTAATTGCTTAAGCTCATCAACAAAGCATGATGGCGCGTCTTTGCTAAACAGTAGCCATACCCGATGCCGCGCACGCGTTAGCGCCACATACAGCAACCGTCTCTCTTCTGCATCAGGAAAATCTTCAACAGCCGGGAGTAACGCCTCTTCCATAATCGACTCACGAGCCGGAGCCGGGAAACCGTCATTCCCTTCATGAAGCCCCATAACAATGACGTAATCCGCCTGCTGCCCTTTGCTGGCATGAATAGTCATAAAATCCAGCTGCAGCTTGGGCCAGCGGGTGGCCGCTTTGTCCAGGCTGGCAGGTTTGAGATGATGGTATCGCGCCAGCACCAGAATTCTCTCTTCGGCTTTCACAAAACCCGACAGCTTATCCAGCAACAGATCTAACTGGCTTTCGTCGAGCAACGTGACGGCTTTTTTATCACCGGTCGCCAGACTGTTCAGCGGTTTTTTGAGCTGGTGTGGGTTTTGCTGGATAAACTGGTTTGCGACTTCGCCAATACGGCTATTAAAACGGTAAGTCGTATCCAGATTACAGCTATCGCCCTCACCAAAATTTTGCTGAAATGCGGTTGTCAGAGAAAGCTGTGCTCCGCTGAACCGGTAAATGGCCTGCCAGTCATCTCCCACGGCAAACAGCGTAGTCTGCGAGTTTTGCTTACGCAAGGCGGCTAACAGGGCGGCGCGCTGAGGGGAAATATCCTGAAATTCATCGACCAGAATATGTTTCCACGGACTGATAAACCGCCCCTTCTCCAGAATGACAATAGCCTGATGGATCAACCCGGAGAAATCGACGGCATTCTCATCCTTCAGGGCACTCTTCCAGGCCTTGAGCAGCGGCGCCATTAGCTTTATGCGTTTACTGAACAGATCACGGATCTCCTCCGGAGCATTAGCAATCATCTCCGCCTGCGCTCCGCCATGCATTCGCATCAAACTAACCCAGCGATCCAACCGGGAAGCCAGACGACGCTGTAATTTTTCGTCATCCCAGAAGTTACCTTCGGGTACAGACCACTGCATTTCTTCTTCTAACCATTGTCGCCAGCCTTTAGCCTGAGCCTTTTTCTCACTGCACTGCTGACGCCAGGTTGTTATAAAGAGTTTGTTGCGCGCGATAGCATCATTTTCCAGTCTGCTCACCGTTGGAACTTTTTTGCTACCTTGCGAAATAATGTGCAACGCCAGTGCATGGAACGTCCGCGCGGTGACCTCATCCGTATGCAGACGCTCACGAATGCGGTCATCCATCTCCTGGGCTGCTTTGCGTCCAAACGCCAGCAACAGGATCTGTTCTGGTGCGGCTTCTCCTCGTGCAAGCAACCAACCCGCCCGGGCAACCAACACAGATGTTTTACCGCTTCCAGCACCTGCAAGTACCAACAATGATTGCTCACCGTTCACCACCGCGCGCGCCTGAGCAGGGTTCAACGGCGAAGATTCAACATGCTGGAAAAACTCGTCATACTCTTCCAGCATTGCATCGGTGTACGCCTGATTGTGCTGTAAGCGGCAGGCTTCAATGTCTTTCAGCCATGCCTGGCATTGACGTAACGCCTCCCGGCAATTTTCAAATTCTTCCAGCCGATTAACCGGGAGCGGTAACGCGGCAAAGGCACGGCGAATCTGCTGCTGCAGCCCTGACGTTTGTTCGCGCGTCAGCCATTTACTTTCACTAGTACGCGCCGCTATCGCATCTAACTGCTGCTGTAAAACCCCCGCAGCAACGTCACTCATTTCCTGGCTCCACTGTTGCCAGAGTGCATTCAAATGATGATGGAAGCGCTGGGTTTCCGCCCACTCTGTACCGTGAAGACGAACCACCTTCTCATCCGGGAGTACAAACTCCAGCTCGCCCCATACCAGGCCGCGTTTGCAATGAATAGCCAGTAACTGATTGAAGGGAATAAGATACTCGTGACGATCGCCGGAAACTTTAATCCCGGCATTGAGAATAACGGCCCGATCGTAAGGGTGTTGTGCCAGACGTTTTCCAAGAGAAGTTGCTTTCAGTTCCATAAGACTCAAGCGGATCCACACGAAGAGGTTTGCTTATCAGTGTAACCGCCAGAGAAAACGTGCTCCAGCCCAAAAAAACGTTACAATTGCCGAATTCACAGAAAACCAGAGTTAACCGAGGGTTTATGCGTACTGTTCTGAATATTTTAAATTTTGTGCTTGGGGGGTTCGCCACCACCCTTGCCTGGTTACTGGCAACGCTGGTCAGTGTCGTGCTTATTTTTACTTTACCCTTGACCCGTTCATGCTGGGAGATAACCCGACTTTCGCTGTTTCCCTATGGTAACGAAGCGATTCATGTCGATGAACTGAATCCGGCCGGTAAAAGCGTCCTGTTAAATACCGGCGGCACCGTGCTCAATATTTTCTGGCTGATTTTCTTCGGCTGGTGGTTGTGCCTGATGCACATTATCTCTGGTATTGCCCAGTGCATAACGATTATTGGTATTCCGGTTGGCATTGCAAACTTTAAAATCGCTGCCATTGCGCTCTGGCCGGTGGGTCGCCGTGTGGTTTCAGTAGAAGTTGCCCGTGCAGCGCGTGAAGCCAATGCGCGTCGTCGTTTTGAATAATCAGGACCGATGGCCTTTATGTTAAGTCCTCTGCTCAAACGCTATACCTGGAACAGCACATGGCTGTACTACGTGCGGATTTTTATCGCGCTATGCGGCACAACAGCGCTGCCCTGGTGGCTGGGCGATGTCAAGCTGACCATCCCGCTCACGCTGGGCATGGTCGCTGCCGCACTTACCGATCTGGACGATCGTCTCGCAGGCCGACTGCGCAATTTAATCATCACACTGGTGTGCTTTTTTATTGCCTCAGCCTCCGTTGAACTGCTCTTCCCATGGCCATGGCTGTTTGCTATTGGGTTAACGCTTTCCACCAGCGGCTTTATTCTGCTGGGGGGATTAGGCCAGCGCTATGCAACTATTGCTTTTGGTGCATTGCTGATCGCCATTTACACGATGCTGGGCACCTCGCTTTACGATCAGTGGTATCAACAACCAATCCTGCTGCTCGCTGGCGCTATCTGGTATAACCTGCTGACGCTCACCGGACATCTTCTGTTCCCCATCCGCCCCTTACAGGACAATCTGGCACGCAGCTACGAACAGTTAGCGCACTACCTGGAACTGAAGTCGCGTCTTTTTGACCCCGACATAGAAGATGAAAGCCAGGCACCGTTGTATGATTTAGCTCTCGCGAATGGCCAACTGATGGCAACGCTGAATCAGACTAAAGTGTCGCTGCTGACCCGCCTGCGCGGTGACCGTGGACAACGGGGAACACGTCGCACGCTACATTACTATTTTGTGGCGCAGGATATTCATGAACGCGCAAGCTCCTCACATATTCAGTATCAAACGCTACGCGATCATTTCCGTCACAGCGATGTGATGTTCCGTTTCCAGCGGTTGATGTCGATGCAAGGGCAAGCCTGTTCACAATTATCTCGCTGTATTTTATTGCGCACGCCTTACCAGCACGATCCGCACTTTGAGCGAGCCTTCACCCATATAGATGCTGCACTTGAGCGCATGCGCGCCAGTGGTGAACCTGCCGACCTGCTCAATACGCTGGGTTTTTTACTGTCAAACCTACGGGCAATCGACGCGCAGCTTGCTACCATCGAATCCGAACAGGCTCAGGTACTCTCGCGCAATGAGTCTGAAAATCAGCTTGCCGATGACAGTCCCCATGGATTCAGTGATATCTGGTTACGTCTGAGCCGTAATTTCACCCCTGAGTCTGCTCTGTTTCGCCATGCCGTTCGCATGTCGTTAGTACTCTGTGTTGGTTATGCCATTATCCAGATAACCGGCATGAATCACGGATACTGGATCTTGCTGACCAGCCTGTTTGTCTGTCAGCCAAACTACAACGCCACCCGACATCGCCTGGCGCTCAGGATTATCGGCACGTTGGTTGGGATTGCCATTGGTTTACCGATCCTGTGGTTTGTGCCCTCTCTCGAGGGGCAACTGATACTCCTGGTGATCACTGGCGTACTGTTTTTTGCCTTTCGCAACGTCCAGTATGCGCATGCCACCATGTTTATCACGCTGCTGGTGTTACTGTGCTTTAACCTGCTCGGCGAAGGTTTTGAGGTTGCGCTGCCGCGTGTCATCGATACGCTAATTGGCTGTGCTATCGCCTGGGCTGCTGTCAGTTTCATCTGGCCAGACTGGCGTTTTCGTAACCTACCACGGGTAATTGAACGGGCGACTGACGCTAACTGCCGCTACCTTGATGCAATTCTCGAACAATATCATCAGGGTCGTGATAATCGTCTGGCCTACCGTATCGCTCGCCGTGATGCGCATAATCGTGATGCTGAACTCGCCTCCGTGGTATCAAACATGTCGAGCGAGCCGGATGTCACGGCCCAAACCCGCGAAACGGCGTTCCGTTTACTGTGTCTCAACCATACGTTTACCAGCTATATTTCTGCGCTAGGCGCACATCGCGAACAGTTGACCAATCCAGACGTTTTGGCATTGCTGGATGACGCTGTTTGCTATGTTGATGATGCCCTTCACCATCAACCCGCTGACGAGCAGCGTGTATACCAGGCGTTAGAAGGGCTGAAGCAGCGAATTCAGCACCTGGAACCCCGCCCGGACAGCAAAGAGCCGCTGGTCGTTCAGCAAGTTGGGCTATTGATCGCTCTGCTCCCGGAGATCCGGCGATTACAGCAGCAAATTGACGTGCTGCCGTCTAATACCCCGGTTCCGGCGTAAGAGAACTTACCCACTCAACCAGCTCCTGGCGACGCGTCGCCGGGAGTGCGGCTTCATGTATCCCCCCTACCGCGCCTTCAAGGGCATAGAGTACTTTTACCGTCAGAGCCGGGTTATTTTGCCGAAGTTTCAGCCAGCACATTTGTGCTCCCAACGATCGCATGGTCCCCTCATCTTTAATTCCAGCTTCATTCAGCAGGGTCTCCAGATGAAACGTCATATTCGGCAATTCCCGCAGACGATGCTGGGCAAAGCGACTTTGTTTCTCCTTAACCGCAGCATCCAACGAATATCGCGATAACGACACCAGCTGCTGCTGGTTTTGCCACAGGGCATCGTTCACCTGGTAATAATTAAGTACAAGAGGACGTCCGCGCTTAATAAATGTCAGCCAGACAGGAGAATTTTGTACACAATACTGGGCGCTCTGCTCACAGGCGCGAAGATACAGCTCACCATTAGCGACCATGGCAAAGACCGTATCGCCAACCGTCAGACTGTAGCCACCAAACAGTGAGCGATAGTGAATTGTCCCCAGAGAAGCCAGATATTCCTGCGATTTATAGATCCTTGCATAAGAAAGCTCTTTCATAAAAATCCTTTTTAAATCATAACGTAAGCAAATGATTTTCAGTAGCGGATCCGTTAATGACGAAAATAGGCAACTTATGCGTATGGGGCAAGATGAATTTTATTTTTCCCGTGACGACGACTAAAAATTGCGAACCTGTTTCCGAAAATAAGGTTGATCTTTGTTGATGGCAGGGTTACTGTATATCCATACAGTAACTCACAGGGCTGGATTGATTATGTACACTTCAGGCTATGCAAATCGTTCATCGTCGTTCTCTTCCACATCAAGCAACATTGCGCGCGTTTCATCAGAGAACGCAACCGCTGGGCTTATCAGTGAAGTTGTCTATCGCGAGGACCAGCCCATGATGACACAACTGCTGCTGCTTCCCCTGCTGCAACAGTTAGGGCAACAATCACGCTGGCAGCTGTGGCTGACGCCTCAGCAAAAATTAAGTCGGGAGTGGGTGCAGTCAGCTGGACTTCCATTGACGAAAGTCATGCAAATTAGTCAGCTCTCCCCCTGCAATACGCTGGAATCAATGATTCGTGCGCTACGCACGGGTAATTACAGTGTTGTCATTGGCTGGCTGGCGGAAGAATTAACGGAAGATGAACATGCCGAACTGGTCAAAGCGGCTGATGAAGGTAATGCGATGGGTTTTATCATGCGTCCGGTTCGCGCCCAGACACTTGCGGGGAGACAGCATTCCGGGCTAAAAATTCACTCGAATTTGTATCATTGAGTAAAATTAGGATTTATCCTGGAATTTTTTTTCATCTCTCAATTTGTCTTTGAGCTGTAATGTGTTTTTCGTCTGAACGCTTGTCAGAAGCGGTTTTCAGGATATCCTCAGTACATTTATTCAGCTATAAATGTTAAATATTGTGTATACAAGCCTTTTTTTTTCATATGCCTGACGGACTTCACACTTGTAAGTTTTCAACTACGTTGTAGACTTTACATCGCCAGGGGTGCTCGGCGTAAGCCGCAGATATCGGTAGAGTAACTATTGAACTGGTCCCCGGGTGAAGGATTTAACCGTGTTA
The DNA here is from genome assembly GCF_030333005.1 of Citrobacter sp. Cpo030. Taxonomy (NCBI): domain Bacteria; kingdom Pseudomonadati; phylum Pseudomonadota; class Gammaproteobacteria; order Enterobacterales; family Enterobacteriaceae; genus Citrobacter; species Citrobacter sp. Cpo030. Next base: position 366,091 of record NZ_JAOWGT010000067.1, on the reverse strand, counting down.
TCTCTCTTCGGAGATATTCATGGCGAATTTTGGATGATAACGAGGCGCAAAAAATGAAAAAGACAGCTATCGCAATTGCAGTGGCACTGGCTGGTTTCGCTACCGTGGCGCAGGCCGCTCCGAAAGATAACACCTGGTATACTGGTGCTAAACTGGGCTGGTCTCAGTTCCATGATATTGGCAACAACCGTATCGACAACAACGGTCCGACCCACGAAAGCCAACTGGGTGCCGGTGCGTTCGGTGGTTACCAGGTTAACCCGTACGTTGGTTTTGAAATGGGTTACGACTGGTTAGGCCGTATGCCATACAAAGGCAGCGAGCAGAATGGCGCTTTCAAAGCTCAGGGCGTTCAGCTGACCGCTAAACTGGGTTACCCAATCACTGACGATCTGGACGTTTATACCCGTCTGGGTGGTATGGTTTGGCGTGCAGACGCTAAAAACAACACTGGCTTCAAAGACCACGACACTGGTGTATCCCCAGTATTCGCTGGTGGCGTAGAGTACGCAATTACTCCTGAAATCGCTACCCGTCTGGAATACCAGTGGACCAACAACATCGGTGACGCGAACACCGTTGGCGGTCGTCCAGATAACGGTCTGTTGAGCGTTGGTGTTTCTTACCGTTTCGGCCAGCAGGAAGAAGCAGCTCCAGTAGTTGTTGCTCCGGCTCCGGCTCCAGAAGTACAGACCAAGCACTTCACTCTGAAGTCTGACGTTCTGTTCAACTTCAACAAAGCAACTCTGAAACCAGAAGGCCAGCAGGCTCTGGACCAGATGTACAGCCAGCTGAGCAACCTGGATCCGAAAGACGGTTCCGTAGTGGTTCTGGGCTTCACTGACCGCATCGGTTCTGACGCTTACAACCAGGCGCTGTCCGAGAAACGTGCTCAGTCCGTTGTTGATTACCTGATCTCTAAAGGTATTCCTTCTGACAAAATCTCTGCACGTGGCATGGGTGAATCCAACCCAGTTACTGGCAACACCTGTGACAACGTGAAAGCTCGCGCTGCACTGATCGACTGCCTGGCTCCGGATCGTCGTGTTGAGATCGAAGTTAAAGGCATCAAAGACGTTGTAACTCAGCCTCAGGCTTAAGTTATCGTCTTATAAAAAACCCCGCTATGCGGGGTTTTTTTTCATCTTTTTTCATCCAAAGTAAGCCACGTGTTAAACCAGCCGACCGCTACTCTTTTCCCAGCAACGCCTGTAAATCCTGTTTCAATGTCGACATTTTGTTCGCGTACTTCTCTTTATGCTCTGCGTCTTCAATTAGCTGCACAATAGTTTCAGAAAGCGTTTTTCCGCGCCGCTGCGCAAGACCAGCCAGACGCTGCCAGACCATGAACTCCAGATCGATGGATTTCTTCCGGGTATGCTGATGCTCAGCATTAAAGTGCCGCTTGCGCCTGGCACGTATGGTTTGTTTCATACGATTAAGCAGCGCAGAATTCATGTGTTCTTCAATCCAGGCATTAACCCGAACCGGTTCATTTTCGAGGGTTAGCAATAAATCAACGGCTTCTTTGGCAGCGCTGGCCTCGACGTAACGGGTGATTAATTCCCCCTCACGATGCTTCTTCACCAGATACTTCCATTTCCAGCCGCTTTCAAGGTTTTCAAGTTGTTGATATTTCATTGCGATCTCAATGTTACCGTGTAACTCTTATCAGAATATCAGCTTTTTCGGCATCTGAAGAAAAGAATATCCAGCCTGTGAACTGCCGCGCGTCATCACAACCGTTTCGCGGCGCTTTCCAGGTGTTTAGTGGTGAGGGTTACGGTATAATCTCGTTTTTTACAACAGACTAAAAAACATCAACTTTGACCATTACGAAACTTGCATGGCGTGATCTGGTTCCTGATACCGACAGTTATCAGGAAGTATTTGCACAGCCGCACGTCACTGACGACACCGACACCTTACTTAGTGATACTCAGCCACGTTTACAATTCGCGCTAGAGCAGCTTCTTCAGCACTGGACAACATCCTCGTTCATGTTGGTAAAAGCACCGGAAGAGCTTGAGTATCTCAACCTTATTGCAAAGGCTGCACGTCCCTTGCACACGGATGCAGGAAGCCTGACTGGCGGTCATTACGACATCTCCGGTCACACTATTCGTTATCGTACAGCAGAGAAAGCGGAAGACAATTTTGCGACGTTGACGCAGGTGGTCAGCGCTGACTGGGCCGAAGCCGAACAACTGTTTGGCTGTCTGCGTCAGTTCAATGGAGAAATTACGCTGCAGCCAGGTCTGGTACATCAGGCCAATGGAGGTGTGCTGGTTATCTCATTGCGCACGCTGTTGGCCCAACCTCTGTTGTGGATGCGCCTGAAAGCCATTGTCAGCCACGAACGTTTTGATTGGGTAGCTTTTGATGAGTCTCGCCCGCTGCCTGTCTCCGTTCCCCCTATGCCGCTTAAACTGAAAGTTATTTTGGTGGGTGAGCGTGAATCGCTGGCGGATTTCCAGGACATGGAACCAGAGCTGGCTGAGCAGGCCATTTACAGCGAGTTTGAAGATAATCTGCAGATTGTGGATGCCGAAACCATGACGCAATGGTGTCAGTGGGTCACGCATACCGCCATACGCAATAATTTGCCTTACCCCGCTCCTGATGCCTGGCAGGTTCTGATCCGTGAAGCCGTTCGCTATACCGGGGAACAGGATACATTGCCGCTTAACCCGCTGTGGATCACCCGACAGTTCAAAGAGGTGGCCCCATTATGCGAGAGCGAAACCTGCAACGCTGAGCAGTTCAGCCTGATGCTGGCTCAGCGCGAATGGCGTGAGGGATTCCTGGCTGAACGCATGCAGGATGAAATTCTGCAAGAGCAGATCCTTATCGAGACAGAAGGCGAGCGTATTGGCCAGATCAACGCCTTGTCGGTGATTGAGTTTCCAGGCCACCCACGCGCATTTGGCGAGCCTTCTCGTATCAGTTGCGTCGTGCATATTGGCGACGGCGAGTTTACGGATATTGAGCGCAAAGCCGAGCTCGGCGGAAATATTCATGCCAAGGGTATGATGATTATGCAGGCGTTCCTGATGTCGGAACTCCAGCTTGAGCAACAAATCCCCTTCTCTGCCTCACTGACCTTTGAGCAATCTTACAGCGAAGTGGACGGTGACAGCGCGTCTATGGCAGAACTGTGCGCATTGATTAGCGCCCTCGCCGACGTTCCTGTTAATCAAAGTATCGCCATTACAGGTTCTGTCGATCAGTTTGGTCGGGCACAACCTGTCGGTGGTCTGAATGAGAAAATTGAAGGTTTCTTCGCCATCTGCCAGCAGCGCGAACTGACAGGCACACAGGGCGTTATCATTCCTTCGGCTAACGTCAGACACCTCAGCCTGCAGCCTGCGCTGCTACAGGCCATAGAAGAAGAAAAATTCACTATCTGGGCGGTGGACGACGTGACTGATGCGCTGCCACTGTTGTTAAATCTGGTGTGGGATGGCGAAGGCCAGACAACGCTGATGCAAACCATTCAGGAGCGTATTGCCACGGCAACGCAACAGGAAGGTCGTCACCGTTTCCCATGGCCGCTACGTTGGCTGAACTGGATTATTCCGAACTGATCGGACTTGTTCAGCGTACACGTGTTAGCTATCCTGCGTGCTTCAATAAAATAAGGCTTACAGAGAACATGGTAGATAAACGCGAATCCTATACGAAAGAAGACCTTCTTGCCTCTGGTCGCGGTGAGCTGTTTGGCGCTAAAGGGCCACAACTGCCAGCACCAAGCATGCTGATGATGGACCGTGTCATCAAGATGACCGAAACCGGTGGCAACTTTGACAAAGGTTATGTTGAAGCTGAACTGGATATCAACCCGGACCTGTGGTTCTTCGGTTGTCACTTTATCGGCGATCCGGTGATGCCGGGCTGTCTGGGTCTCGACGCCATGTGGCAACTGGTTGGATTCTATCTCGGCTGGCTGGGCGGCGAAGGTAAAGGCCGTGCGCTGGGCGTAGGCGAAGTTAAATTCACCGGCCAGGTTCTGCCGACCGCGAAGAAAGTCACTTACCGCATTCACTTCAAACGCATCGTTAACCGTCGCCTGATCATGGGCCTGGCAGATGGTGAAGTGCTGGTTGATGGTCGTCTGATCTATACCGCAAACGATCTGAAAGTGGGTCTGTTCCAGGACACTTCCGCGTTCTAATCCAGAACTGCGAAGCAGCCAGACATTAACGTTTCCCCGTTTTTTCAGGTGTGCAAAAAGGCGAAACCTCCGCTCTGCGGAGGTTTCTTTTATCTAAAGAGACAGAATCAGGCCATTAAAACCCTATCCCCCATGGCTTCTCGCCAGCCTCCCAGCCAGTATGACCTCTGATTCAGCGTCTGATAGGGACACATTTCTTTTGAGCGTCCGGCAATGCCGGCCTGATATCCACGTTGATGTGCCCGTTCCAGGCGATCTCGTTTTTGTCTCTTCATGCCTCGTTTCCCTCATTTTTGGGTCTGGTGGAAAAGAAAACAGTGATTACTAAGTGTGCAATCACACTAAACGAATACCCCTAAACATCAGGCTCGTCAATGCGCAAAATTCACGCCAGTGTCATATTTGTGAGCTACTCGCTAAATCATTTGTACAAAAATAGTCAGTCAGAACAGCTATCTCCACGGCTAAAAAAATAAAAAAAACCGCCCCGGGCAATGAACCAGGGGCGGTATAATTTACAATTATTTAAGCTTAAGGGATGCGTTTCAGCTCTTGAGCAATGGCCATTGCTTCCTGACTCCAGGCATTGGCAAGAACCTTCACCATCTCATCGTAGCCGTCTTTAGTCTGTACAGCTTCGATGTGGAATGGACGTTTGATCAGTTGTCCCTGATGATTCAGCAACCATTCACCGCTCACGATAACCTTACCATCGTACCGACCGTGGAAGCCGGTTACGGTAACGTTCAGCGTGTCCTGAGTGCTTCCCAGCGGCTGTGAAGCGACAACCCAGCCAGGCAACTGCATACTGAGGTTCGCAACCAGCGTATTGCGCAATTGCTGATCTAATGGGCTGGCCCAGAGATTATTATTGGCTATCACATATTGCACATCGCTGGTCTGGTAAACCACCCCATTACCGGCCAGATAATCAGGTACCGCAATCTGTTCAACCCACAGCAGACGGTTTCCCTGATTGGCAGAGCTCTGCACACCGCCTTGTGCGATAGGGAGCTGGTAATAGCTTTTATTTTCTCCGCTGGAGCTGCATGACGTCAGCCAGACCGCCATCATCACCACTAGCCACTTTTTCATTGTTTCGCCCTCTTCGGCTCTGGATCTTTTTTGTCCTTCGCTTCAAATACCAGCGCATTACTCTTATCGTTCAGCGTTTTCAGTACCGGTTGCAGTTCACGCAGCACCTGATCAAGACGCTGCATATCCGCCACCATCTTGTTGTAGGCCGCGGAACCAGGCTGGAAGCCCTGCATACTACGATTTAGTTCACGCAGCGTGTTCTGCATATCCGCCGGCAGATCCTGCATCGACTGACTGGACGTGATCTTGTTCATGTTATCCAGCGTGGTTTGCAGATGCTTCATCGTGCGCTGGCTTTCCGACAGCGTATTAGTTGCCTGCTCAATCATCGGGTTCAGCGGCAGATTGTTAATCTTATCCAACGCTTCCATCAGACGCTGTTGGATCTGCGCCAGACCACCGCTCACGGTCGGAATAATTTGATAACCATTAAATTCGCGCACACCAGTAATCGGAGGCTCTTTCGGGTAGAAGTCGAGATCGACATACAGCGCGCCGGTTACCAGGTTCCCGGTTTTGAGCGATCCTCGTAATCCGCGTTTAAGCAGTTGCTCCAAATGAGCGCCAACATCGGTATCCTCTCCCAGTTGCGCCTTCAGACGTTCTGGTTCAATACGTACCAGCACCGGAATGCGGTAATCATTGTTAAATACCTGACGCATATTCGGTGAGAAGAAAGGTACTTTACTCACCGTACCCAAGCGGATGCCACGGAATTCCAGCGGCGCACCAGGCTGCAGGCCACGAATCGAATCTTTAAAGAACATCAGGTAATCAATATGATCGGTATACAGTGAATCCTGAATACTTTTTTGATCGTCATAGAGATTAAACGCTGATTGTTGTGCGACCGGCTCACCCTGCTCTAAACCTTCTGGCACATCAAAACTTACGCCACCGCCAAACAGCGTGGAGAGCGATCCCATTTCCACGCGCATACCTGCCGAGGTAAGATCAACGGCGATCCCGCTGTCTTTCCAGAAACGTACATTGCTGGTCACCAGACGATCGTTAGGCGCATTGATGAAAAGCTGATAGCTGATGGTACGCTTTTGCGCATCAAATGTGCTGGTTTCAACCGAACCTACACGATAGCCGCGGAAAAGCACCGGATCGCCAGGGCTCAACTGACCGGCTTTTTTGCTGTCCAGAATCACACGGATCCCTTTTGCATCTGGCGGGGCCAACGGCGGTGAATCCAGCAGTTGGTAATTTTCCAGCTTACTGCCTTTATTGCCAGGCTGCAGTTCAATATAAGCCCCGGACAATAGCGTGCCTAGTCCACTGATACCTTCACGTCCAACCTGCGGCTTCACCACCCAAAAGACAGAATCTTTATGCAGCAGCTTTTCCATTCCGGAGTTAAGACGCGCTTTAATCTCCACATGGGTCAAATCATCAGTCAGGGTTGCGCTCTCGACGATACCGACATCCACGCTGCGGCTTTTAATCGTCGTTTTGCCCCCTTCAATACCTTCGGCATTGGTGGTAATAAGCGTGACCTGTGGCCCCTGATGACTGTAGTGATAAAACAGTACCCACGCGCCAATGAGTGCAGTGACGATAGGGAATATCCATACGGGCGACCAGTTTTTTACCTTTTGCACTTTGGCTTCCCCACTTTTAGATTCCATGCTGTCAGGACTCCTCATGGCCTGGTTCTGGTTCACGGTCCCACGACAGACGCGGATCAAATGTCATCGCAGAAAACATTGTCATAATGACGACTAAAGCAAACATCAAAGCACCCATTGCAGGATAAATGTTCATTAACCCTCCCATGCGCACCAGCGCAGAGAGTACCGCAATCACAAAGACGTCGATCATTGACCAGCGACCGACAAATTCCACAACTTCATAAATCAGGTGCATACGTTCGCTGTCGCGTTTGCCATGCCCTTTGGCATCCCAGCATAGCCAGGCAATGGCGATCATTTTCAACGTCGGCACCATAATACTGGCGATAAAAATAACCGCAGCCACCGGATAAGAGCCTTCGCTCCAGATTAAAACCACCCCCTCAAGTATCGTTGATGGCAGCTTTGACCCGAGCAGATCGGTAATCATAATCGGCAAAATATTGGCAGGAAGATAAAGCATGATTGACGTAAACAGTAATGCCAACGTCCATTGCAGACTGTTTTTACGCCGCACATAGCCTTTCGTCTGGCAGCGCGGACACACCCGTTCATTAGCGGGAAGTATCGCAGTGCAGCAAGAGCAGGAACGCAGTCCCTGTCGAATGCCGGGTACACCAGGTTTTAACTCCTGCTTAATCACTGGCATTGGCGCAATATCATCCCACAGCCAGCGACGGTCAACGCACTGGAATGCGCGCAGTTGCAAAACGCAAAAGAAGCACCACGGAATAAAGCTGCTGCCCACGCCGATATCGCCGTAAGCCATGAGCTTAACGAAGCTGACCAGCACGCCGGCGAGGAAGATTTCCGCCATCCCCCAGCTTTTTAACTGGAACAGGACGCGTGCAAGACCCGCCTTAAGTCTTGCGGGCATCTGCACCCGATTCACCAGCAGCAGGATAGTCAGCAGGCAAAACGCGGGGACCAACTGCACGAATAATAAAAAGAAGGTGCCGAGACTGGCGTAGTCTTCAGAAAAGAGAACGCTGGGGATCTCCAGCAACGTGACTTCGCTGCTCACCCCTGCAACGTTCATATTCACAAAGGGGAAGAGGTTTGACAGAAGCAGCATGAATAATGCTGCTAAAACATAGGCGGTAGGACGCTGCCGCGGCGCGTCCCACTCCACCGTTAACGTAGTGCCACATCGTGGACATGCCGCTTTCTGACCATGCTCAAGGCGAGGTAACGCCACCAGCATGTCACACTGCGAGCACAAAATATGCTTCGCGGCATGGTGATGTTCGCACATATGTGCTCCTTTAAATTATGCGCCGTTCTTCAAAGACTCAAGATACTCCCAGCGCTCAAAGGCTTGCTCAAGTTCTTGTTCCGCTTCGTTCAGACTAGCTAATACCTGTTGTGTTTGCTCATGTGGCTGACTGAAAAAAGCGGCGTCAGCAACCTGCGCTTGTAGCCTTTCCAGTTTAGCTTCCAGTTCTTCAAGCTGCGCGGGGAGTTGCTCGAGTTCGCGCTGCAGTTTATAGCTTAGTTTGCTCGTGCCACGTTTGACAATTTCTGCTTTAGGAGCAACGGCTTCCTCTGTTTTTTTCGTGACCGGTTGTTTAAACGCCACATACTGAGATTGCTGGCTGCGCGCATCATGATAACCACCGACATAACGACCAATTTTACCGCCGCCTTCGAAGATCCAGCATTCAGTTACAGTATTATCCACAAACTGACGGTCGTGGCTTACCAGCAGTACAGTCCCCTGATAGCTATCAATTAGTTCTTCGAGCAGTTCCAGCGTTTCGACGTCAAGATCGTTCGTTGGTTCATCGAGAATCAAAAGATTGCTGGGTTTCAGAAAAAGACGCGCCAACAACAGGCGATTTCGTTCCCCACCAGAAAGCGCACGCACTGGTGTCATCGCGCGTTTCGGATGGAACAGGAAGTCCTGCAGGTAACCCAGCACATGGCGAGGTTTACCGTTAACCATCACCTCTTGCTTACCTTCAGCCAGGTTGTCCATCACGGTTTTATCTGGATCCAGTTCGGCGCGGTGCTGATCGAAATAAGCCACTTCCAGCTTGGTGCCGACGTGAATGCGTCCACTGTCAGCCTGAAGCTGGCCTAACATCAACTTCAGCAGCGTTGTTTTGCCGCAGCCGTTCGGTCCGATTAGCGCAATTTTGTCGCTACGTTGTACCTGTGCGGAGAAATCTTTTACCAGTTGCTTTCCATCAACCTGGTAATCCACATTCTCCATTTCGAAAACAATCTTGCCTGAACGGCTCGCCTCTTCGACCTGCATCTTCGCCGTGCCCATCACTTCGCGGCGTTCGCCACGCTCGCGACGCATGGCTTTCAGTGCGCGCACGCGGCCTTCGTTGCGGGTACGGCGCGCTTTGATCCCCTGACGGATCCAGACCTCTTCCTGCGCCAGCTTGCGGTCAAACTCTGCATTTTGTAACTCTTCTACGCGCAGCGCTTCTTCTTTCTCCAGCAGATACTGATCGTAATTCCCCGGATAAGTCACCAGCTTGCCACGATCGAGGTCGACGATACGTGTCGCCATATTGCGTATAAATGAACGGTCATGGGAAATGAAGATGATTGTCCCATTGAAGGATTTCAGGAACCCTTCCAGCCAGTCGATGGTTTCAATATCCAGGTGGTTTGTTGGTTCATCCAGCAGCAGTACACGCGGATTACTCACTAACGCGCGGCCCAGCGCCGCTTTACGCAGCCAACCGCCTGAAAGCGAAGAAAGTGCGGCGTTTGGATCCAGCCCCAACTGCTCCAGCACTTCATTAATACGGCTTTCGAGCTGCCACAGATTGTGATGATCGAGCATTTCCTGAACCCGCGCCATCTCATTCAGATTTCTGTCGCTCGGATCAGTCATCACCAGACGCGAAATATCGTGATAACGCTTGAGATACTCGGCCTGCTCTTCGATACCCTCGGCAACGAAATCATACACGCTGCCCTCAACATTACGCGGCGGATCCTGTTGCAGACGCGCCACAACCAGATCCTGCTCATAAATGATACGCCCGTCGTCAAGCCCCTGCTCACGGTTCAGGATCTTCATCAGCGTCGATTTACCTGCGCCGTTACGGCCAACCAGACAGACGCGTTCGTTATCTTCGATATGCAGTTCTGCATTATCAAGAAGCGGCGCATCGCTGAACGACAGCCATGCACCATGCATACTGATCAATGACATTTATTTATCCTTTCAGGCTGCGGTAATCAGCCAGCAATTGTGGATCTGACGGTTACGGGCAAAATCCTGGGAAAGCGTTTTTTGGGTAATTTCTTGTGCTTTCAATCCCAGTTCAGCCAAACCGTCGAGATCCATACGGAACCCACGTTTGTTGTTGGAGAACATGATCGTGCCGTCTTTACGCAGCAGACGTTTCAGATCTTTCATCAGCGCCAGATGATCGCGCTGCACATCAAACGAATCTTCCATACGTTTTGAGTTAGAGAACGTCGGCGGATCGATGAAAATCAGATCAAACTGTTCATTCGCATCACGCAGCCAGCCCAGGCAATCGGCCTGAATTAAACGGTGAGCGCGACCGCTCAGGCCGTTCAGACGCAAGTTGCGTTCCGCCCATTCCAGATAGGTACGCGACATATCGACCGTCGTAGTACTACGCGCACCGCCCAATCCTGCATGTACGCTGGCGCTTCCGGTATAGGAAAACAGGTTGAGGAAGTCCTTACCTTTACTCATCTGCCCCAGCATGCGGCGCGCAATACGGTGGTCGAGGAATAAACCCGTATCAAGGTAGTCAGTCAGGTTCACCCACAGGCGCGCGTTGTACTCGCTTACCTCAATGAATTCACCCTTCTCATTCATCTTCTGATACTGATTCTTGCCTTTCTGTCGCTCACGGGTTTTCAGCACCAGTTTGTTTGGCGCGATTTCCAGTACTGACAGCGTGGCGGCAATGATGTCGAACAGGCGTTGACGTGCTTTTTGCGCATCAACCGTCTTCGGCGGGGCGTATTCCTGAACCACGACCCAATCACCGTAACGATCTACTGCAACGTTGTATTCCGGCAGGTCAGCGTCATACAGGCGATAACATTCAATGCCTTCCTGACGCGCCCATTTTTCCAGCTTCTTAATATTCTTGCGCAGGCGGTTGGCATAATCTTCCGCTACCGTGGCAGGCTTGCTGTCCGCAGTGGTCTCTGCAACGTGATAATTCTTCTGCACACAATCCAGCGGGCCGTTTTTCGCTTTGAACTGCTTGTCGGCACGTAATTGCAGGCTGCTAAGCAGATCCGGCGAGGCGCTGAACAGCGACAAATTCCAGCCGCCAAACTGGTTTTTCATCGTACGGCCCAGCAGGCTGTGCAGGGCAATCAGCGCCGGTTCGCTATCCAGACGTTCGCCGTAAGGCGGGTTACTGATAACTGTCCCATACGGTCCTTTCGGCAGCGGATTGCTCAATTTGGCGACATCTTTCACGTCAAACGTCATCAGATCGGCGATACCGGCGCGGCGAGCATTACTACGCGCTTTTTCAATCACGCGCGCATCGCTATCGGATCCATAAAAATGCGAGGTATAGTCAGCCAGTCCCTTACGCGCACGCACCTGCGCTTCGGCTTTAACTTCTTGCCAGACGGCTTCGTCGTGTTGCGCCCAACCGCTGAAGCCCCAGTATCCACGGTGCAGACCCGGCGCGCGATCGGTCGCCCACATTGCCGCTTCAATCAGCAGCGTGCCGGAACCACACATCGGATCGAGTAACGGGGTTCCCGGCTGCCAGCCAGAACGCATAACAATTGCCGCGGCCAGCGTCTCTTTAATCGGTGCCTGACCCGCGCGATCGCGATAGCCACGCTGATGCAAACCGTCACCGCTCAGATCGAGCGCAATGCTGGCAGTATCCTTGTTCAACCAGACGTTGATGCGCAGATCCGGAGATTCACGATCCACATTCGGACGCGGCATATTTTTGCGGGTAAAGGCATCGACAATCGCATCCTTGACCTTCAGCGCGCCGTACTGGCTGTTACGAATGGTCTCGTTCAGTCCGCTAAAATGGACGGCAAACGTAGCACCAGGGTTAAATATCTCTGTCCAGTCGATTGCCTGAACGCCGAGGTACAGATCAAGATCGCTGTAGACCTTGCACTCTCCCATCGGCAGGATAATGCGCGAGGCCAGGCGGCTCCACATCAGGCTCTGGTAAACAAGCCGCGTGTCGCCCTTAAAATGGACCCCACCCTGAACGACCTGACACTCCAGCGCGCCGAGGTTTTCCAGTTCAGTTTTTAACAGCTCTTCCAGCCCGCGGGCCGTACTGGCAAACAGAGAATTCATAATGTCACTTTTACTCCGAGAAAATTGCTGCGCATTATAGCTAATATGGGCTGTATGTCATAAAGTTGAAGGCTTATTTTCATTCGAGGGGCTGTACAGTGGTCACGTTAACCCGACTTTTTATTCATCCGGTTAAATCAATGCGCGGCATTGGGCTTACGCATGCCCTGGCAGATATTAGCGGTCTCGCCTTTGATCGCATATTTATGATCACTGAACCTGACGGAACATTCATAACCGCCCGCCAGTTCCCACAAATGGTCCGTTTTACGCCTTCCCCATTCCACGATGGGCTGCATCTTACGGCGCCAGACGGCAGCAGTGCGCTCGTACGATTTGCCGATTTCGCTCCTCAGGATGCACCAACAGAAGTATGGGGAAACCATTTTACCGCGCGTGTTGCGCCAGCGGCTATCAACCAGTGGCTTAGCGGCTTTTTCTCCCGTGAAGTGCAGTTACGCTGGGTCGGCCCGCAGCTGACGCGCCGTGTAAAACGCCATGTTGATGTTCCTTTATCCTTCGCTGATGGTTATCCCTATCTGCTGGCCAACGAAGCATCCCTGCGCGATCTGCAACAGCGCTGTCCGGCAAGCGTCAAAATGGAACAGTTTCGCCCCAATATAGTGGTTTCGGGAGCAGGTGCCTGGGAAGAAGATACCTGGAAAGTGATTCGTATTGGCGACGTCATTTTTGATGTAGCAAAACCCTGTAGCCGCTGTATTTTCACGACAGTTAGCCCGGAAAAAGGCCAGAAACATCCATCCGGTGAACCGCTTGCCACATTGCAAACCTTCCGTACTGCGGTAGATAACGGCGATGTCGATTTCGGTCAGAATCTTATCGCGCGTAACAGTGGCGTTATTCGCGTCGGCGATGAGGTAGAAATTTTGGCAACCGGCCCCGCCAGAGCGTACGGCGCGGCTGAATCAGACGAAACTACACCCGAACAACAACCTGATGCCACGGTGCTTATTGACTGGCAGGGACAGACCTTTCGCGGAAATAATCAGCAGGTATTGCTTGAGCAGTTGGAGAACCAGGGTATCCGGGTTCCCTATTCATGCCGGGCAGGCATTTGCGGATGCTGTCGAATTCGACTGGTAGAAGGCGAAGTTAGCCCGTTGAAGAAATCAGCGATGGGGGACGACGGAACGATTCTGTGCTGTAGCTGTGTTCCCAAAACGGCAATCAGGCTGGAGAGCTAAACCGCCTGTTCAAGGCTGAAACTGTCAACAACGGCCTGCGGTTTCAGTCTGTCATTCATTATTTTAATCGCATCGCCAAGCTGCATCGTACGCCCGGCGATAACCACGCCAGGTTGCGCAAGCAGGCAAAGCGCGGCGTTTTTACCCGGCTCAACCACTAACAGGTTTACCTGTTCATCGGTATCGCTTAAATCAACACAGGCTGCGTCACCCACGACCGGCGACCAGTTAATACCGTGTGCGACAAAGTGCCAGCTTTTTGGCATTTGCGGTTTGAGATAACGAATCGCCACCAGCGCATTAAGCACCAGTTCCGCTTTTTGTTCTTTGGCTAAATCCAGGTAGCGACATTTTTCTTCAAAGGAAAAATAAAGCGCGGCGTCATCAACACAAAAACCAGACGGAGAAAATGCATCAGGAGTGAGCATTTTACGAGCAAAACGCGAACGGAATAACATGCCATTGGCTAAATCGAGCATCATACGATCGTGCTCTTCATCATAATACCAGCGCCAGTTATCGTCGGGTTTAATTCGCATCAGTTTCTCTCCTTTCCTTAATCATCACCGTTACGACAGTATCCTTTTGCCGCTTCGTTTATTGCCCTAATAATAAAAGCTCAGAATGTTTAAATAAGCAACAGTAAAGGAATATAAAACAACCAGGGCTAGAAATAAAGCCCTGGTTTGTGATTAAGGTAGCATTCAGATATTGCTGACGATTTCTTTTATCAACGGCGGACCTTTAAAAATAAAGCCCGAATAAATCTGTACGAGGGTTGCACCAGCAGCTATTTTCTCACGTGCAGCAATCACCGAGTCGATACCACCAACGCCAATAATCGGCAGCTGACCTTTTAATTCCTGAGACAACTGGCGAATAATTTCTGTACTTTTTAATTGTAACGGTCGACCGCTCAGACCACCCATTTGATCGCAATTTTTCATTCCCTGAACAAGAGAACGATCGAGGGTGGTGTTAGTCGCAATTACGCCATCAATATTATGACGAACTAAACTATCGGCGACCTGGATCAGTTCTTCCACAGAAAGATCCGGCGCGATCTTTACCGCCACCGGAACATATTTATGGTGGATCGCTTGCAGATCGTTTTGCTTATTTTTAATTGCCGTCAGGAGATCGTCCAGCGCTTCGCCGTATTGCAGCGTACGTAATCCCGGCGTATTCGGTGAAGATATATTAATCGCGATATAACCAGCATAAGCATAGACTTTTTCCATACAAATCAGATAGTCATCTTTGCCGTTCTCTACTGGGGTATCTTTGTTCTTACCAATATTAATACCCAGAATACCGTCAAAATGCGATTTTTTAACGTTCTCAACCAGGTTATCAACCCCGTGGTTATTAAACCCCATGCGGTTGATCAGACCTTCTGCATCGACCAGACGGAACAGACGCGGTTTATCGTTACCCGGCTGAGGGCGTGGCGTCACGGTACCAATCTCAATGGAACCAAATCCCATAGCGCCGAGCGCATCAATGCACTCCCCGTCTTTATCCAGTCCGGCAGCAAGCCCGAGCGGATTTTTGAACGTCAACCCCATACAGGTAACCGGTTTTGCCGGTACTTTCTGGCGCACAAGCGCTTCAAGCGGTGTGCCGGTAATGCGACGTAATTGCTGGAATGTCAATTCATGAGCGCGCTCTGGATCGAGCTGAAAAAGGGCTTTACGAACGAAGGGGTAGTACATGAACTCTCCTGGATTCCCGGTGTGCAAACCGGGGGCGTATTATGTGCGATCGCGAGCAAAAAGGGAATTGACCTGCGGCAATAAATAGCAATCGTTTTCCTTGCCTCTGCCTTTTTATTCAATTTCCAACTTTTCTATGCCGTATAAATCATTTCGATAAACAAAATCTCTCTGCCAGACTGCTCAAATTGTTATCGATGTTAACAAAAAGCAAACAATTAGTTATAAGGGGAGAATGAAATTATGCGCGTCATCACTCTGGCGGGGAGCCCTCGCTTTCCCTCTCGATCCAGTGCGTTACTGGAATATGCCCGAGAAAAACTTCACGGTCAGGATGTCGAAGTCTTTCACTGGAACCTACACAATTTTTCCCCGGAAGACCTGATCTATGCTCGTTTCGACAGTCCAGCGCTGAACACATTTATCGAACAATTGCAGGATGCAGACGGGCTGATTGTCGCAACACCAGTCTATAAAGCCGCTTACTCTGGCGCCCTGAAAACCCTGCTCGATCTACTCCCCGAGCGGGCGCTGGAAGGGAAAGTGGTTTTGCCGCTGGCGACCGGCGGCAGCGTGGCGCATTTACTTGCCGTCGATTACGCGCTGAAACCGGTACTGAGCGCATTAAAGGCCCAGGAGATCCTGCACGGTGTGTTTGCTGATGATTCACAGGTAATTGATTATCAACATAAACCTCAGTTTACGCCCAACCTTCAGCAGCGTCTGGACAGTGCGCTCGATACCTTCTGGCTGGCGTTGCATCGTCGCGATGTCCAACTTCCTCAACTGAACACCCTGCGAGGTGCCGCTCATGCTTGATTTTCTCAGGCGTCACACGTCATGGCTGGCACTGACCGGGTTGTTGTCGCTGTCAACTCTGGGGCATGCCGCAGAATCGGCCCCCGATGCTCTGCGTATTGGTTACCAGAAAGGAAGCGTCAGTATGGTGCTGGCCAAAAGCCATCAGCTACTCGAGAAACGCTATCCGCAGACTAAAATCTCGTGGGTCGAATTCCCGGCTGGACCGCAAATGCTGGAAGCACTCAATATCGGCAGTATCGATCTCGGCAGTACCGGTGACATTCCGCCGATTTTCGCCCAGGCCGCCGGGGCCGATCTGGTTTACGTGGGCGTCGAGCCGCCCAAACCGAAAGCCGAAGTGATTCTGGTGCCAAAAAATAGCCCAATTCAGAGCGTCGCGCAGCTTAAAGGACATAAAGTCGCCTTCCAGAAAGGCTCCAGCGCCCACAATTTACTGCTCCGGGCGCTGCAACAGGCCGGACTGAAATTTACCGATATTCAACCGACGTATCTGACTCCCGCCGATGCGCGAGCGGCCTTTCAGCAAGGGAACGTTGATGCGTGGGCTATCTGGGATCCCTATTATTCCGCCGCGTTACTGCAAGGTGATGTACGCGTACTGAAGGACGGCTCAGACCTCAAGCAAACCGGTTCGTTTTATCTCGCCGCCCGTCCTTATGCCGAGAAAAATAGCGCTTTTGTACTTGGCGTACTGGATACCTTTAGCCAGGCCGATGCGTTAACGCTCAACCAGCGCCAGCAAAGCATTACCCTGCTGGCCAAAACCATGGGGCTGCCCGAACCGGTGATTGCGTCTTATCTGGATCACCGTCCGCCAACCACCATTGTGCCAGTCAACGCCTCCGTTGCTGCCCTGCAACAACAAACCGCCGATCTGTTTTATGACAACCGTTTGGTGCCGAAAAAAATCGATATTCGCCAGCGTATCTGGCAACCCACCCAGCAGGCAGGAGAAAAATTATGAGTCTGAATATGTTCTGGTTTTTACCCACCCACGGTGACGGTCATTATCTTGGAACGGAAGAAGGTTCGCGCCCGGTCGATCACAGTTATCTGCAACTAATCGCGCAAACGGCCGATCGTCTTGGATTTACCGGCGTCCTGATCCCAACCGGTCGCTCTTGCGAAGATGCCTGGCTGGTCGCCGCTTCGATGATCCCGGTCACCCAGAGATTAAAGTTTCTGGTCGCGCTGCGCCCAAGCGTCACCTCGCCAACGGTTGCCGCACGTCAGGCTGCGACGCTCGACAGACTCTCAAATGGCCGGGCGTTATTTAACCTGGTGACCGGCAGCGATCCACAGGAGCTGGCAGGTGACGGCGTGTTCCTCGATCACACAGAACGATATGAAGCCTCTGCTGAATTTACTCAGGTCTGGCGGCGCTTGCTGCAAGGTGAAACGGTGGATTTCAACGGCAAACATATTCATGTCCGCGGCGCGAAGCTGCTTTTCCCTCCCGTACAACAACCCCGGCCACCGCTTTATTTCGGCGGCTCGTCTGATGTCGCACAAGACCTTGCTGCCGAGCAGGTTGATCTCTATCTGACCTGGGGCGAGCCGCCGGAACAGGTGAAAGCGAAGATTGAACAGGTGCGGGCCAAAGCAGCGGCGCTCGGGCGCAAGATCCGCTTTGGTATTCGTCTGCATGTGATCGTACGGGAGACAACCCACGAGGCGTGGCAGGCAGCGGATCGTCTGATAGCCCACCTGGATGACGACACCATTGCCAAAGCCCAGGACGCCTTCTCAAGAACGGATTCGGTTGGTCAGCAGCGAATGGCTGCACTGCACAATGGTAAACGCGACAAATTGGAAATTAGTCCGAACCTGTGGGCAGGCGTTGGACTGGTACGCGGTGGCGCGGGTACCGCGCTGGTCGGAGATGGTCCGACTGTCGCGGCGCGTATCAACGAGTATGCCGCGCTGGGAATCGACAGCTTTGTGTTGTCCGGATACCCACATTTGGAAGAGGCATACAAGGTTGGCGAGCTGCTGTTCCCGCATCTGGATGTTGCTATACCGGAAATTCCGCAGCCGCAATACCTGCAACAACAAGGTGAAGCGGTGGCAAACGAATTTATCCCGCGCAAAGTCGCGCAAAGCTAAGGAGCTGCAAATGGCAACGCCGAAAAACAGGTGGTTATTACGCCTCGCGCCCTGGTTTTTACCGGTAGGTCTGGTGGCGCTCTGGCAGCTCGCATCTTCAATGGGCTGGCTGTCCACTCGCATCCTGCCCTCTCCGGAGGGTGTTATCGAAGCCTTCTGGACGCTTTCCGCCAGCGGCGAGCTTTGGCAGCATCTGGCCATCAGTTCCTGGCGCGCGCTAATCGGATTCTCCATCGGTGGATCGATTGGCCTGACGCTGGGACTGATCAGCGGTCTTTCGCGTTGGGGAGAACGTCTGCTGGATACCTCAGTGCAGATGCTGCGTAACGTACCGCATCTGGCGCTGATCCCGCTGGTGATTTTGTGGTTCGGCATTGATGAATCCGCCAAGATCTTTCTCGTGGCGTTGGGCACGCTGTTCCCAATTTACATCAACACCTGGCATGGGATTCGTAGTATCGATCGTGCGCTGGTAGAAATGGCGCGCAGCTATGGATTATCCGGCTTTTCACTGTTTGTTCATGTGATCCTCCCCGGCGCCCTGCCCTCGATTATGGTCGGCGTGCGTTTTGCTCTCGGGCTGATGTGGCTGACGCTGATTGTGGCGGAAACCATTTCTGCCAATGCCGGTATTGGTTACCTGGCGATGAACGCCCGCGAATTTCTGCAAACCGATGTGGTCGTGGTGGCCATTATTCTCTACGCCCTGCTCGGCAAACTTGCCGACGTCAGCGCCCAACTGCTGGAGCGAGTCTGGCTACGCTGGCATCCGGCTTATCATGTAAAGGAGGCTACCGTATGAATACCGCTCGCCTGAACCAGGGTACACCGCTGTTGCTGAGCGCCGTGACAAAACAATACGCCGCCAATACGGTGCTCAATCAATTAGATTTGCATATTCCGGCCGGACAGTTTGTTGCCGTGGTTGGCCGCAGCGGCGGTGGTAAAAGCACGTTGCTGCGTCTGCTGGCAGGGCTGGAATCGCCGACCTCAGGCGCATTACTTGCCGGAACCACCCCACTGGCGGAAATTCAGGATGATACGCGTATGATGTTCCAGGATGCGCGTCTGCTGCCATGGAAGACGGTTATCGATAATGTGGGCCTGGGTCTGAAAGGTCAGTGGCGCGATGCGGCCCGAGATGCGCTGGCCGCCGTTGGGCTGGAGAGTCGTGCTCACGAATGGCCGGCTGCGCTATCCGGTGGACAAAAACAGCGTGTAGCCCTGGCACGGGCATTAATTCATCGCCCCGGTTTGCTGCTGCTGGATGAACCCCTCGGCGCTCTGGATGCCCTAACCCGCCTTGAAATGCAGGATCTGATCGTCTCTTTATGGCAAGAGCACGGCTTTACCGTACTGCTGGTCACTCATGACGTCAGTGAAGCGGTGGCAATGGCCGATCGCGTGTTGCTGATTGAGGACGGAAAAATCGGACTGGATCTTACGGTGGATATTCAGCGCCCCCGCCGTTTGGGATCGGGACGGTTAGCCGATCTGGAAGCGGAAGTGTTGAACCGGGTTATGCAGCGTGGCGACAATGAAGTTCAGTTACGCAAGCAGGGTTAAAAATGCCGGATGGCGCTACCGCTTATCCGGCCTACGCGTGAATGGTAGGCCGGACCCATCCGGCAATATTATCAGGCTAACGCTTTAGAGATCTTCTCGAACAGATCGCCTGAGAGATTCTCCAGACCTTTCAGCTTTTCCAGCGCCGCACGCATTTTCGCCTGACGTTTTGCATCATAACGTTTTAAGCGAATCAGCGGCTCAATCAGACGTGACGCCACCTGCGGGTTACGACTATTAAGCTCAGTCAACATGTCGACCAGGAACTGATATCCACTACCATCTTCCGCATGGAATGCCGCCGGGTTGCTACCTGCAAAGGCACCGATCAGCGAACGGACTCGGTTCGGGTTACTCATACTGAAAGAGCGATGCTTCAGCAGGCCGCGTACGGTTTCCAGCACGTTTTTCGCCGGGCTGGTGGATTGCAGGATAAACCATTTGTCCATCACCAGACCGTCATGATGCCACTTATCATCATACTCTTGCATTAGCGCGTCGCGACATGGCAGCTGCGCCGCTACTGCCGCGGATAGCGCCGCCAGCGCATCGGTCATATTGTTCGCTTCACGATACTGCTTGCTTACCAGCGTGTCAGCCAGATGGGTTTCGCCAAAGGCCAGGAAACGCAGGCAGGCGTTACGCAGCGTACGCTTGCCAATATCGGCATGCTCAACGCGGTACTCATCAAGATGATTAGCGTTATAGATGGCGAGGAATTCATCTGCCAGTTCGGCGGCCAGCGTGCGGGTTAATGCTTCGCGTACTTCGGTTATCGCCACCGGATCGATGATGTCGAACAGTTCAGCTATTTCATTTACTGAAGGCAGCGTCAGGATCTCTGCCGCCAGCGCCGGATCGATTTTCTCATCCAGTAAAATTGCGCGGAATGCATCAGCCACGTGTACCGGCAGCGACAGCGGTTGTCCCTGCTGATGACGGGCAACGTTAAGCTTAATATAGGTCGCCAGCAGGCTTTGCGCCGCGTCCCAACGAGAGAAATCGTTACGCGCATGACGCATCAGGAAGGTCAGCTGCTGATCGCTCCATTTGTATTCCAGTTTTACCGGCGCGGAGAATTCGCACAGCAGCGCCGGAACCGGCTGGAAGTAGACGTTATCAAAGACAAACGTCTGCTCTGCCTGGGTGACGTTGAGTACAGAATTCACCGGGTGCCCGCCTTTTTGTAGCGGGATCACTTTCCCTTCGTTGTCATACAACTCGAGGGCGAAAGGAATATGCAGCGGCTGTTTTTCGGCCTGATCCGGCGTGGCCGGCGTGCGCTGGCTGATCGTCAGCGTGTACTGCTCAGTTGACGGATTGTAGTCATCACGCACGGTCAGAATCGGCGTACCGGACTGACTGTACCAGCGGCGGAAATGGGAGAGATCAACGTTAGAAGCATCTTCCATCGCCTGCACGAAATCATCACAGGTTGCAGCACTGCCGTCATGACGCTCAAAGTACAGTTGCATCCCTTTCTGGAAGTTAGCCTCACCGAGCAGGGTGTGGATCATACGAATCACTTCAGCGCCCTTTTCATACACGGTCAGGGTATAGAAGTTGTTCATTTCAATGACCATATCCGGACGGATAGGATGTGCCATCGGGCTGGCATCTTCAGCAAACTGCAGACCACGCATGGTGCGCACATTGCTGATGCGGTTTACCGCGCGTGAGCCGAGATCGGAACTGAACTCTTGATCGCGGAACACGGTTAAGCCTTCTTTCAGGCTCAACTGGAACCAGTCACGGCAGGTCACACGGTTGCCGGTCCAGTTGTGAAAATACTCATGACCGATAACGCGCTCAATATCGAGGTAGTCTTTGTCGGTGGCGGTATCGGTACGTGCCAGCACATATTTGGAGTTAAAGATGTTCAGACCTTTATTCTCCATCGCGCCCATATTGAAGAAATCCACGGCGACAATCATATAGATGTCGAGGTCATACTCGAGGCCAAAGCGCTCTTCATCCCATTTCATGGAGTTTTTCAGCGAGGTCATCGCCCACGGCGCGCGATCCAGATTACCGCGATCGACGTAAAGTTCCAGCGCCACTTCACGCCCGGAACGGGTAGTAAAAGTGTCGCGCAGGACGTCAAAATCACCGGCCACCAGCGCAAACAAATAGCACGGTTTCGGGAACGGATCCTGCCACTGTACCCAGTGACGACCATTTTCCAGTTCGCCCTGCGCCACACGGTTACCGTTGGAGAGCAGGAACGGATATTGGGTTTTATCGGCGATAATTTTGGTGGTAAAACGCGCCAGGACATCAGGCCTGTCGAGATACCAGGTAATATGGCGGAAACCTTCCGCTTCACACTGGGTGCACAGCGCGTCGCCAGACTTGTACAGCCCTTCCAGCGCGGTATTGGCCGCCGGGCTAATTTCATTCACGATACGCAGCGTAAAACGTTCCGGCAACTGACTAATGACCAGAGCGCCCTCTTCTTCTTTATACTCTGTCCACGGCTCGTCGTTCACGTGGATCGACACCAGGGTCAGATCTTCGCCATTCAGGCGCAGGGGCACATCGGACGCGCCATGACGGACAGCCTGGCTCACTGCGGTGACCACGGTTTTTTCAGCATCCAGGTCAAAGGTCAAGTCAATATCAGTAATCTGGTAATCCGGCGCACGATAGTCGTGACGGTATTTGGCTTGTGGCTGTTGTGTCATAAAAAAACCTTTAGCATCTTTAATAGAGTCTCGGCTTCAGTCTATTCCTGTTGCGTAAATCGCGCTACGCAGAATGTTCATCTTTTCAGGCACAAACACCCTTTTTGCTACATTTTCATAATATGAACTCATAATTTTTAATATCGATAAAGATCGTCCAGGAGCGCATGAAACAAGGGATGAGCGAGATCGAGATAAAGCTTGATTAACGAACTTTAACGAACTTCACAGACCACTTTTGCCCCATCCATGCCCCACACATAATTTTAGTCAACGCCAGCCCCCATCAGCCCTGCAGGGCAAATCGATAACAAACACGCCAGCAGCATGTTCCCCAAAATTTAAAAACAAGTGGTTCATGCCTTGACAGACAAAACCGCCAAAGCAAAAATACTGTATATCTAAACAGTAATTAGTGGAGCACGTATGTTCGTAGAACTGGTTTATGACAAGCGTAATGTTGAAGGATTAACAGGTGCCAGAGAAATAATTCTGAATGAGTTAACAAAGCGAGTGCACCGGATCTTTCCGGATGCAGAAGTGAAGGTTAAGCCGATGCAGGCGAACGGCTTAAACAGCGATGCCAGCAAAAGCGATCGGGAGAAGCTGAACCGCATGCTGGAGGAAATGTTTGAAGAATCCGATATGTGGTTAGTTTCGGAGTAGTGCCAGCTTTTACCAAGTCCTTTTCATACCTTTCTGGATACGGGAAACCAAATTCCCGTATTGGATGAACCATTGCCGCCCTTTTTTAAAGCTGCTCTACCAGCGGATAAAAATTATTATCCTCGCGCTGCATTCGTTCATGCACCTTGCGCAACACTACATTCGCGTCGCGGCGAAATGCCTCGTCACAATTGATAAGCTTATTTGCCGTATTCCAGCGACGGGAAAACTTTTCATACTCGGCAACAATATCAGCCATCTCGCGCTGAAAATTTACGCCCATTGTTTTTAGCTTTTGATCGTTCACCTTTTCCAGATAAGGATATAAAAACTGATCTTCGGCAGAAAGGTGTACTTTAATCACAGAACTCATACTGATAACGGTTTGAGCGATTTCTTGCGCATGAGCCGTCACACCCGCCCGGCTAAGCTCCCTGAGGCGGCTAATTTTATGGATAATCTCGGCATGCTGGATCTTCATTTTATCAATATTCACTGGGGAATCCCTTAATGAGCTTTGCAATTTATAACATATATATTAAATGCATCTTTAAAAATAAGCAATCTGAGTTGTTTTTATTAAATTTTATAAATTTACGTTATGTAAATACATAATAAACAAAATTTGAATGCAAATATAAAGAGATCTATTGCCAATCTTCGGAATTTTTCTATCGGACATATGTCTCAAAACTGCGCCAATGCCGCCTCAAGAGATATCGCAGCATCAGTGCTGTTGATAAAGTGCGTTACCCGCCTCATAACCTCAGCCTCTTCAGCTGCATCACCTTCTATCGCTTCGCCATCATCCGTGATTAATGCCCTTCCCCTGAGTTTCGCAAATTGTGTTCGACCGCCGGACAAGATCAATAGCACCTGCCCCTGCACTAACCGGGTGACCGGTTCGATAACGGCAAACCCGCAAGACGTTTCGAGGATGCGGCTGTCTATGCCGATCCCGCAGATACGTTCCGGTGTTAACCGCTGCTCTACGTAGTCGCCTGCCGGTGAAGGAAAGCCCATTACAGAACCCTCCACATGTTGCGGAGCATCCACAACCTGTTCTCGCTGTCATCAGGCGTCTTGTCGACGAAGCACTCCTGGTATCGCTGGATCCAGTCGTTGGCGTCGGCCTGGCTGAAATGCCAATGGACCTTTGCCAGTTAACGGATGAAGTCGTCAGTGCGTAACCACTGATAACCCTTGGGGTTTTGCTGTATTGCAGCGACAAATGCGGCGTGAATGTCGTGACGGCGGGGCATGATCTGCACTCCCTTTACTGTTTTTATATACAGTAGTTTCAAAGGGGATGCAGATCAATGCGGCGGCACCTATCAATGCCGCCACCAGGAGTTAAAGGGTGGATACGAAATAAACGACAGCGCACGCCAGCACCGGTACAAACCAGTCGAGCAGGCTGGGCAGGTTCCATGCGCGCCAGGAGAATCCGCCCCACCACGGCATATTGGCGCGCTTCCCTGCGCCGAACTGCGCGATCCAGCGGTACTCCGCCTGGGTGTGCTCGCGGGCGATAAACCACATGCAGCCTATCGCACCGCCAGCACCCCACGCTCCTGATAACAGGCCGATGACACATTGCACGGCAACAGCGACAGCTGCATGTGCCAGCGGAGAAAGGTCAAGCATGATTAGCACCTTCCAGCGCTTCGATGCGTGATGCTAGATCCGCGTATTTCACTAACAGGCGCCTGTAGTTTCGCCGCTGCAATGCCGCTTCAAGAGCAAGAGCCTCTTCGTAGCGAATTCCCCACTTATCCCCGGCCTTTACCTCTGGCGATACCATGACCTTTGTTTGTATTGATGAATATTCACCACTGTCTATCTCTTCCTGAGTAAGATCCCGATACTGTGCAGGAGAATCTTCCCACCGGTCATAGCAAATGAGTCCGTATTCGAAGCCGTTCAAACCGTGTCGTTCAAACGCCTCATGCACTCGTTGAGCGATTACACCGAAGTGCCATCGGGCACCGTCTTCTCCCTTTTCTTCTACTCTGTCGAGATACTTAAACTGGACGAAATCAACCTCGGCCCAGGCGTCGAGAATTGCATCTGAGTGAGGCATTTCCATCTTATTTGCATCTGACGTAACGTGGCCATCAAGTACGCCGCGAGCAAGCATCAGCGGCTCGGTTTTATGACGCTCATCGGATGTTACAGTAAATGCAGTCTGAGTAAATCCACCAGACCAAGCGTGGGATGACAAGCCTAGAGTGACTGTGTTTGGTGTGGCCGGCCTGAGGACATTGCTGATAATGTTTTCAGCAGCTAGTGAATGGAATGTATTTCCGTTAAAACGACACGTCCCCCGACCCGAAGTCTCTGTGCCGCCTGAGTATTCCCAACGACAATCGTATGCCGCTCCAAGCCCGCCGGTCTTGGCCTGATGCAGGAACGTAGTTGTTCTATAAGAGTCACCAAAGGAAACGTTTTTTGGAAACTGTGTATACCCAGTCGCGCCATCTTTTGACGAGTGGTAAGCGCCACACATAGTGTTTGAGCCTTCATCCAGCAGGTATCTGGCTGTGGATGTTCCGGGTGCATATTCCTTACCACTTAGGATGGAGTTATAGAATGCTCCTGAGACTATGTGGTGCATTGTGCCAATCTGATAACCATAGTTACCGGAGCACACGTTATTAATACCGGCTAAAACGATACCTTTGTCACCAAGAGCCACGTAATCGACATTGTTCTGGTTACATTGTATTCGGTTATCTCGGATGATATTGTTAGAACCCCCCATATAAATGTAGGTGCAAGGTAGTCCACCCGATGCCTCTGTCCCTGGGGGCGTATTCTTCAGGAAGAAGTTGTCTCCGACTATGTTATGCCCTCCACCTGTGATGTAAACGCCGTACTTGGTTGGATTAATATGACAGTTCAGGATAACATGATGGTTGGCTATTGCTGAATCCGAGATGTAACCTGTCTCACATGCAACAATATCATTTCCGTCTACCTTAACACCTTCTGATTGTCCAGTTACACGAATTCCTATTTTCAGGAAATTTAAGTTACAACCGTTAATAACGTTCAGGAATGTAGTATTGGAGATATCCAGACCAATCGGATTGCCAGGGAAGCCGTTGTTGGCGTTTTTTGATGCTGCGCGAATATAAACGTCACTGACAGTGCAGCTATCCAGTTCGTTTCCTTTTACTGCGGTACCCCATTCCAGTGTGTAACCTGCGGCCTGGCCGGGCCACCGGTTGCTGGGTACGTCACGGTAAATATCTGCACCAGCAAAACAGCAGCTCTCGAACAGGACAGCGCGTGGCTTATTAGTTGTTGAGTAACGGGTAATGTTAATCGCTGTTCTGGTGCTTTGTACCGTGGTTAGGAAACTGATATCTTTGAAGAAAACCTGATCGTTAGCGTCCACGGTGGCACTATTCGCCAGGTTGTACTCAAATCCATCACAATCAAAGAAATACATGCGGCTTTGAAAGCTGGTAACACCAAACCATGAAATGCAGTGATCAGAGACCAATTTGGAGGTTATTTTAAAGTTACCTTTTGGTAATTTAAATGTCTTCCTGCCTGATGCAATGGCGCTCAAAAATGCAGCCGTATCATCATCCCCAGACTGAGTGGTAGGGTTAAAGTTACCTTTTGCCCCCCAGCCCCGTATATCCCCCTCATCACGCCAGCGAGCCAGCTGCAGTTCCGGGTACTTTTCAGCTCCATCAGGATCAGATATCTGCTGCCTTAATGCGCCATCTCCTACACTGACAAAGTGTGCGGAATCGTTCGCCCACGATGCCGAATCGTTGCCTGTCGTAGTGAAGGGGATATTGGTTGCAGCAGTCAGTTTCCAGAGTTCGTTCTGGTAGCGAATTAGCTGGTTATATTCATCAATGGTCAGCGGGCCAGATGTATACTCACCAATAACCTCATAGCCAGAGCTCTGGATGAAATTATCGAAACGCTGCTTCTGACTTAGCAACTGTGCGGAAAACGCCTGCTCCATCCCCCAGTAGCTTTTCCTGCTTCTGCCGAACCGGTCAGTCCAGATCGCTCGGGTAATGTCGTTCAGCGCGTAATCAAGGTTCTGGGAGTTATCGAAAAGGTCCTTCGGATCCATCGACCCTGGTGGGTTATTCGTGGCGTATGTGGTCATGCTCGCTCCGGGCATAAAAAAACCCGCCGAAGCGGGTCAGATAATTTTGATTTGCTGTTAAGCGGCGTCGCCGGGATAGGTGGCGTCGTCGTAGGCGTACTTCCTTGGGTGGTACTGGATGGCTGTTACCTGACTGATCCCGTCATTTCCCGGAGATATCTCCCCTACCAGTGCGTCATATGGCACACGAACTGATGAGCAGAACAGCAGACGCGGCGGCTCAATGTACGGGTCGTTCATCGCCCACAATTCCGGCTCCAGCGCGGCGCTGTAAGGCACCGAAATGGTGAAGTCGTCAATGCGTGTCGGCACAACCATTGCCGATGCCAGACCGTCCTGGTGACGGATAATCACTCGTGGGTTTTCAAACGACCAGTCCGGTGCCTCACTGAGTGTCATGGTGATTTTGCTGCTGTCATACGTCATATCGGTAATCAGGCAACTCAGCGTCTGGCTACCGGGGATGTCGTCGGCCAGCACAATGCGATCCATGAACTCGTAGCAGAGCGCATCCATTTCCGTTGAGGTGGTGTGCTGCAGGCGCTGCAGTTGGTAGCCCAGCAGCCGGCGCATGCCGATGCGGTAGGCGCGGTCCTCATTAAGAACGCCGTCCAGTTTGTAATCCTCCACCTTCACTGGCGTCGGATTCCCGGGCAACCGGCACTGAACAGTTTCTTCCGCCCATGTCGTACCGTTGATATAGGTGACATCGACCCCGTCGTAATCATCCTGACTCGGTGCCTTAAACGCGGTCTGCAGATCCTCGGTGGTTTCCTGTGGGGTGATCATGCCGACCCAGGGTTTAATCCCCTCCCTGCCGGCAGACGCCAGCCCGTCAGACAGCAGGAAATATCCCATCCCCGCGTTGGTGATTTTCTGCAGCACCTCGAGCGCTGATTTGCTCTCGCCGCTCGCCCAGTCGAACTTCTCTCCGCGGGGCGTCCAGTAGGTTTGTTCCAGCGCGTCAATTGCCGCCGTGTCAATCTGGCTGGCCGTGAACCCCAGCGATTCAAGCACGTGGTAAAGTGCCCCGCTGATGCTCCGCGCCGTTCTGCCACCGCTGTAAATCCGGGTAGGTGTGACGCTAATCCGGCGATCGGACATGGCCGCCAGGCGGTTCCCTGTCCGCACGGTCAGCGCCATGGTGGTGACGCCGTCGTACTTCGTGGGGCGCTTGCTCAGCCTGGAGCGCAGCGCCTGCCAGAACACCTGGTCGCGTGTGCTGCCACCCTTAACCGGTTCGGTTCGGCGCATCCGTATCTCGTACTGCCCGGGAGAGACGCTGTAGCGATGCGTAAACCCGATCTGGTTCTCGGTACTGCGTGAATAAAACGGGGACTGCTGCTGCCAGGTGGTGGTGCCAACCTTGCGATACTGGATCACCAGGCGTACCGGCATTGAGCGCTTATTCCCCTGGTCTGTATAACGCACCAGGCCGCTCTGGAAGTTGATGTTCACCTCGAATGCGTCCAGGGTTTCACCGTCAGGGCAGGCAAGGAACGGGCCTACCCATTCGTAATCGTCGCTGACCCCCGTCACGGTCGCATCCAACAGCGTGCGCTCAGTGAATCCAGGCCACGATGGATCCGGCGTGGTGATGGTCTCACCGCCCGGCCCAATGGTGACTGTAAGCCGCTCAACTGTGACCGTCTGGCTGTCCACATCGGTGATCCGGAACTGATTACCAGCCAACCCCAGAGAGAAGCGCTGAATACCATCCGGCAGTCCGGTGAATGGCGTACCAGTGGCGCTGTTATATGCCAGGGTGATGTGCGCCCTGACCTCAGCCGTGCCGCCCGTAGATTTCACGCCAGCCGTATTGACCGGAGCATCACCGAACACAGCAACTGGCAACGGGCTGTTGGTGATGGATCCGCCAGCAAACGGGCTGCTGGTCTCACCGATTTCAAGCCGCCCACTATTATCGCGCGCGACCAGGCCGGAACCGGAGAGCTGTGAGGTGATCGAGGAAATCAGGCCCGACATGGTGACGTAGTTGGTCACCAGCGATACCGGGTAAGTAGTGCCCTGCCAGCTGATGCTGAATGTCACAGGCGTGCTGCTGAAATCGTAAGTCGTCGGCGCGGCGTTAGCGGTGATGCTGGCGGCGCTGCCACCCACCCCTGGTACTGGCGGGATGCCAGGGGCGTAACTGGCGATCACCAGGTCGTAGTCGTTGCCGTTATAGTTCAGGGATACCGGCAACCCTACCGAGGGGGCCAGTTCCTCCACCCCGCCATAAATCACGCTGTAACCGCCAGAGGACACGACCGTGTAAGAGTTTGGCGCCAGCACGGTGATGACCGTTCCGACAGTCCACGACGGCGGGATCTCCTCATCGCCAGACGACGATACGTCAACCAGCGTGATGGAGTTCCCGGACACGACCAGCGCATCAGCGATAATACTGACCGTCTCCGGTCCGCTTGAGCCCAGGTCCAGCCCGGCGGTACCGGAGCCGGTATTGCCGACCTCTGGTGAGTTGAACCAGTTTTCAGTGCGCGTGTCGCCGGAAACCGTGGCGCCAGGCGGATAGAGGGTGTAGCGCACGTCGGTACCGAACGCGGAGATTGGCGTATTGCCAATCCGGATATCGGACTGGTTAATCACCATGTCACCGACGCCCACGCACAGGAACATGCTGGTTTCCATGCTGGTCTCGTTGACGAACCGACTTACCGGCTGCACGACGTAATCAGGCCAGACGCGATATTTGCCGAAGATTTCCCGGATGGGATCACCCAGTTTTGCCGCGTTGGCTTTGGCCGGGTTGAGGTCAATCTGGTCACCGCTGGCCGCCTGGGCACCTCCGCCGCCTGCCTGAGACATTGTGCTCATCATGTAGATGCTGTACGCAGCAGAGGCGACGGCTACGCTGACGGCAACCCAGATCGCGATTTCTGCGCCGGTACCGTACGGCACCGGATACATCCTGACGTCGGTTTCACGTTTGATGACGCACAGTGGCCACTCTGAAGACGGAACGGGAACGTCGTCGATTTCAACCGCAACCGGGTGCTGCTGATCCGGTGCCCAGTCCTTCACGTTCTGCGCAAACCAGGCGCTGAGGGGCATCGTTTCGTGTTCGTGCGTTTCCAGCGGTTCGCCTGGCAAGCGGGAGGGGTAGATTCGAATCGTCACTGGTAATACTCCACGCGGACAAAGCGGCGCGCAAACCGCGACAGCGGCAGAAAGGTTACGTTAGTGCGGGGATTGCACTCTGCGGCGTGCAGCTGGCCGTCAATCTCAACCACGATGGCGACGTGCGTTACCACGGAGCCGGAATAACAAGCGACACCCGCGCCCGGGGCCGGGTCACAACGCGACAGGCCAGTCATCAACCCGCGCGCCTCCCGGTCAAGGCCGTTATCATCCTTCGTGACTCCGGCGAAATCCGGCCACGGCGCCAGGCCAAGATCTCGCCTAATTTCATTGACGATGCCAAAGCAGTCCAGCGCGGGATAAGCGCGCCCGCCCTTCTGCCACTCGACAGAACGGTATTTATCAGGATTGAACATGATGATTGCCTATTGCAGATAACGTAGTCCGGGGAATAGTGGAAGCGTATAGCGAAATCTGGGCCACGCCGTATCGAGGATGTTCATGTAACCGGCGGTGATTTGCACTTCCGTTGCGGTCCATGATCCCTCTTTCACCGCCAGGGTGAATGGCGGAGAGGCAGGTGCCGACAAGTCGTTGGAAATATAACGTCGAAAGGTCAAAGAGGCATTACTGAGGTTGTCAAGTGCATTCCGGATTGCAGTCGATACTACGCCGTCGATATTGCTGATGGCGAATTTGAGATCCTGAGTTCCATCGGAATTGCGTGCCGGCAGCGCTACATCAATGGCAGAGCCGGTGAAAGTGGCCTGCGCTCCGGTTTCAAGGGTAACAGTAATATCATCCCATCCGCGGGTCAGCCAGTAGCTCTGGCCGCCAACGTTAATCTGCAGGGTATCAAGTATGACCTCTTCGCCAGAGGAGGCATAAAGTCGGTTCAGCACAGAACTGGTCATGCTTCTGGCCACTCCTCATTTAACGCAAAATCGATTATGTCAGATCCGGCAACCAAGTCAGGGAAGAATCCCCAACCAGGCGGTAGCAAAGGACGCTCCCACAATTCAAGCTGCGCGCTGTAGCGCCAGTATTTAGGCGAAACTAACGTCGGGCCTTCATAGATATCAGTGAATCGACATTTGTAGGTTTGCTGGCAGCCAAGCGGCGTTTGCAACTTCATCAAAAACCATGCGGCACCATCGGTTAGCACGTCTCGGTACCAAGATTCAAATAGCTGCGCTTGGTTATGTTTTGGAAAAATCCAGTTCACAGTCGCTATCGTTGGCGTTGAAGTGTATTTCCTACGCTGTCGCGCGCGGCCTGCCGTTGCTTGTGTACGCTGTAGCGGGCTTACAGGTTTAAACCCATATCCGTCCTGTAGTGGCATCGGCAGGTAACCATGTGGATATGAGGCCAAATCAGACATTATCCTTGCCTCCTGTTCGGGTAGACGGACTTCAGGGCCCGACCGAAATCATTGTCGGGTTTAACTACTTGGGCTGCCATTTCTTTACGGATCGATATAACCAGCTGGCGATTTCGCTGGTCGATGGCTGCCAGCGTTGCGTCGTCAGGTTTGCCCGTGAAAGAGTTTTGAATACTGATGGTGCCACCAGCAGAAGCCTGCCGGGACTGCTGCACCCTTTCGAGGGTTGCATCGAGCTTGGCCGAGGTGCTGGCAGTAACTACTCGCTCCCCTTTTTGCAGCAACCAGGTTCCAGTTTCCGGCACCCGGTCAATCCCATCATGAGCCATGCCAGCGAGCGATTGCCCGGCGATCATCGCTACTGATGCGTAGCCGACAGCGCGGATTGCTGTGGCCGCCGGTATCCCCATAATCAGGCCGCCTTCCGCCATAGCTTTCGTTGCCGCAAGTTCGGTGTTGATAACGGCCTGCGCCATAGCGGCCGCCTTGCTGGCGATGAATAGCGTTTTATAGGCGATACTGCCTTCCTGTCCGATGCTCTGCAGCAGCTGCGCTGACTGACCCGCGAGATCAGAGAACATGGCCAGGCTGGCAGATGTGTATCCCGCCTGAATGCTCTCTAATTGTGAAGCATTCGTCTTATTGATTTCAGCGACACGGTCTGCATAGGTTTGCTCGTTGATTTCTTTCTCATCGAGCAATTTTTTCTGCATTTCCAATTGAGTGTCATACCATTTTGCCAGTTCCTTCTGCGCATCAGCGACGCGTATAAGTTCGCCGCTGGCACCGCCGACAGAAGAATCGATACCGCCAAACTTTGGGGCTTCCTGAACTGAAGCTTTCGAGATGCGCTCCATGGTCTTACGATATTCTTCAGTCGCTGGCGCCGCCTCCCGCAGCAACTTTATACGTTCCCGGGTGGTATTTAGCAGCGCCTCCTCTGGTTTCAGCAGATCTTCATTCAGGGATTTCAGGCGCTCAACCGCGTTGAGATGATCAAGCGCAGCGGAGTTACGCAATAGTTCTGCCTTTTGGCTTTCAGTTAAAGCGGCTAACTCCCCTCGGGTAACCTGATATTTGGTTTTGGCGAGATCGGTGCTTTGCCCGGAAAGAGCGATCTGCTCCTGCTGCTGGCTAATGAGACGCTTGTAAGTTTCCTCCAGCTTCTCCGACGCCTTTTGCTCTTCGGATTTTGGCGTCTTTTTCTCTGGCTTGCTGGCTTCGTTATTGCGCCAGGCCTCCAGACTTGTGCCTATATAATTCTGGCGCGCCGTCTGAAACTCCGGGGAAGAAGTTAGGCCAAGCGCATCGGCTGAAAACCCGAGTCTCGCTCGCTCGCGCGCTTCGCCTTTTAACTTAGATAGCACCAGATCCTGCCGAGCCTTCTCCAATGCATCGGACTGCTTGTCGGTTACTTCCGCCTGCGGCAAACGCATCGGTGAGTTAGCCAGGCCCTGACGCGCTACCAGCAGGCTATTACCTAGACCCAGAAGGCGGTTAAATTCAGTATGCTGGCCATTCATCATCAGCAGCGACTGATAGGCTGCATTCTGTTCTGCGGCCTGCTGGCGAATTAATGCGACCCTGCGGTTCTCCAGCCCCTCCAGTACATTTTGAATATCCTGGGATTTGGCCTGCATTTGCGATAAACGCTCTTGCTCAACCGCCAGAGCCGCGGTGGCATTTTCTAACCCCCGTGTAGCCGTTTCTACAGAAGTTAAGTGGTTGATCATGAAGCCACCGCTGGTTGTCGGCCCAGGGTTGGCTAGCACGTACTGATAACCAGCAATTTCTTCTTTAAGACGCTTTACCTTCGATGACTGAACATCCACTAACCGGTTTTGCTCATCAAGAGCCTGCCGGGTTTTAGCCTGATTGTCCGTGGTTTCAGAAAGGCTGAGGTTTTTTGTGCTGGAGCGAACCTCTTCGATAGTGGAGGCGTATTCCTGCGCGGATCGCCGAGCCTGCTCCTGATTTTGGTACATGGTGTACCATGCACCAGCGCCAAGCATGACCAGACCGGGCACTCCACCGATCAGCCCCAGCGCGCCCCCCATCAGTCGAGACCCAACGGCCGTCACGTTATTCAAAGCTCCTTGGGCGGCCGTCCTGGCGGCAATATTACGCCCCAAAGATTGCTGGGCCGCTGAAAGACGCTTTTCCGCTGCAGCTTGAGCATCGGTGCCGCGCGCAGCAGCCACAGCCTGTTGTGCGCGATAGACCGCGGCACGAGCACGTGCTGTAGAAATCTGCGTGCCGCGTACCTGGGCTTCGGCCAAAGCCACTTCGCTTTTTGCCGCGTTCAACACTCCAGCTGTCGCTGACGCGGTACCGGATACTATGCCGCCAAGGTATCTCGCCAGACCAACGGCAACCAGAGCCCCAGCCGCCGATGCGACAGAATCAATATTTTCAGCCAATGAGTCGAGCCCGCCGG
Source organism: Citrobacter sp. Cpo030 (assembly GCF_030333005.1). Lineage (NCBI taxonomy): Bacteria > Pseudomonadati > Pseudomonadota > Gammaproteobacteria > Enterobacterales > Enterobacteriaceae > Citrobacter > Citrobacter sp. Cpo030. The sequence goes on along the minus strand of NZ_JAOWGT010000067.1, from coordinate 332,058 downwards.
CAAGAGAACTGGTCGCACCGCTCGCCTGGTTGGCACCACCGATCCAGGCCATGAAGGCGTTTTCCACACGCTGCGCGGAAGCCGCGACAGTAGCGCCCATTTGGGCACCTTCAGCTCGGACTTTGGATAGCTGACCGAGCAAAGCAGGCATAACAGTGTTTGCCGTAAGCTGTCCGGCCTCCGCCATTGCGCGCAACTGCCCGACGTTAACGCCAAGGCCATCAGCCAGCGCCTGGGCGAACCGCCCGCCGTTCTCCATGATGGAGTTGAACTCATCCCCGCGCAGCACACCTGACGCCATAGACTGGCCAAACTGGGTGATCACCGCCGAGGCCTCGCTCGCACCAGCACCAGAAAGCCGGAGTGTAGTGGCTACCAGCTCCGTAACCTTTGCGGTATCGGAGGCTGTGTAACCCAGTTGCTTAAGCGACGATGACATGCGTGAGAACATGTTGGTGTTTGCCTCAACACTCGTTCCCGTGCGCTGGCTAATATCCATCAGCACACGCTGGTTCTGAGTGAATTCTTCGGCGCTGCCCGAGGCAAGTTTCAGGCGGCTATTAAGCTGTGTCCAGGTATCGGCATAGTTGATCAGCTGTTGGGTTGCGAACGCACCAGCAAAAGCCCCACCCAGACCCATCGCTGCAGATTTTGTTTCATTGAGCTGGGCTGATACTTCTGCCAGCGCACGACGGGTATCTCTCGAAGCTGACGCGGCCTGTCGCCCGCCATTTTGCATGGTTTTGTAGTAATCAGCCCCCACGCGCGAGGCGCGCGCAATCTCCGACTGGAATGACTGAGAGTTAGCAGAGATTTTAATTATTAGCTCACGCAGGGTTGCCATGGGGCCCTCCAATAAAAAAGCCACCTAATGAGGTGGCTTGATTTGCTATGTTGAGTAATTTATTTGATGCACTCGGAGATAGAGCTAACAATATTATCCAATGACATAATTGCTTGATATGGCCCCGCCCCCTCCCAAGTGCCTATATCAAAGAATCCTGTGTTGGGAAAATCCCCTGTTTCAGTTTGTGCCTGCTGGATATTGCTGAATGTCAAATCAATCTGCTCTGATCGAGGTATTGCATCAAGAGTAAATCGAACAACTCTTTTTATTTGAACAATTCCTGAATCGAATGAGTAGGAAGTATTTCCTTGAACAATAATAGCGCCAGCATCACCTACAGATTCAACAACACCACCGCCATTAACAACTGTCTTGCTACCAATATTGTAATAATTACCTGTATATGCGCCAACAAAACTTTTGGATGCATCAGATAAAATTACATCTCGATTAGATACATTTCGAAGAACACATATTTTTATTTTATCCATTGAGGCTTTATTGGTGCTTATTTTAGTGGTGTATTCCTTCAAAAATTCACGTTGCCCATTGTGTTGAGTTTTTAAACCAGTGACGCTGTTTAGCTTAGCATCTCTTTGCTGACCCGCAGAGCAGCCCGCCAAAAACAAAACGGCTATGATACATATGCACTTTTTCATTTAAAAATCCCTATCAATAAAAATGCAATAATAATTGGAGCGTGAATTATTGTCACTAAGTAGCGCTTAGAAGTGCCTTTTCCAAAGCCTCAAATGGATCTTGTTTGTCATTTTCGTCCACCGAGACTGACCACTGGATGACCGCTTCGTCTATCGGAACTTTAACGCCCTGCGCCCCGTAGATTGCTGATACAAGCTGAGCGTTGTGAATGTCGCCCCGGACATCCCCGACCGGGCTGATACGATCGTATTCAGCCCACATCAGTAATTCACTGGGAGTCATGGTCTGGCGCAACTCCGCCAGGGTGCGCCCCATTCGCAGAGCCAGCGCCATCAGAAACTTCATGCCCGGCGTTGCTACTTTTTTTTGGCGTCGTCACTGCTGGCTATCAGATCCAGAGCCTGCTTCAGCAGTCGGGAATGCACCGGACCGTAAACACCCTGCACCTCTTCAGCATCCTCAGGTGAAAAAACAGGATCCTTATTCTCGTCACAGACCACATCGATAAAGAGCGTTACGTCGGCGCGCAGGTTGCGCATGGCCCTTTCAGAAACAGAAAGCTCCTCGTCGCCATCTTTAACGATCTCCTGCCAGCGCAGCCAGGCCTCGGCTGATGGTTCGCGCAAGATCACTTTAGCGCCGCCCCACTCTTTAACAGTTTCAGGTTTATTACGGAAACCTGCCATCCTGGCCAGCGCCAGTTCGCGAATGTTTTGACCCATGTAATTTATCGCCGGTTTACCCGGCGCTCCGGTTAACTAATTTCGACGTCACAAGCAGTGGAGACAATGGTTGCACCCACCGCATCAGTTACGATTACCTGCCGACGGCCACTTTCGCTTGCTGCGGCATTATTAAAACCAATAGTTGTTGTGGTATTACCCAACCCGGAATGCGATCCATTTTTGTACCAGTCATACTTGTACGGCGGCACACCACCGGTTACCACTACGCCAATAGAAAAGTTGTCACCGACCGTGGCGGTTTCTGTTGCTGGGAGATCGGTGGTGAATGCAAGGGCAACTGCCGGCGGCGCGGTAATGCGGGTCGGCTTGCCTTTCAGGCGTAGCGCGAACGTAGCGGCGACAACACCGTTTGTACCTGTAGACCAGGTGTGCTGGCGAACTTCGGCAAAAAACTGGAAACCAATACCGGAAGGAAAAGTGATGCGGAAACCATAGACGGTGTCATTGTCGTAGGCGTCACGCAACGCTGCTTGTCCAGGGTTTTCTTTGAAGTTCCCTGACAGAGACATCTCGGAAGCTGCCGCCAGTCCATTGATGTTCTCCTGCTCATCAGAGCAAAGGGTTGTAACATCAATATCTTGTTTCTGCCCTGCCGTGAACTGCGCCTCCTTAAGCGTGCAGTTGAGCGGGAGGAATGTTGCGGCATCTACCGTAGTGGGGGTGGCAGGTAACGAAGTGATCTCAATCTTCGTGCCCTGCGATTTCTCGAACTGAGAGCTCATTGGCTGTCTCCTGAAAATAAGAAACCCGCCGTAGCGGGTGATTGTAAAGCTGTGGGGGGGATCACCAGGTTATGCTGGCCTCAAACGTGGAGCGATAAAGCCGGGAGTCCGGTTCGTAATCCTGGTATTTACGGATCTCGGTGATGCCGAGAGGCGTAAGCGCGTCAATGGCGAGGCGGCGGAGTTCCCGCGCGTCGTCCACAGTTAACGCATAAACATCGATCTGAATGGTGGTCATTGACTCTGCGGCGCCACAGAACACATCAGCAGAATTTTCCTGCGGCAGTGAGAAGACCAGCCAGGGAGGTGAGATCGAGACATTTCCATCCGGCGATAAAGGTGCGACGTACGGGTAAACCTGTCCGCCAGCCAGGCCGGAGAGCGGAAGATAAATATCTGCTTCAGTCATTTGCTCAGCACCTTATCGATCGCCTGATTCATGCGCTGAACCGCAGCTGCGTACGCTTCATCTTCCCGGGCATCATAAGCGGGCCGGACGAATGGATGAGGTGCCAGTTTGGACGTGCCAAGCTCCACAAAGCGCCAGTAAAAAGCGTTGCGTGGGTTGGACGCCTTCATTGTGTTGTCACTGCCACCCGTGCGAGGGTTAACGCCTCTGATATGAACGCCAGAAGTAATCTCGCCATTTCGACCGCGTTGAGTTATCACCACCACATTTCGCCGAAGTTTCCCGGTATCCACCGGAGCCCGGTCAATAACCTCCTCACGCAATATGCCAGCGCCAGCCCGGGTGGCATCACGCAGCACTTTGTTGTTCTCAGCTCTGCTCAGCCGGGTAAGGTCGCGAGCGATGTCCTCAAGCCCCGAGAAGTCCAGATTCAGATCGATCACTTTTCAGTACCTCTCTTGCAAAGAATTTCCAGGCGAGCGCCCTTCCTGTCAGGGATTGGCTGGCCAACAACGTTAAGCAGCGCGCCGGCAAGCGGTCCCGTTAGTATCTTCAACCGTGAAGCTGCTGATATGTCCTTGCGAAAACGCATCCATACCCTGACTGTTGCCTCAGGCGATTCCGCGCCGGAGGAAAGCTGTTCGCGGCCACTGACCGCGAGAACTTCACCCCACACCGTTTCACCATCAGACCATTGCTCGACGGGCTGGCCGGAGGGGGACCTGGTGGTGACATAATTTTGAATGGTGACCCGGTGCCGTAGCCTACCTGCCTGCATATCACCTCCTACAGTGCAATGAACCGGTAAGGCTCAAGAAGGGATTCAAAACCAAAGGGGAGAGCCGATACGATGTTGCCGATGTTCACCGGCTCCCTGTTTTCATACCAGTGTCCGACCAGCAGCATCAGCGCCAGCTTGACGTCATCTTTGATAACCAGCCCATCCGGATCGTTTGCAGGAAGCACGTCATCATAGAGCTGGCGATTTGTATAGCTCTCCGCCTTACGACGCGCCGCACCGATGTAGATCTCCAGAAGCTGTTTATCCCCCGGGTCATCACCATCGATTCGGCACTGCACTTTGCACTCGTCAATCGTTAGCGCCATGGCCTTTCTCCAGCCCGCAACCATCAGATTGCGGGCATAAAAAAACCGCTTACGCGGCATCCGTTATCGCAGTGCTATGGATTACGGCGTAGCTGGTTTGCCCTGCAGTGCCTTGATGGCGGCAGTATCTTCCAGCACGCAGTCGAAGCGGTGGAATGCCAGGAACGCCGTCTGATCGTATTCGGCGTAACGCTCAACCAGGCGCTTCAGGGTCATATAGGAAACGCGGCGAACGATGAAGCGGTTAAAATCCCCCAGGAAAATGAATTTCTTACTGGCTGCTGCCGCATCAATTGCCTGATCGATCACATACGGAATACCCAGAACGGTCGCCGGGGAACCGCCAACAACATCAGGCAGCCACAGCGGGCGTTTCTGATCATCAACCATCTCTTCAATTACCTGAAGCGTACCGTCATTAAACGCCCAGCGGAATTTAGGTCCGCCGCGATATGCCGGATCAATGGCATGCTTCAGGCTGTTCATTTCCTGCCAGGTGAATGTTGCCGCTGCTGCCGCAGAGACGGTCCCGGTTACTGAAGCCGCCAGACCCTTTGGCTGCAGCGGTGTGCCAGCTCCCGTGCCCTGCACCAGATATTTAGCCTCGCCGCGGCCAATACGCTGTGCGATACGCCCTGCCAGGTAGGCCTCGATATCAACGCCGCTGTCCTGCAGCAGTTCGTTGGAGACGCGGATGATTTTGGATGACAGCTTTTTGGCACCCAGGATCGCCGTGCCGAACGTCACATCACCTTCACTGGCCGCAGAGTTTTCTGCGAGCAGTTCGCCTTCTTCAGAGGTACCGTCGGAAGTGGACCAGGTAATATCCTGACCGTTCGAGGTATTGAGAATCTGTGCAACGCTCGCGATCCCGCCGTAAGCCTTCATCGCATCGATGATGGTGTTACGCATCTGGGTGGGTACGGTATAGCCGCCCTTATCGTCAGGGGTAGTGCCCTGAGCGCGAAGCTCTTTAACGGCCTGTCGCTCTTCGGCAGTCAGCTCACCGAAGCCGTGGCGCAGAAGGCGATCAAATGCTGCGGCGCGGCGCTCATCTGCCTGCTTCTCCGGGTTAATCTGGCGCTGACGCTGCTCCGGCTCCTGCTCGTCAACGTAGCTCTGATCGTGACGGCGCAGCTCTTCTTCGCGGCCGATTTGTTCGTCGAGCGCATCCAGCTCGTGTTTTGCTTTATTCCACTGAGTGCGCTGCTCCTCAGTCCAGGTGGTGTTTTCAGGGATCCCCTCATGCAGCGCACGCATTTCACGGGCGATGGTGTTACGTTTCTGCTTCAGTTCATGCAATTTCATGGTTTTTCCTTACGCGTTAAGAAGAGTCAGCATGCGCTCGCGCGCCGTTCGTTGATTAATGGCTTGCGCCAGCGCGCCGCTGTCGCGCGCCTCCTGCCAGGCTTTCATGGAGCGAACTCCGGAATCGGCATCCTGATAGGCCGGGTAGGTCACCGGGCTTACATCAAAGAGCCGGGAAAAGCGGTTAATCTCGCGAATGACGATACCCTCATCGTCCTGATACCAGTGCTCGCCATCGTGGGCGATCCTGAATGCGAAAGACGACTGAGTGATATCGCCGCGCATCATCGGCGCCAGCACCAGATCACGAATAGTCTGGGTGTCAGGGGCCGCGATATCGTAACGAAGCCCTTTATCATCGACGCTCACGCTTAACGTACCGGAAGCGCTGCGGCCAAGGATAAAGTTCGGGTCATGGTTAAACAGCCCGCGTATATCGTCGCCCAGCACGCCATCGAAAGCGCCAGGCTTAATAATCTCGCGGAATCCCCAGAGGGGTTCGGAGCGGCTGTTAAACACCGATCCGTAACCGATAATGCGCGTGGGCTGTTCCCCCAGCTGTTCGGCACGGACCTCACCGCTGTAACAGCGAGTCTCGCGATCACTCATCGGTTTTTTCCTTTTCGGTTTTGGTGGTTTTGAAATCGTCCGCCGGGTTGGCGGCGTTGACGCTGACGAGCATTTCGTCCAGGCCATCGACCGGGTTCATATCCTCGAAAGCGCGGGCTTCATTGCGGCTCATCCAGCCGTCAGTGATCGCGAAGTGATAGAACTGCGCGCGTTCCTGCGGGGTGCCGCGTAACAGGCCAGTAAGGTTAAACCGGACGTAATACCCTGCGGCCAGCTCGGCGCGGGTAAACAGGCGGCGGTTAAGCTCCTGCTCCCAGTTCGTCACCCAGGGCATCATCGAGTAGCGGACAAACTGAATGGCCTGCTGCGTGATGTTGCTGAAGGTGGCTTTTTCCAGGTCGTTGATCATATGCGCCGGCACGTTAAAGATCCCGGCAATCATCGAGCGGTTGAGCTTTGACATGTCAATGATCTGCGCGTCAATCGGCGACACAGTCAGCGCCTTGTAATCCAGATCCGCAGGCAAGAGCATCGTTTTATTTTCCTGGCTGCGTAACGCCTGCGACGCCTTCTGCCACTGTTCTTTAAGCCAGCCCCAGCTGTCTCTGTTGAGTGCGCTTTTAACGGACACAATCCCGGCCGGGCGGGCATTTCCGCTGAAGAAGCTTTCCGTATACTTCTGCCCACTCATGCCCATGCCGATTGTTTCGGCGTGCTGCATCACCGGACTGAGTCCCATTTTCTGGTTATTCCCCAGCGCCCGGATGTGGATCATGTCGTCGGGGCTGATGGCGAAAGCGCCCTCTTCGTTGTAGAGCCCATAGGTGTAACGCCCGCCGGTATTAATTAGGGTCGTTTCCCACGGCATGCAGCAATCCAGAGATGTCACTTCACCTCGGCGGCTGCGCTTAACCCAGGTGTACCCATTGCCCCAGCCGAGGATGTGACGTTGCTTCAGTTCGCGCCACTTATAGCTGGTCTGCCAGGTGTTCGGCTCATCGTGAACCAGATAGAACGCCGGGTGATCCCGCGCGGGCTCAACCTTGCCGTTGTGCTTTCGCATGACATGCAGCGGCATCTGGGCGAGATTTGATGACAGGACGTATATGCAGGCATACACCGCCGCCAGCTTCATCGCCGTTTCAGGGCTTACGTACACATCCGCCCCGAATAGCCCCTCCATATCAACTGCATCACCGGTTATTGGCGTGCCGGGATTTTCGAGCGATTCACTTCTGAACAGAGAATCAAGCAGCACGCTTCCCCCTTCTGGCCATAACCAGTCCTGCCACCAGCAGGAGTCCGCCGGAGAACATCAGTGCCGGAGCCAACCCGAACTGCAGGTAAAATCCGGACGTGAGCAGGCCGTAACCGACCAGCCCGATTACATCGGTGATAAGTGATTTCATAGAATTAAGAACTCTTCGTCTGAATCGAGAGATGAAAGGAAATCACCAGGCTCTTTGAGCATTGCCCGCCCGATCGCCATAATCAGCGCAACCGCGCCGTCGATTTTGTTTTCATTCTGCTCTTTGATGGGTTTAACCACATCGTCGTTACCAGGCAGATACTTCCCGACGACGTTACTGATACACCAACTCATGATCGGGTTGCCGTCGTGATGAAAGCGGCCCGACTCAATGGCGGCTTCCAGCTCCTTCATCGGGTCAGACATGTTGGTGTAGTTCTGGACAATCGTGATGGGGTTAAGCCCTTCATCAGCCAAATCATGCGAAAGGCCAGTTGCGCCGAACGGGTCAATAGGTGACTCGCTAACCGGGTTAAGTTTGTTCGCAGCCTTGGCCTCTTCAAGGATGTAGCGGTAATCCACCTCAGCACCATCGGTAACGGTTAGTAGCCCCATCTCAACCCATTTCTGAAAACGTTCGGCAGTCCGGCGATCCTCGTTCTTTTCGACGCTATAAACCGTGTCATACGGCACCCAGAACCGCGGCGCCACGGAGTAATAATGTGTTTTCCCGTCAATCTCCCGGCTAAACAACCGCGGCATGCTGTTCATATCCAGTTTGCGCGCCAGGTCAAACGCCAGTATGCAGGGCTGGCCCTCGAACTGCTCCAGCGTCAGCGTCTTGTCTTCGCAGTTCTGCCAGGACACCAGGTTAAAGAACGCGGCCCGGGCAGCGACCCAGATATTGAGGTGTTTCGTTTTGAACACGCCCGCCTGGCGGGCATTGTTGATAGCGCGCTGTTGCTGGCTCAACAGGTAGTCGCGGTAGACCGATACCCCCATATTCGGGTTAGCCTTCTCCAGCACCTTCGGGTCGGTCCAGTCGTCACCTTCATCGACCGTATAAACCACGCCGAACAGCTCCTCGTTAGGCACCGAGCCATTCAGCATTTCAATCACTTCACGGCGTTTGTCGTAGCAAGGCCCCTCGATGTTGTAGCCCGCTGTGGTGATCGCCCACATCAGCGGCTGCCGGCGGGCACCCATGCCCGTCAGCATCGTGGTGTAGAGCGCATCAGTCGGGTGTTCATGATATTCGTCGACGATCGCGCAGTGTGGCGAGGCACCGTCGCCGGGATTGCCGATCAGTGGTTCGAAACGGGAGCCGTCTTCCGGCCGGTTCATGTTTGAAGCATTAACCTCGATGCCGAACGCCTCCACCAGCAGCGGAGTGCGTTTGCACATCAGGCGAGCAGGCCGGAATACTTCCCACGCCTGCTTTTCTGTCGTGGCGCCAGAGTAGACCTCGGCACCGAACTCGTTATCACAGGTGAAGCAGTAGAGCGCCACGCCGGCAGAGATCGCCGACTTGCCATTCTTGCGGGGGATCTCGGTATAAACCTCCCGGAAACGTCGAAGCCTTGTACCCTTCTGCACCCAGCCAAAGGCACAGCAGATGATAAAGAGTTGCCAGGGCTCCAGGGTGATCGGCATCCGCTTGAATGCCCACTCCCCTTTAGTGTGCGGCAGCAGCTGGATAAACTTCGCGGCCTTCTCCGCAATGTCTTTGTCAAAACGGTACCGGAATTTACGGCTTTTCTCCTGAGCCATATCGTCGATATGGCGCTGGCAGGCCTGAATGACATACTGGCACGCCGGGATCTTCCCGCGCACAACGTTGCGGGCATACTGATTCGCGGCGTTAACGTTGGGATACGACTTCCGGCTCATGAGCTGATCATCTTCAGGAAAGGGTTGGAGGTTTTCTTCTGGCCGGCGAGCCCGACCAGACGCTGGCGACTGCTGGGGTCGAGGCCCAGCATTGAACCGGTAGAGCTCATCTCCGATTCCTGCTCTTTCTTCGCGGTCAGCTCAGGGTTCTTAATCTTGCCGCCCATTGCGCCCGTTATGGACAGACCTTCCACAGCGATATTCTTTACCGCCCGGCGCCAGAACTCATAAGCGACACACCAGCGCTCGAGCACGGCGAGATCGGTAACGCAGATCAGGCCCTGGCCGCATAACTCTTTTGTGGTCAGTTCCCACATGATTGCCGCGAGCGGCAGATTCTCTTCTTCAAACCAGTCCGGCGGCGCCACGCCCTTGATGGGGGTGAACACCGGCTCTTCTTTATTCAGGGCTCGCTTACCGGGGTTCCCGGCCAGCTCCTTGCGCGCCGTTGGCTTTGGGCGGCGCCCGGAACGCCCCGCCGTTCCAGCCATAAGCGACACTCCTGGTTAAATTTGATTTTTCGCGGGTATAAAAAAACGAGGAGGCGGGCAGTCCGGAAGGCGCGCGGTCGCAGAGATTAGACCACCCCCTACCCCGACAGATGATGACATAAATTCTCATTTGAGCCGCTCACGCGCTGTCTTCGCTGCGTGACACGACCAACAGAGGCTTTCAAGGTTGCTGTCTTCATCAGTGCCGCCGTGGGCCTTCGCTTTGATGTGGTCCACGCAGGATGCCTGCTTCACGACTCCCTGCCGAAGATGGTTCTGACACAGCCCTTTGTCGCGCTTAAGTATCCGCTCCCGTATGACTTCCCACTTTGTTCCGTATCCACGCTGCTGCCGTGATTGACCTGGCTTATAGGACTTCCAGCCTTCACCTTTGTGATTTTCACAGTAGCCAGACGGGTCTGTTGTGGTGTTCCGACAGCCGCGAACGCGACAAGCCTTCGGTATGCGCGGTGGCATATTCACTCCCCAAAAAACGCATAGCATTATCGCAGGCACTCAGTGAATGCCTGCTGTAATGCTATTGCCGTTCCTGTTCGATCCGGCGTATTCCTGCCAGTTGGTTATTCGCTTTTTCAATAGCAGCCAGCAACGGCTTAATCCATAGAACAGCCTGGCAATATGTCAGGGTGCTGGCGGTAGTGGCGTTATCACTGGCTGCGTCAGCGCTCCCGGAATCGGTGTGCATTGCCCCGGTACGTAAACGGTTCGCGTAGTCGAGCAACCCACCAGCGACATCAGCAGGAACAGGCAGGTCACAAGTTTTTTCACGTCGAAGAATCTCCCGGTATTCGATGACAGTCTTTTCGGTACCTGCATCGATCAACGAATTAAGGCGGCTGGCATTCTCAGCCACCTGATTGAAGCGGTTGAAGTTGAAAGCCTGCACCGCGATAACCCGTCCCTGTAGCGCGTTATCATGCTCCAGAACTCGCTTATCGCTTTGCGCTGTGCTCAGGTCAGCCTGGCTGTTTGCCAGCAGAACACCGAGAATAGCGACAGCGCCAACGACAATAACCACCGCGATAATTACCAGCCACCAGCGCCATGACGTTTTCAGTGATGCCAGTAGAGCTTCAATCATGATTCTTTCACCGAACTGGTGCCATTCATCAACGGTAACATGCGGCTATCCCTCGGCTCGTTAACCGGCCAACGATAACCCGTCACGCGGGAACGTGAGAATGCACGAATATTGATAGCGTCGGACTGATTACCACCGAGGACCATCAGGTCACCATTCTGGTGCTGCCCGACCACAAATCCGACATGGCCGCCGCCGTCGCGACTGAATACCACCACACATCCATAGGCTGGCTCGCGAAGTTCGACGCCCCAGTTGAGATAGGATTTTGCAGACTCGAAACGGGTGGATTTGATTCCGACGCGCTCAAGCATCGACCCGACGTAAGCGGCACACCAGGGCGTTTCATCATCTTTAATTCCACCTCGTTTAATGTCCTTCCAGAACTGGAGGATTAACGGATTGTGTCGCGGGCCTTTAATTTCCATCTGCCCCATGTATTTACGGGCTTCCACCAGCCAGCGCGGTTCATTGCTGATTGTCATCGTTCACTCCTGCCCGTTTTTTAAGTGCGCTGATAGCGATTTCGCGCAGCTTGTCTACGCCAACGAATCCAATCACACCACCGACGAACGGTGATATCGATACCGGAAGGCCAACCACATCAAGCGCGCTGGTGATGCATAAAGAAAGGGCGCCACAAAGGACGCCCTCAAGCCATTTATTTTTTCGTGTTGCACCGTCATATATCAGACGACCATAGGCAATGAGTCCGGCCATTGACGCCCCCAGAATCTGGGGCCACGCATTTTTGAGTCCGGTCAAAACCGCAGCCCAGAATTCAGGGTTCTTGTCATTCATTTTCATAGCCTCACCTCGCATAGTTAGCGGGTGCTGTTTGTAGTAAGGGAGCAGGCTTCACGGGCTGGATTTATCAACAAAGCACGTAGCGGATGATTCCCGTGAGCCTGAAATAAAAAAGGCCGCCCGAAGGCAGCCTCAAAATATTTAGATTTTTTTACAGCGATGATTGGTGGAACCGAACTGCAAGGAAGTAAAGTCCCAGCAAAGTAGTTGTTATGATATTCATTAAGATGAATATATAAACGCCAACAAACACCGTTTTAAGCCACAAGATTGCATCAGGAGACCAGAATGTGAGCAGCCACAAATGGAAAGGCTTCCCAATCAGAATAGAAATCATCCCCAAGCAAAATAACATAAAGCTCACAAGAGCTAGATAACCAAAAAGGTAACAAACAAAGCGCCTGCGCGTCAGTTCGACAGTAAGCTTTTGCCCTCGGAATTTCTCTACTAGAGTCGGAGGTACGCCCGCCATTACTTCGTCGATCGAAGAGCTAGAAAAAGTAGAAACCGCAGCCAGTGCTGCGATATAAAAACCAATCAAGACTTGAAGTAATCCATTAACCTGAAGCAGGAGTCCATTAGTCTCGATTAAAGAGATTTTGCTAGCATGGAAATAATAAACAATAGTGACGATAAGAGACACTGCAGCTGGTATTTTGTAATCATACCAGTCCTTTTCCTCATGCTTGATGCGGAGATAACTCAGCGGCGAAAAAAGTTTCATATGAAACTCCCGTTAGAGCAACCCTATCATTTTCGTTTCAAGCTGCAGATGTACTGTGCTTTCACATTGGTTGATGAGGTTACCTAATATTACCCTCTCACTTTTAGTGAACAGTTTTGTGGCAGCATCTTCGTTACGGTCAAGATCCAAACTGGCTTGCTTGCCATCTTTTGAGTAACTAATTGAAACCTTGGTATATCCAGACTGCTGCCCTTTCTTTCTTAAAATCTCTAACAACCTTTCTTTATCTTTCAATGGCGGCTGTCTAATGATTTTATACCTTACGGACCTTTCTGAAAGCTCAGTGTACGCCGTTTGGTCCAATCCACCTTTTCTTCTTGTGCTCACAAGCTTAACGTTATGAAGTTTTGCACCTTTTAGGGCATCCATAAGCGTCTGAGAACCATGGGAGAAGATATCAAGTTTTGGTCTATGTTGACACATGGCCTTTGTTGCTGGATTTTTAAACTCACACCCTACGAATGCTTCTCGCAGCATTGCGTTCAAAAAAGGCTCGAGAACCGACTTGCTTATTCCCGGAACAGATTCAACGAGTGTTTTGTAATGATCTGCTGTGTGCGGTACAACTTCAGTAGAAATCACAATATGACAAGAAACTGCGATACCTTCCCCTGCAAGCTTAGGCTCTACCCGTAGATTTCCTGTAGTAAGCTCACCAAAAACGGGATCCGAGCCGTTCTTATCGCTCAGTTGAATAAGCAACGTGGCTTGTGGCCCCCCGACTGCATATTTCATTTCTGAAATTCTGACCGCTCTAGAACCATTGTTGTAAAGCTTAACAGCATTGCCTGCATTCACCAGCAGGTTAAGCTTTGTAAGAATATCAGCGATCGGAATGCTTGGCGCTGCTGGATGTGTAGGACTCAAAGCAAAATCAAAAAAAGAAACCCAACGCTCGTTGTTAGAAAGCACAATGCCACCACTTAAATTTTGTTCACGAACATACAGTAACTTAGCAGCGAAAAAAATAAAGTGATCACAAATAAAAAACCCGCAACGTGGCGGGCTTTTCGAGGTTAATTATCTACAGGCGTTATACTCCATAATCAGAAGCATACAGGACAGTTTTATGCAAAGTCAACATTAACGTGCAAAAAAATGTCGCTATTTGCTCCGATCATATTAATAAGTTGTTGCCTTCTCGAATTCTACAGCTGCGTGACGCTCCCCCTGCCGCAGTGTATCCACCAGCATTTCATAGAAGGGTTTCCAGTTGCGTGACCATGAGGATTGATGGAGGTCAGGGAGACGCTTCAGAATGGCACGGTGTACCGTCGCCGAGGAGATAGCAGAAAATCCATTACCAGAGCATCGCTCACAGGTTTTAAACACCGGTGCGCCTCGCTCGCTAGTGGCTTTGCGGTCGAGTACCTCGCCCTTTCCACCGCAACGGCAGCGTGCTTTTATTTCGCCTTTTCCATCGCAAACAATACAGAGCCGTTTCACAAGTTCGCGTTTAATGTCAGTGGCGACAATTTCATCACCATCATGATTGAATAATCCAGGGTACTTAACCACGTCCTCATACTGAGAAATAAGACCACTACCGTTGCAGGTGTGACACATCACGCTGGTCACCGCCGAACGGGAATACTCTGCAAAGGCAAACTGCGCCAGCACCTGCATACACCATCCAAGCTCACCCCCTGCGGCCTTTCTGACATTCTTTTGTGCTGATTTCATCGCATAACGCGCCAGCGCCTGAACTGCGAGCTGTTCATCCGTTTTGCTGATTCCCGCTTTACCGAAGAACGCTGCCAGGCCGAACCGCGCACGGCTGCTGGTGGTACCAATAGCAGCCATTACATCTGTACCGGTGAGACGATCCGGCGAAGTTCCTTTCACGTCGTCGCTGATGTGCATTCCCTGAGGACTGAAATGTTTAAGTGCCGCTTCCAGTTTCATGCTTTCCCCTCAACGTCCACATTGCCCAAAAAATCAGGATCGCCGCCTAACCTAGCTACCTCATTTTTAAGAATGATATTTTCTAGTATCAGCGCCCCGATCTCGCTGTTAAGGTGCGACACCTTATCCTTCATCGCAAAATAATCATCGGGGTTAATCAGCTCCTGAAGCTGACTTTTGGCAAACATGAACCGTTCAAATAAATCCGTATCAACCCCACCGAAATACTCAATGCCATCGTCTTCTTCTTCCTGCTGGCGAACCTGCGATTTCAGGTGCTGATAGTTTTCAATGGCTTCTTTTAAAATTTCGTTTGTCATGCTCAGTACCTCGTAACGTTGCCTGCTTCCCATTCAAGATCCACCTCGCTCTGAGGCTTACCGACCAGATAGTTAAATGGTTGTTTTTCTCCTTCCAGAAACTGGTGTGAACGGGTATCAAAATTTGCGCCAATATCACCAACCCACCCCTCACCTTCGCGTTGTTTGAGCAGGCGAATCATTGAAGCTGGCATCTGGAGCGCTGCCTGCTCATCCTTATCCAGGCTTTCGTATCCCATTTTTTCAGCCTTACGTTGTGCCAGTTCGCGGGGAATGTTGCGCCAGACGGACATAACGTTATCAGGCATATCGGTTAATGCGCCGGTGCCTTTGACGTCCATTTTCCCGGTCGGTGCCGCTTCGTTTGTTTTGCGGGCGTGCGTCACCAGAAGGACGTGACAGTTATGTTCGTTTTTGAAGTCACACAGGGTGTCGATAAATTCTTTCTGTCCGCCGTAGTCCTCCTCATCGAGCCCGCATTTCGCCAGGTTGTCGATAACGAACAGATCGATTCCATACCGACGCCGGGCATAGGCGAAGATTTCCAGCAGACGGCCAGCTTTCGCGGTGCCGGTGAGTTTGAACACCCACAGACGATCGGAGAACCATTCGTTCGTCATAACGATTTCTTCGCGTTTCGGTGATGCGGTACAGATAGTCTGCCGCGTCAGGCGGGCCAACATTTTCCCTGGCTTCAGTTCCAGAGAGGCGATGCACGTCCGAATCCCCTGATTCATAGCAGCAACTGCGATATGGCCAACCAGTTCGGTCTTGCCGTGACCATTCACGCCATTTACCAGCGTCAGTTCTCCGGCGCGAAATTTGAAATTGTAATTCAGCGAGGTCCATGGGCTGGTGAACAAGCCAACATCGCGATGCTCAAACGCTTCAATGGTTTCCTGAAGTAAATCACCTGCCGAGCACAGTTCATCTGGATCGAAAAATTTAGCGCGTTCCATATGCTCTAGGATGGACTCACTGTCCATGCCGCTCATCAGGCAATCGTTGATATCCTTGTGCGGGAGTTCAACTAGGCGGCAGCGATGCTCGCCAAGTCGTCTGGCAATTTCCTTTGCAGCTTCACGGCCGACATCGTCGTTATCCAGGCAAAGCCAGATCTCCTGAAAGCGATCCAGATTGTGGTACTCATATTCAATCCACTGCTGTTTGGCACCCTTGCCGCCGCCAAAGGGAACAGAAAGCGCGTCGTAACCAAGCTGCGTGAAAGTCATACAGTCAATCTCGCCTTCGCACAGAACAACCAGACGCGTGGATTTGTCCAGGGCCTGCCAACCAAAGAGACATGGCTCGCAATCCGCCTCAGCCATAATTATCTTTTTGCCGTTTGGTCTTTCAGTACCTATGCGTTTTACTTGCAGCAGTTCGCCATTCCGGATGTACGGGAATGCCACGGCGGGTACTTCTCGATTTTCTTCGTGATACCAGACCACCGCATCAGACACACGGAACAGATCCGCCGTCTCGCGGGTGATTCCTCGCGTAGCCAGGTAGTCGTAACAATTGCTCGCTTTTTTGACGCCCTTCTTCGTCGGCCTGGAGAATGTTTTTTTCTTTGCCTCGAAATGGTGATCGTCGTCTTTCAGGCCGAGAAATTCTTTTGCCTCACGCATCGCATCATGCAACTGGCAGTTGCGCACCAGTACCCACAAATCCAGAAGATCACCACTATCACCGCTGGCGAAGTCTGCCCACGTTTTTTTGCCACCAATGTTAATTTTGAGGCTCTTTCCGGCGTCACCGTTGGTATTACCAACACACCACTCTTTGCCTTCCAGATGACCTTTTGGCAGCAGGTACTTTGCAACCCTTTCGGCGTTGTCCCATAATTTTTCTGAAAGTTCGGCGGGCGTCATGCTCACTCACTCCGTAAATCAAATTTAACAAAACACCATGTCACGAATTCCTCGCTCAGAACGCCGTGGTTATAACCTGCAATCAGCACGCTCTTGAGGAATGGTTTCATTGGCGATACCCACCGCGCTTCATGCGCTCGATAGCGGCCTGGTTGATAAATACCTCCGCTGTTCCATCTCCAGATGGTGTGCACCATGACCCAGCTGGCGGTTGACTTGCGGTCAGCGTTTCGTTTTCAGCTAGTGACATTGCGGGCTTGTTGGGCACACGATCCGGGAACAATCCCTGCCAGCCTCCAGCAATTGAGCGTCGGATCACTTCATCGGCATTCTGATGGCCTGCAAGCTGCTTAGCCTGGTATGCGCAGGTTGTTTCCGTCAGCGGTTGACGCTTCTCCCGGCGAAATTTAATCCAGTCCAGCCAGATTTCAGCGCTGACGTTTTCAGGTTTTAGCCATGCAGGGTCGAAAGAAGATTTTTTCTGGCGCTTTGCGCGCACTTCTTGTGGTTCATGATCTTTTACTTGTGGATCATGTTTTAAACCTTGTGGATCATGTCCCCCAGAATCTGACGGGTCAAAATGGTTGTTTTTGCCAGAATCTGACGGGTCAAGTGCACTTGAGTCACTCATTTCTGACGCGTCAAAATCTGACTTGTCAGAATCCGATACGTCAGAATCTGACGGGTCAAAATGGTTGTTTTTGCGTCGTTCCAGACGAAGAGCAGATCTCTCCCGAAGTGCAATTTCTTCAAGTTTTTCGACATTCAGAAAGTACATATTTGATGTATTGCGGTTACCATTCCGGCGATTCTCACGTCGAAGCCATTTCTCTGATTCAAGTTCAGCAATGGCTGTTCGTATGGTGCTCTCCCCCGCGCCAAGTTGGCGGGCAATGGTTTTTATGCCAGGATAGCTTTTCCCATCATCACTGGAATAATCAGCCAGGCGTACCATAACCATTAGCCGCGTCCCCTTGACACCAGAAACAGCGCAGGCATCCCAGACATAGCCCTGTAGTTTGCTGCTCATGATGTTAACCTCTTGAAATACTGTTGAAACTTCCAGACCGGTTGCATGCACTCATGCGGGTATCCGGGCCGAGTGAAATAAACCTGCTGCTTTTCCCGGTTCCATCCGGTGACATGCACAACAACACCTCGCGGATCGCGATAATCGATATCGAGTGACTTAATCGGATCTTGTGATGTTTTCGCGTGTGACATGTCACACCTCTGAGGAGGGATGTGGGAATAATTTAGGTTTATCCGGCCTTAACTCATACGCTGGGATTCCAGTCAAAGCTGAAACATCAGGCACATGATCCACCCCAACAACACCAACCTTCCTCCAGCGAGAAACGGATGGCTGCTTAACACCTATCGCGCGGGCTAAAGCATTAACCCCGCCAGCAGCGTCAATAGCTCTCTCAATTGCTGATTTCATTTTCTTTACCCACTCCATATGATTGCTATCGATTGATAATAGCAATTGCTATTGGAATGAGCAATAGACTTGTTTATCATGCGAGACTAGAATGCAATAGCGGAGGCTATAAAAATGCAAGAGAGTAAACTTAAGACACTGGCTGACAGACTTAATTACGCAATGAATGAGATGGGCATGAGCCAAGGGCAATTAGCCAAAGCAGCAGATATGGCTCAGCCAACCATATGGCGCATAACATCTGGCAATGCCAGAGGAACAACAAAAATCGTTGAAATAGCGAATGCTTTAGGTGTTCGCTCGGAGTGGTTGTCAAACGGGACTGGTCCAATGAGAGTTGATGCCAAACGAGCAACCTCCGAAATTACCAACAAAACAGACCCAAACATCTTCAGAGTTGACGTACTAGACCTCACGGTTAGTGCAGGCCCAGGAATAATTAACAGCGAATTCGTGGAGGTGTTGCGCTCCGTGGAATACTCAGTTGAAGATGCACGTCAAATGTTTAACGGACGAAAACAGGAACAGATACGCATCATCAACGTTCGCGGCGATAGCATGTCCGGAACAATTGAGCCTGGTGATCTGCTTTTCGTCGATATCAGCGTTCAACACTTTGACGGCGACGGTATTTACGCATTCATATACGACGATACGTCGCACGTTAAGCGTTTGCAGAAGATGAAAGACAAGCTCTTGGTTATCTCTGACAACCATACCTATCGACCATGGGACCCAATCGAGAAAGAAGAGATGAACAAAATATTCATATTCGGAAAGGTGATCGGCAGCATGCCACAGACGTACAGAAAGCATGGTTAAACCAGGGAAAAGACAATGACACTCCCAGCAACAGAAAGTGAATAGAGTCCAACCCGGCCGCCGTGCCGGGTTTTTATTTACCTCACTCGCTACCTATTCAGCTCCCCATAATTTCACAACGTTGGACGCTATCCGCAATTCAACAAATGCCAATACCTGTTTTTTATTTTTGATATCAATCACATAAAAAATAATAGCAATACATATAGCAATACCTATTGCAATAAGTAATAGCAAGTTCTATCATTCACCCATCAAGTTAACGTAGAGGTGATAGGAAATGACAGAAGCGATAAAAACATTTAAGGGGCTATCCACTCGCCCACGCGATGCTTTCAAGAATATGTCCTTAATCATTGAAGCTGCTAGTTTGTTATCTGCAACTAACGATGACAAGTATCGTGAAATCAGCGACACCCTCCTTGCATTTGTTTGTAATTATGCAAATGAGGCCCACCAGAACGAATCTGAGAAACGCCAATGAAAACCTTCAAAGGGCTCACTCTAGAGCCGGAAACCGCTTTTCGTCAGATAGCCGCGATGATTGAAACTGGATTAATTATTTCGGTTATCGATATAGAAGAAAAATCGGATCTTGGTGATTATATTTTTTACTTAGCAAAGCAATACGCTGAGGCTGCTCATGATTACGCAATGGAGAATAGAAAATGAAAACTCCCATCGAAATACTCGAAAGTGTCGCAGCTGATATTGTGGAAAACACCTCGTTACTTGAGGTTATTTATCGTAACTACGAGCTTCAGCCAGAAGCCGATAACGCAATTGCATGCCTGATTCGTTCGATGCAGAAAACGCTGGACGGTGTTAATGAATACGTCACTATGCTGCCCACGGAAAGCATTACCCGGAACGCTTGCGCCAATAATTCATCCGCAGAGGCAAGTAAGAGATTAACATCTGGCGTGCTTAACAACTGGGCTACAGAAGCCGGAAACTGCAAAATGGCGGTTTGTAATGCGATGGACTGCATTCCGCAGGAATTATCTGCAATAGGAACTCTGACTATCGTTTTTGAAAAGCTCGACGAGCTACAAGAAGTAATCAGCAAGAAAGCTGAAAAAATAAACTCGTAATTAACAAATAAATAATCAACGCCTTAATCGGTGGGACATCACTCACCCTGAGGAAATGCAAATGAATATTATCGTCAGAAATGAAGTCGTGAATAACAAAGCCCATCCAGCCAATCAGGATGACGACATTCTTTACATAAACAAAGCCCACAAAACAGCAGAGTGTGCCAATAAATATGCACATGAACTCCGTGCTGAATTTACCCAGTTGCTTATGCCAGCAATCACACGCACTGATGTGAAGGTAGCGGGAAGATTCACCTCATTACTTAATGAGCTTTGCTTCATGACAAAAATGACGATGGAGAACACCTCAAAGGGGGGGCAATAATGACGTTTCTGAAAGATAAAGCAGCACACAAGACAGCAAAACTTTTCGCCTCTTATGGAAATAGTTATCTGCATATTGCAAACCTTTTTCTGCGCAAGGCTTACGGGCGGTAGTGACAATGAAAAACAACACCATTGAAATTTATCGCCGCCGCATTGCTATTGCGACATTAAACCGAATGAAGCGCAAGACAGGAGGTTATTGTCTCTCCGTAAATATGCCCGATGACAATATTCAGGTTATCGAGATTAACGAAGAATCAATGCTGAAACTTTTGCTGCGCTTCGAAAAACAGGCTCGGACTGAATTCAACACAGAAGCGGAAACATTTCTTCGCCAGACGTATATGAAAAGCGTCGATATCAATGGACACACCGAATATCTGACCGAAACCGGAAAGATGATTGTTGACGAGATTTTTGTGGAGTTAATTAAACACGCGAAAGAGAAATACGTATGTGGAGGAATTAACTGATGGCCTCACAACAAACAATTATGCACGGAATGCAGATCCCCCCCCCAGTCCTCAACGTCGATCTGCATGTGCTTCCGGATTTCACCGGGCGCGTTGTTCTTTACATCGAAAAAGGTCGTGTCACATGCGACCGCCGACTGCTCGATGACGAGCACATTTGCTCACTGGACACTTTTATCGAAATGGCCCGCGAAGTTGGGCTGCGCATTGAGGAGATATCGAATGACTGTTAGCAAAAATGACAACGTAAAGCAGCTAGTTGCCAGACTGAAAGAAATACAGGAGCAGTCCGGTACGCACATCCCCGCGTGGATGCTCGATGAAAATCGTTACGGCAAAGGTAGGCTGACAACTGAAGAGCAGCATGAATGGGCTGAAACCGTTTGTCACTCCATGCGCGGAACTGTCGCCCTTACCTACCTGATTGAATGTGAAAAACGCTGGGGCCTCCGTGACGGTGAGTATCAGTTTAAAACCGGTGAGTTTGTTTTCGGCTTAACGCGGGAGCTTATCGAAAACCTGCTGGTTGAACACGTTGAAGGCGCACTGATCGAGCAAAAACCACAGGAAAGATATCTGTCTGTATTCCAGTTCTACTACGCCAACGATCAGCGCCTGAAAGAAGACGGTCATTCGTGGTTTGCAGGTTTTTTAGACGACATATTTGTGGATCTCGCAGCGCGGTTATGTGCTGGCGAAAATCTGTCAGTGAAACCAGTTTTGCATTAAGGAGTAGCGAAGATGGTAACGAAAACTGAATTAGCGCCGGTATCGGCTCGTGACTTACAGATTATCGAGTATCGCGGACAGCGCGTCGTAACCACGGAGCAACTGGCCGACGGGTATGGTACAGACGTGAACAATATCACGGTCAACTATCACCGCAACCAAGGCCGATTCACTGAGGGTAAGCATTACTTTGACGTCCATGGTGAAGAGCTTCGCAAAATGAAGAACTGGGTATCTTTAAGTAATGCAGTTGGTAAGCGAGCCCGTAACCTGCGTCTTTGGACCGAACGCGGCGCAGCAAACCACGCGAAGATGTTGGAAACTGATCAGGCATGGGGATACCACGAAGACCTGGTGGAATTTTACTTCACACAGCGTGACGCAATTGCCCTGCCGGTCAGCCGTAAAGAGCTGGCGCTGATGGTGATTGAGGCCGAAGAACGCGCCGAAGCTGCTGCACTGGAAAATAAAACCCTCAGCGCCACCGTAGAAAGCCTGGAGAAGCACTTCACCAAAGGCATGACGATCCCTGCCTTCTGTAAGGGTCTGAACGGTGTCAACGTCAGCAA
Organism: Citrobacter sp. Cpo030; assembly: GCF_030333005.1. NCBI lineage: Bacteria > Pseudomonadati > Pseudomonadota > Gammaproteobacteria > Enterobacterales > Enterobacteriaceae > Citrobacter > Citrobacter sp. Cpo030. The sequence continues at coordinate 309,842 of NZ_JAOWGT010000067.1, read as the reverse complement.
AATGTCTTGGTGGGCCTATGAGCGCAACTGGCTCTACAACGCCCAGCGGGATCCGGAGAAAAACCCAAAGTGGCGGGTGGCATCCTATGCCCGCGACAAATACCTGACCGAAGATGAAACGCAAATCACCCCGCACGGATCAGACGAATTTACCCGGTTTACGCCCGTGCTTCTGGAAAATGGCTGTCACCGCCTGTACCAACTGTACATGAAAGGTGAGTTGCCAATGAAAAAGACCTGGAATGGCGAGTACAGTCACGATAAAGCGATTTATACGCCGGAGGGCCGGGGAAATGAATAAGCAATTCTGGTATCCCGCGGGATCATTACAGATAGCCCACCAGCAGGCTCTGACATGGGTTTGCGACGCATATCTGTTTTATCTGGTCAGCCTGCATCGCCGACCGGTTTATCGCCACCAGTACGGTGATATTTCTCTTAATCAGCCAGCATTGCATGGATTCATCGATTCGTATTTGGAAGACAAAGGCTGGGATATGGAAAAACGCCGGGCCCATTACATCAACATTCTGGACCTCATTAAATATATGCACCGCAGTAATTCGGACTTCATCGACTGGGGGACTGTACCAACACTAACCCCAAGGGGAATCCGATGGATGAATGCCTGTTTCTCAAGACTTGGGGAAATGGTGAACAGTTATGGGGGATGGGAAAACTACACAAAAGAAACTGCGGGAGATTCAATTTCATGAAAATCCAATACCAGGACTATGGCGCTGTAGCAAATATCGTTATCTCCAGCACCGTATTCGAGTACCGGAAGCATAACAGGGTAGTTGAAAACACTCTGTTTCTGGTGCCAGCCGTAGTGAGTTCACGGCACGGAACTTTCATCCTGAAAACGGTTATTTCAGGTAAAAGCCGTGATGCATTACGCGCTTACAGAACTGCAATCAGGGAGGCGGCACGATGAATACAGCGTTTGAAATATGGGTTCGTATGCGATACGGAAATCGTTACGACCTGACACGGGATATTCAGGGGCTTTATTGCCGGGAAGTGGTTAAGCGGATGTTTGAAGTGTGGTGCCACTGCCGTGGCCTGGATGTAGTGTGAGGTGATTATGAGCAACGTTGTTCTTCTGGTACCGAATGACTGGGTTAGCGAAAAGGTTCTGATTGCGGTTACCGGGCTCAAGCCCGGAACCATCACCCGCGCCAGAAAAGAATCCTGGATGCTCGGCCGCGAGTACCTGCACATTTCACCAGATGGCAATCCCAAGCCTTCGAGCGAATGCATGTACAACAGGAAAGCCGTTGATCAGTGGATCGAGGCGCAGAAAAAAAATCAACCAGGTGCGAAGACAGCATGAAAAGCAGTACACTCGTCCACGCTCCTGGACGTCAGGAGGGATCAATGGCTAATGCATCATACCCGACAGGCGTCGAAAACCATGGCGGTTCGCTCCGCATCTGGTTTCTATATAAAGGTAAACGTGTCAGGGAAAACCTCGGTGTCCCTGACACTGCAAAAAATCGCAAGATAGCTGGTGAGCTGCGTTCTTCGGTTTGTTTTGCGATAAGAATGGGGAATTTTAACTATGCAGAAAAATTCCCAAACTCACCGAACCTTGCCCGGTTCGGTCAGGATAGAAAGGAAGTTACTGTGCTGGAGCTTACCGAAAGATGGTCGGAGCTGAAGAGAATGGAGATCAGCTCTAATACCATGAGTAGGTACGAGTCCATCATAAAAAATATGCTTCCGCGCATCGGCGAAAATAAAATGGTTTCTGCGGTGACCACTGAAGATTTGCTGTATGTCAGAAAGGAGTTGCTGACGGGTTTCCATGTAATGAAGAAGGATCACCGGACACAGGTAAAAGGCCGGAAATCGTCCACGGTGAATAATTACATGATGCTGATGGCCGAGATCTTCCAGTTTGCAGCTGATAACGGCTACGCAAAGGAAAACCCGTTTAGCGGAATTAACCGTCTCAGGAAGGCAAAAGACGAACCAGATCCACTCACGACAGACGAGTTCATCAGGTTCATTCAGGCATGCGGACACCAGCAGATGCGAAACCTCTGGACTGTTGCCGTCTATACCGGAATGAGGCATGGGGAATTATGTGGTCTTGCATGGGAAGATATCGATCTCACTGCGGGCACCATTACGGTTAAGCGTAACCTGACCCAAACGTATGAGTTCACCCTGCCAAAAACCGAGGCGGGCACTGACAGGGTGATTTATCTCATACAACCAGCTATTGATGCCCTGAGGAATCAGGCCCAGTTGACACGCCTTGGCCGGCAGTTTGAGGTTGAAGTGAAGCTGCGGGAGTACGGACAATCTGTCATTCAACCCTGCACTTTCGTGTTCAGCCCTCAATGCGTCAAACGTGGACCTCGCACAGGATATCACTACGCGGTTAATTCGATTAATAAAATTTGGGCCCCGATAATCAAGCGAGCCGGTATTCGTTACCGCAACGCGTATCAGTCACGACATACCTATGCGTGCTGGTCATTATCAGCTGGTGCTAACCCAAACTTTATAGCAACTCAGATGGGGCATACCGATGCACAGATGGTTTACAAGGTGTATGGAAAGTGGATGTCAGAGAAGAGCGCCGATCAGGTTTCTCTGCTCAACCAGACGCTTTCACGCTTTGCCCCATCACTGCCCCAAAGCATGGTAATAGCGCAGTAGAAAACCTGAAATTCAAGTGGTTAGCAGTCGTATCGCTACATTTTCATAACACGTGGCACGAATTGCCCTCGACCAGAAAGAGAGCTTATGGTGTGATCGGGGTTCAATAAATCGCTAAACAGGGTATACTCCAGCGGTTTTCTTAGTTGTTTATTGTACTAAACGCTCCCGTGAGAGGATGCTACTGCGCACCTATGACACAATTCGCTTCTCCTGTTCTGCACTCGCTGCTGGATACAGACGCTTATAAGTTGCATATGCAGCAAGCCGTTTTTCACCACTACTACGATGTACAAGTAGCGGCTGAATTTCGTTGCCGTGGCGATGACCTGCTCGGTATTTATGCCGATTCTATTCGTGAGCAGGTGAATGCTATGCAGCACCTGCGACTGCAGGAGGATGAGTACCAGTGGCTCTCCGGCCTGCCTTTCTTTAAAGCTGATTACCTTACCTGGTTACGTGATTTCCGCTATAACCCGGAACAGGTTTGCGTCACCAATGATAACGGCAAGCTAAACATCCGCTTAACCGGTCCGTGGCGTGAAGTGATCATGTGGGAAGTCCCGCTGTTAGCGGTGATTAGCGAACTGGTACACCGTTACCGTTCACCTGAATCAGGCGTCCCGCAGGCACTCGATGAGCTGGAAAGCAAACTAGTAGAATTCTCTGCTTTAACGAAAGATGTCGATATGTCCCGCTTCCATTTGATGGATTTCGGTACGCGTCGTCGTTTTTCGCGCGAAGTACAGCAGGCTATCGTTAAACGCCTGCAGCAAGAGCCCTGGTTTGTTGGCACCAGTAACTACGATCTGGCCCGCCGCCTGTCATTAACCCCAATGGGTACGCAGGCGCATGAGTGGTTCCAGGCTCATCAGCAAATCAGTCCAGAACTTGCCACCAGCCAGCGCGTAGCCCTGGCAGCCTGGTTAAATGAATACCCTGATCAACTCGGCATTGCATTAACCGATTGCATCACCATGGACGCATTTTTACGCGACTTTGGCGTTGAGTTTGCTACCCGCTATCAGGGTCTACGCCATGACTCAGGCGATCCGGTGGAATGGGGTGAAAAAGCCATCGCCCATTATGAAAAACTGGGGATTGATCCGCTGAGCAAAACGCTGGTCTTCTCAGATAATCTCGATCTGAAAAAAGCGATTGAACTCTACCGCCACTTCTCTTCCCGCGTACAGTTGAGTTTTGGTATTGGGACACGGCTAACATGCGACATTCCGCAGGTTAAGCCACTCAATATTGTGATCAAGCTGGTGGAATGTAACGGCAAACCGGTGGCGAAGTTATCTGACAGCCCGGGTAAAACCATCTGCCACGATAAAGCATTTGTTCGTGCACTGCGCAAAGCCTTCGATCTCCCGCATATCAAAAAAGCCAGTTAAGCCTTCCAGGGAGCCATTTTGGCTCCCTTTTTCGCGTTTATTTCCGAAATCTTTCACTCCAGCTACGAATTCTGCTTGTCTGATTGCAGATGCCAGGTAACATAGGTATCCCCCCATTACGGGTGGACATGTGTTTATATATCCGACTATTAACAGAGAGAATATTATGAGCGTTGTGCCTGTAGCCGACGTACTCCAGGGCCGCGTAGCCGTTGACAGCGAAGTCACCGTGCGCGGATGGGTGCGTACCCGCCGAGATTCAAAAGCTGGCATCTCCTTCCTCGCCGTTTATGACGGTTCCTGCTTTGATCCTGTACAGGCCGTCATCAATAATTCTCTGCCCAATTACAATCAGGACGTACTGCGCCTGACGACGGGTTGTTCAGTTATCGTAACGGGTAAAGTCGTTGCGTCTCCTGGACAAGGACAGAGCTTTGAAATTCAGGCCACTGAGGTTGAAGTAACGGGCTGGGTTGAAGATCCTGACACTTACCCAATGGCAGCTAAGCGTCACAGCATTGAGTATCTGCGTGAAGTGGCGCACATGCGTCCGCGTACCAACATGATTGGTGCGGTAGCGCGTGTACGTCATACGCTGGCGCAGGCTCTGCATCGTTTCTTCCACGAGCAGGGTTTCTTTTGGGTATCGACTCCGTTGATCACCGCTTCCGATACGGAAGGTGCCGGTGAAATGTTCCGTGTTTCTACGCTGGATCTGGAAAACCTGCCGCGTAACGATCAGGGTAAAGTCGATTTCGACAAAGACTTCTTTGGTAAAGAGGCCTTCCTGACCGTTTCCGGTCAGCTGAACGGTGAAACCTACGCCTGCGCCCTGTCTAAAATTTATACTTTTGGCCCGACGTTCCGTGCAGAAAACTCTAACACCAGTCGTCACCTGGCAGAGTTCTGGATGCTGGAACCAGAAGTGGCTTTTGCTGACCTGAACGATGTTGCAGGCCTGGCTGAAGCGATGCTGAAGTACGCGTTTAAAGCCGTACTCGCAGAGCGTGCGGATGATATGAAATTCTTCGCTGAACGTGTCGACAAGGACGCGATTTCACGCCTGGAACGTTTCATTGACGCTGACTTCGCGCAGGTGGATTACACCGACGCGGTAAGCATTCTGGAAAAATGCGGTAAACAGTTCGAAAACCCAGTTTACTGGGGTGTGGATCTGTCTTCTGAGCATGAACGTTACCTTGCTGAAGAGCACTTTAAAGCGCCGGTGGTAGTGAAAAACTACCCGAAAGATATCAAAGCGTTTTATATGCGCCTTAACGAAGACGGTAAAACCGTTGCTGCAATGGACGTACTGGCCCCGGGAATCGGTGAAATCATCGGTGGTTCTCAGCGTGAAGAGCGCCTGGACGTGCTGGATGCCCGTATGCTGGAAATGGGTCTGAACAAAGAGGATTACTGGTGGTATCGCGACCTGCGTCGCTACGGTACCGTTCCGCATTCCGGCTTCGGATTGGGCTTCGAGCGTCTGATCGCTTACGTCACCGGCGTACAGAACGTCCGTGATGTTATTCCGTTCCCGCGTACTCCACGTAACGCCACCTTCTAAACGTGCGTTATTGTTTTGAAGGCCAGCATTGCTGGCCTTTTTTATACCCTTTTCGTGTTATCTGGATACCCATCTCACGTTAAACACAACCTTTCAATCTCCCCCACCTGTTACGTAATATTTCATCGCAATACATTTGCACAAAAAATAATCAGTAATTTTATTGTGGATTAGCATTTTCTGATTAAATAGTACATTTTTCAGCCTCTCGCACAGCACTCCAGACGTCCAAAAATCGCTACCTGTAAAATACGAACTTTCCGGCATAACGGAGAAAAAATGACCTTAGCAAAATTAAACATAAGAAAATCATATAAATAGAAATAAAAACGAGAATTTTAAGCGCAGGAGCATCCGAAGTTTGACGCTGTTCACAAAGTTGCACAAAAATAACATTTTGTTACACATTTTTTCTTTTTGAAACTAAATCTTTATATTTGTAGCACTTTGACGGTAGCGAAACGGTAGTTTGAATGGAAAGATGCCTGTCAGACACATAAAGACACCAAACTCTCATCAATAGTTCCGTAAATTTTGATTGACGGAATTTATTGGCGGCAGTGGCAGGTGTCATATAAAAACCGATGAGGGTAATAAATAATGATGAAGCGCAATATTCTGGCAGTGGTTATCCCTGCTCTGCTGGTAGCCGGGGCAGCTAACGCTGCAGAAGTTTATAACAAAGATGGCAACAAAGTAGACGTATACGGTAAAGCCGTTGGTCTGCATTATTTTTCCAAGCACAACGGTGATAACGCCTACGCTGCTAACGGCGATCAGACATATGCCCGTCTTGGTTTCAAAGGGGAAACTCAGATTAACGACCAACTGACCGGTTACGGCCAGTGGGAATACCAGTTCAGCGGCAATAACTCCGAAGGCGGTAGTGACGCTCAGAACGGTAACAAAACTCGTCTGGCATTTGCCGGCCTGAAATTCGGCGACGCGGGCTCCTTCGACTACGGTCGTAACTACGGCGTCGTATACGATGCACTGGGTTACACCGATATGCTGCCAGAATTCGGTGGTGATACCGCTGCTTCTGACCAGTTCTTCTCCCAGCGTAACGGCGGTCTCGCAACCTACCGTAACTCTAACTTCTTCGGCATGGTTGAAGGCCTGAACTTCGCCGTTCAGTACCTGGGCAAAAATGAGCGTGATGACGCGCGTCGCTCTAACGGTGATGGTGTTGGCGGCTCAGTAAGCTACGAAATGGATGGCTTCGGTATCGTGGGTGCTTACGGCGCAGCTGACCGTACCAACGCGCAAGAAACGCTGACCTACGGTCGCGGTGCAAAAGCTGAGCAGTGGGCTGCTGGTGTGAAATACGATGCGAACAACATCTACCTGGCGGCGAACTACAGCGAAACCCGTAACGCAACCCGTATCTCTAACGGTTACGCTAACAAAACTGAAGACGTACTGTTGGTTGCTCAGTACCAGTTCGACTTCGGCCTGCGTCCGTCCCTCGCCTATACCAAATCTAAAGGTAAGGACATCGAAGGAATCGGCGACGTAGATCTGGTGAACTACTTCGAAGTGGGTGCGACTTACTACTTCAACAAAAACATGTCCACCTATGTTGATTACATCATCAACCAGATCGATTCTGACAACAAACTGGGCGTAGGCTCTGACGACACCGTTGCAGTGGGTATCGTTTACCAGTTCTAATAGCAGACCTCTTTGTTAAATGCCTAAAAAACAGGACTTCGGTCCTGTTTTTTTATATCTGCTAGCGGATTCTTGCGTCTTAAAAAAACACCTCAGCTTTTCGTCAGTAACGGTTGGCATTTTGTAAATCTACCGTTAACCTGATAGCGGACTTCCCTTCTGTAATCACTATGGAACCTCGTCATGTTTGAGAACATTACTGCCGCTCCTGCCGACCCCATTTTGGGTCTGGCTGATTTGTTTCGTGCCGATGACCGCCCTGGAAAAATAAACCTGGGGATCGGTGTATATAAAGATGAGACAGGCAAAACGCCGGTACTGACCAGCGTTAAAAAAGCCGAGCAATATATACTGGAAAATGAAACCACCAAAAATTACCTTGGCATTGACGGTATTCCAGAGTTTGGTCGCTGCACTCAGGAATTACTGTTTGGTAAAGAAAGTTCGCTGATCAACGATAAGCGTGCACGTACCGCACAAACCCCTGGCGGCACTGGTGCACTGCGTGTGGCAGCTGATTTCCTGGCAAAAAATACGTCGGCTAAACGCGTATGGGTGAGCAATCCAAGCTGGCCGAACCATAAGAGCGTCTTTAACTCTGCAGGCCTGGAAGTTTGTGAATACAACTATTACGATGCAGCAAACCACTCGTTAGATTTTGATGCGCTGCTGGCAAGCCTCAGTGAAGCGCAGGCTGGCGACGTGGTGCTATTCCACGGTTGCTGCCATAACCCTACCGGTATCGATCCTACGCTGGAACAGTGGCAAACGCTGGCTCAGATGTCTGTCGAAAAAGGTTGGTTACCGCTGTTTGACTTCGCATACCAGGGCTTTGCCCGTGGCCTGGAAGAAGATGCAGAAGGTCTGCGCGCATTTGCGGCTCTGCACAAAGAGCTGATCGTTGCCAGCTCCTACTCCAAGAACTTTGGACTGTACAATGAGCGTGTAGGCGCCTGTACGCTGGTTGCTGCGGATGCTGAAACCGTTGACCGTGCGTTCAGCCAGATGAAATCAGCCATTCGCGCTAACTATTCCAACCCACCAGCACACGGTGCATCCGTAGTGGCCACGATTCTGAGCAACGACGCGCTGCGTGCCATCTGGGAACAGGAACTGACTGATATGCGCCAGCGCATTCAGCGCATGCGTTTACTGTTTGTGAATACGTTGCAAGAGAAAGGTGCAAACCGCGATTTCAGCTTTATCATCAAACAGAACGGCATGTTCTCGTTTAGCGGCCTGACCAAAGAGCAGGTTCTGCGTCTGCGTGAAGAGTTTGGTGTCTACGCTGTCGCTTCCGGACGCGTAAACGTGGCAGGAATGACGCCAGACAACATGGCGCCACTGTGCGAAGCGATTGTCGCAGTACTGTAATCTATCGCGCACAAAAAAGGCCGCAATAGCGGCCTTTTTATTTATTAAACGAATTACCAGACAGGCATTTCATCTTGCAGGAACGGGTTATGTAAGCGTTCATTACCCAGCGTAGAGAGTGGGCCGTGACCCGGAATAAACGTTACGTCATCGCCTAACGGCAATAGTTTACGTTTAATCGAATCGATTAGTTGGCTGTGATCACCGCGCGGGAAATCGCTGCGCCCTACGCCACCTTTGAAAATCACGTCACCAGAAATCAGTAACTTTGATTGCTCATCAAAGAAGACCACATGTCCCGGTGTATGACCCGGACAATGCAGAACCTGTAACGTCACGTTGCCAACGCTTATCCGGTCACCTTCATTCAACCAGCGATCGGGCGTCAGCGGCTCACAATCTCCCAGGCCAAACATGCGGCTCTGAGCAGGGAGTCCCTGTAACCAGAACTCATCTTCTTTATCCGGACCAATAACCGGTACACCATAATGTTGTGCCAGTTCAGCCGCCGCTCCAACATGGTCAAGATGACCGTGAGTAAGCAGGATCTGCATTAGCGTCAGACCGCTGGCATCCACTTCCTGTTTGATTTTCTCGGCATCGCCGCCGGGATCGACCAGCGCGGCCAGACGAGTCTGCTCACACCAGATTAGCGAGCAGTTCTGGGCGAATGCAGTGACCGGAATAATACGATAGTTCATACAGCTCCTGTTTCATTAAGCTTATGGATCACCAGTGCCGTGCAGGGCCGGTGTCAATATGCACAAAGTTACTGCTGGGGTAGTATCCTACACCACCTGCGCGCATAGATAACGCAGCTTTGCGAATATTACTTAATGCGATGCCTTCAATATGGAAATCCATGGCCTGACCTTTAGTGTGGTAGCTTTTCTTGGCCACACCGCGGCTACGTGCACGGAGTTCATTATTGGTATCGATAGAGCGATAGCCTGAAATCAGCTGTACGGGTTTACGCGTGCCCAGCAGGCCCTGCAGACGGAAGAGTTGATCAAACAGTCCCGGGTCAATGGATTTCACTTTATTGGCCCGAAAATCACGGAAAAAGTGGTTAAGTTTTGCTAATTCGTCCTGAATATAGCCCCTGCCATCAAAAAACTCTGCTTTTATTGACTCACCGGTATGCAGGTTATTCAGAGTCAATATACGCGGACGTGGGGTAGAGAGTGTTGCAAACGCAGGCGTAGGCAAGATGGCAGCGCCGAGGGCAATACCACCAAGCGCCAGCAGTTTGCGGCGATTAGCGTCAAATTTGTCCATGGTATTAAGGTCTACAAGGTCAATGTTATCGTATGTATGCTCTAGCGCACGCGGGAAACCTTATCTGGCTAAGTAGTCCACGTCAAGGCTCCCAACCCCAGGGAATACGGGGCTCACAGCCATTTTGCCCCGTTTCCAGCATAACTTACGACAATCATTTTCCTCGAACTGCTTCATTTATCTGATTAATTGCTCGGCTTTTGACACAATTTGTGCGCTGGATCGCGCTGTCAGATCGTAATTGTAAATATCTGTACGATACTGCGTGCGCCCATCAGGGCCGACAAATGCGGTCAGATAGTAGAGGTTGACCGGAATATTCTGACGAATATTCACATACCGCGTATCCCCTTGCTTCAGGGCATCCGAGATGCGTGAATCATTCCAACCCGCATCCTGTAGCAGCATATTCGCCAGCTCAGATGCCTTGTTCACACGCACGCATCCGGAGCTTAACGCCCGCGTATCTTTCTGGAACAGATTATGGTTCGGCGTATCGTGCAGATAAATAGCGTCCGAACTCGGCATATTGAATTTATAGCGTCCGAGCGAGTTACGTGCACCCGGAGCCTGCTGAAAGCGGAATGGCAGATTGGACGCTGTGATGGTCGCCCAGTCAACCTGCCACGGATCTATCGTCTCTTTACTGTTCCAGCCGCGCATTACGGTATAGCCGTGACGTTCAAGATATCCCGGATCATTCCATAACTTAGGCAGAATATCTTTACGTGCCAGCGTCGGCGGAACGTTCCACGGTGGGTTAACGACCACGTTATTCAGCGCACTGCTCATCATCGGCGTTTTACGATCGGGACGCCCGACAATAACTCGCGAGGCCAGCACCTGATTGCCATTCTGATAATAAACCAGCGAATAGGCAGGAATGTTCACCATGATACCGGTAGACAACTCACTCGGCAGCAGGCGCAAGCGCTGAATATTTAACGCTAGCACGCCCGCACGCTGAGCAGGCGTCACGTTCAGCCAGTCACGTGTGGCTGGGCCAATCGCGCCATCTGCGCCAAGTCCCTGCCACGTCTGAAAACGCTTTACCGCATCAACCAATTCACGATCGTAGGTACCACGCCCTTCTTTGCCAGACGTACTGACGGCAGGCTCCAGCATCCCGGTTCGACGCAAAATTTCACGCAGCGCGGGGATGTCATTACTCCACTCCCCCGGACGCAGCGTTGCTGTACTGGTGAGTTGCGGCCAGGGACGTGAATCGCCCACCAGCTTGAGCAGTGATTCATGCATGGCTGCATACTGCGGATGTTGAGGCGAAAGGCTGGCCACAAATGAAGTCAGTTGACCGTTATCCAGTGCGACCTGCCACTGGTTGATGACGGAAATCGGCGGCGTCGTTAGCGCATAGGGCTTATCGCTGTAAAGCCAGCGATTACCTTTGACAGGGATGTTAGCGATAAAGTGCAAATACCCCATCATCGCATCAGAGAGCACGATGTCTCTCGCCTGACCGGTTACTGCCGGGTCAGTCAGAAGTGCAACCCAGGTAGTGAACTGCGGCTGAAAGCCGGCAATTGCGATCTCGGCTAACTGTTGCTGAAATGCCTTTACCGCATCACGATTTTCCCACATCGGCTTCATTTCGCGTGCGGCATACAGCAGTTCCAACTGGCTCATGTAAACCGGCGTATAACCTGCTGGCAGTTGAGAGTGTATTTCGGCGCGGGCTTTATCGACAGACACGCCTTCTGGCAGCGGTTGAATACCCGCCATGATAGCCGTCGCAGAAGATTGAACCTGCGGCTGCGATAACGCTGTTGGCTGTTCACTGACGGTCGCAGAGCTATCGCCAGGGATCATTTCAGGCTCATCGGCCTGCGCATTGAACAGTGGAGCGAATGTTACGGCCAGGCACAAACTGATTGCCGACAGCCGACGACCACACATTTTATTAAGCAACATCCCTTGCCCCCTGTTTTCTTTATCATACTCTGAATAGCCAGGCCGTCTGTATTCCCCTTTATTTTGACGAGGGTCGGACCTGTAAAACGCCAATACAAACTGAAGTATGACGAGCAAGCCTGTGACGCGTTAGGCTCACCTTTAGTATATAAACATCAAAAACTTTTTGCCTAACCTAATGTAAAGAAGTCTAAAGAAATTACACCAGGCATGAAGTCTTTTCGGAAAAAGATAAGGCGGCCATGTAGCCGCCTTTTTACTTATTACTTAGCTTGCCTGCGAGGAGGCATCTTCAGTCCCCGGCAGCGGTTCCGGTAACTGAGGCGCAAATCCGCGCAGCCCCACCACGTGAACGTGTTCAGTGTTCTGGAAGACTTTACGCACCAGTTTGTAGGTGGTGCCTTTCTCTGGGCTGATGTTTTCCGGCGCAGCGATAATCAGCTGCATCTGCAAACGCTCACACAGCTCAAACAAGGTCGCAATAGAACGCGCATCGAGTCGTGCAGCTTCATCAAGGAACAGCAGGCGGCAAGGAGAGATATCTTTCCCGCGCAATCTGCGGCCTTCATCTTCCCAGCTTTGCACCACCATCACCAGAATAGACATCCCGGTCCCGATCGCTTCCCCCGTTGACAACGCACCAGACTCAGCACGCAGCCAGCCGTCAGAGCCACGGTTAACCTCAACTTCCATTTCCAGATAGTTACGATAATCCAGCAGCTCTTCACCAATGGTTTGCGGCGTGCGTTGCCCCATGTCTATCTGCGGATTCAGACGCTGATACAGCTTCGCCAGCGCTTCTGAGAAGGTCAGGCGATTGCTGTTAAACAGATCCTGATGCTGTTCATGCTGCTCTGAAAGTACGTCCAGCAAGGTAGCATGTGTTTCACGCACATTGACGTTCAGGCGAACGCTGTTGACCTGGCCAAACGACACGCTTTGCAGCCCCTGGTTCAGCATGCGAATACGGTTCTGTTCACGCTGAATAGTCTTACGAATAATGTTCGCCACGCTGCGTGAGCTGATCGCCAGCTTCTGTTCGCGTGAGGTTAACTCTTCCGTCAGACGGCTCAGCTCGATCTCCATCTGTTCAATGGCTTCAACCGGATCGTCGGTACGAATAATATCCTGGCGAATACGTTCGCGCAGATGCTGGTAAACCGCGACGAAGAACTGAATTTTACGCTCTGGACGTTTTGGATCTTCAGACAGACGCAACACATCGCGCAGGTGCTCGTTATCTGCAACCGCCAGACGTAGCGCACCGAGCGCCTTATCCGACATCGAACGCAGTTCGTCACCGGAAAGATAGGCCAACTCGCGACGGTGCAGACGACGTTCCACACCGTTATCTTTCACCATCCGCATGACTGCACACCAGCCGGCTTTAGCGGTGACTACTTGCTCGCGCATTTCATGATAATCACGTTCCAGCTTGCGCAGTCTGCGGGTCAGGTTTTCCATCTCCGCTTCGCAGAAGGTCAGCGCTTTCTCAAGTTGGTTGCGGCGTGCACGGTTGTTGCTGAGCTGCGCATGCAGTTCGTCACGACGGATACGCGCGCGCTCTTCGGCACCGCTGTCCGCACGAACGCCGATATCCTGCAGTTCACGTTGTAAATCGTTAAGCAGCTCTTTTTTGGTGTCATAAGAGCTTTTTAGCGATGCCATCACCTGGTTGTACTGGCTTAACTGTGCGGCGTGGCTGCGCAGCGCTTCACGAGCGCGGGTACGTTCGGCTTCCGCCTGTTCCAGGCGTTCACGCAATTTTTCGTTCAGATCGCTATTGCCGCTCAGCATTTCGGCTGAGTCGGAATAACTAAAGTGCGCCCGACGCTGTACGACTTCGGTCAGCGCAAAAGCCTGCTGACGCGCATCGCGCTGCATCTGCTGGGAATACGCATAGTCTTCCTTCAGCTGTTCAAACTGCTCAGGGTCATTTTGCAGAACCGAAACGATAGGTTCCAGTTTCGCCAACTGATTGCCATGTTGCTGTACAAAACGCGCGGCTTCCTGAGCTTCATCCAGACGCTCGCGAATTTCGTCAACGCGATCGGCCAGCGTATCATCTGCCAGCAGATTCAAGCGCGGCAGCAGGCGGTTCAGCGCAGAGACGCCCTCTTTCGCCTGTTCAAACTGCATACGGCTTTGCTGGTTATCATTTTCATGATTGGTCAGCGCACGTTCCAGTTCAACGCGACGGCTATTCAGCTGGCGAATTTCCGCTTCTGGATCGGCTTCAAACGCCACCGACAGATGGCTGCCGATAAAGCGACTGAACGCCTGATGCAGACGTTGGGTTTTCTGGACGTCAAAGGAGAGCGTGGCGAAACGTTCAGACAGCCCTTCACGCTCGGCATGCAGGGTTTCGATACGACTTTCACGTGCTGCACGCCCAAAAATAGGCACCGTCGGGAAGCGAGAATAACGCCACTGACGCTCGGCAGTTTTCACCACCACCGCATTTTCCAGTTCATCAACGCTGAAGACGCTGTCATCAAACGACTGCGGATCCCCTTCGATGAAATAGAGATCTTCCGGGCAATCCGTCAGCCCTTCAAGCTGTTCGGTAATCAGCGACAGATCCGGTACCACGATGGCATGGCGCGAAGGACCGTACAGCGCAGAGAAGTACGGTGCATCTTCAAGGCTAACGTCATCATAAATTTCTGACAGCAGCACGCCGCCAAAGCGCTCCGCTAGCGCGTTCAGACGCTGATCTTCCGCCCCGCCCGGCTGACTTAAACGTTCAATCTCTTCATCAACCGCATTTTTACGTGCACCGACTTCATCACGCTCAACAATGGCCTCACGCTCGCGCTCCAGCAATTGTTGCAGATACTCGGTCACATCCTGGCTGGAGGTAAACTCTTCCCCACACTGCTCGCTAAGCTGGTTCAGGCTATTTTGCGCAGCCAGCCAGACGGGTGCCCGTTTCATCAAATGCTGAATACGGGATTGTAGCTGTTCCTGCTCCTGACGCAGCGTCATACGCTGTTCGCTGGCAGACGAGACGCTGTCCGACAAGGCGGCGATGCGCGCTTCCAGCTCCTGGTGCAGTGCTTCCAGCTCCTCGATATCGAACTGTTTACCCTGTCGCTTGCAGAATTCGGCCAGCAGACGCTCGGCGTCCTGCTGTTCGCGCAGACGCTGCTCCAGTTCGCTCAGTCGCATACGCAACGGCTGAACCTGTTCTGCCAGGTGGCGCTGTTCCACGCCTTCGCGCAGCAGTTCACGCGCCACGCTCCAGGCTTCACCGCGCGCCAGCGGGCCGTTGATAGCCGCCACCAGCTGATAAGCCTGTTCGAACTGGCTATGCGCGGTTTGCGCCACGCTCATTTTTTGTTCTAGCGTCAGCAGCTTTTCAGTGGCTTCCTGCTCTTTGGCCTGGAAAGTCTCCAGCCATTCGGCGGCGCTGTCGGCTGTCAGATCCGGTAGGTGGCAGAGCTCTTTCGCCCGATTTAGGGCCTGGATCGCCTGAGTATACTGGATGGCTCGCGTCTGCTGGACGTCCAGCGCTTGCTGGTAATCGGCAAGCTGGCTTTTCAGCTCATCCACTTCCAGCTCAGCGGCTTCCGCACGGGCTTCGTTTTCATCCTGGCGGTCAACGGCTTCCGCGACCACCTCGTTTTGTTCTTCCAGACGGACCTGCAGTTCTTCGAGATCCGCCTCGTAGCGTTCAATTTTTTCCTGCTGACGCAGCGCGGTTTGCACCAGATTCAGGTGATCGCTCGCGGCCTGGTAATCAGCTTCCAGATCGCCTTCCGCACCGTTGTGCTCACCCAATTCACGTGCCATATCCACGTGTTTGTACTGCTCTGCCGCCAGCTGCTTGCGCGAGGTATACAGTTCACGACGATATTCCAGTGCTTTATCCAGATGGATACGGCGTTCGTTGGCGTGGCGCATATAATCCGCGGCCACATAGTTGGTCGCTTCGCTGATTAAATGCTTAAACAGGTCGCGGTCAGACTGGGTTACGCGAATCGCTTCCAGCGTCATACGGTTTTCACGCAGCGCGGCTTCCATATCCTGGAACGCTTTACGTACGCCGCTGTTTTCCGGCAGCAGGTAGTCACGAAGTGAACGGGTAATGGCGCTGGAGATCCCGCCGTACAGCGAGGCTTCAATCAGACGGTAGAATTTACTACGATCGGACGCGGAGCGCAGACGACGGGCAATGATGCCCAGATCGAACATCAACGAGTGATAATCGGTTATTGAGTTGAACTGCTTAAACTGCACGCCTTCCATCTCATCAAGCTTCTCTTTCAGCTCAGGTAGAGACAGTACGCGCGCCTGGCGTTCGTTCAGCGTTTCCGTCACCAGTTGGGTTGGCTGTACCGACATCGGCAGCCCCTGAATGGCAAACGGTTTGATATCCACTTTGCGATCGCGACCAGCAACCTGTTGCAGACGCACACCCACGACCACGCGCTGATGACGCGAGTTGAGGACGTCGAGCATTGAATAACAAACCCCTGCTTTCAGCTTACCGTGCAGGCCTTTATCACGTGAACCGCTGGTTGCACCGGCTTCGGTGGTGTTACGGAAATGCAGCAGGGTTAAGTCCGGAATGAGCGCCGTAACAAATGCCGCCATGGTGGTGGATTTACCCGCACCGTTACCACCGGACAGCGTGGTGACCAGCTCATCGAGATCAAACGTACGGGCAAAAAAACCATTCCAGTTAATCAGCGTAAGTGAGCGAAATTTACCGCGTTCAATCATTATTCTTCTTCTCCACTGTCCGGCTGATTCTCTTCGGGCTCATCGTTAAGCTGCAGACGGTTCTCGACCGCCATCGCTTCACCATCACGAATTAAGCGACGCTGTGCTTCACGCGGATCGTCGCCGCTACGCACATCCGCGCCAAAGCGGAAGACAGATTCCGTAATACGGAATTTGCTGCTGTCGTGGCCCAGAAACCACACCATGCCTAAGCGGCGCAAGCGGTTGAGCGAAGAACGCACTTTTTCCTGTAGCTTCTGGCGGTCAACGTCAGAACCGGTTGAACGGTTGTTCACCAGCTTCAGAAGTTTCGCTTCATCAGCCAGCGTTAGCAGCTCGTCGTACAGCTCTTGCTGGGTAAAAATCCCTTCGTTCGCCAGGCGTTCCGGACTGAGATAGAGATAGCAAAGAATTTTACCCACCATCATGTCCAGTTCAGACAGGACCGAACGCGGAATGAGCGTCGTTGAACGCGGACGAAGGTAGAAGAACCCTTCCGGCGCACGGATCAATTCCACGTTATAGCGGCTGTAAAACTCTTCAAAATATTCCTGAAAATCCATCAGGAAGGCATGATTATCCAGTTCATCCAGACCGATATGGCGGCCCGAACGTAAGGCGCTATCCAGCGCCGGAAATAACGGATTCGCCAGCGCCTGCGCCAGCTTTACCGGCATCACTTGTTCAATATTTGTCAATGACATGCGCCTGTACCTTGGCTCCGTAATCATTAATCGGCTGCCATTTGGCTGGCAGTCCGGTGAAGTCTGCTTGCGCTACGCCAAGGCGTACCGCCTGATCGATAACAATACGCGCGACGTCGAAATGACGCGCACGTGGGTATTGCGCCAGATACTCGCGCACTACCAAACCGAGATCCAGTGGTGTTTGTCTGGATTTGTAGATAGCCAGCTGTTCTTCGATGATCGCCGCCAGCTGCTCACGGATCTCGTTAAATTCTTCATATTCCAGATCTTCCGGAAGTTCACCGGTGACCTCTTCATCACGCAGCACCATCTCCTCGTCACGCATATCCAGCAGACGATCGGCGTTGGCATAGGTCAGCGCCCATGGGTCGTCAAAGTAGGTCTGCACGGACTGACGCAGACGCTGGGCGAAGACGCGGTTTTTATCCATATCGATCGCGGTACGGATAAATTTATGAACGTGACGATCGTAGCCGATCCACAAGTCAATGGACTGCTGGCCCCAGCTAATAATGCGGTCGAGCTTGCTTTGTAAATCAAACACCAGCCGATCGACAAAATGCAAATCGTCATGCGTCATCGTGGCGTCCTGGATGCGTAACAGGTTAGCCTGCAGCTTATCCCCTGCCGCTTCCAGCGTATCTTGCAGCTCACGCAGCGTACCAGATGTTTCTGACAGCAGCATTTCACAGCTGGAAATCGCCGCCCGCCAGTCTTTGTTTAGCAACTGTGCGATGTCGTCTTTTACCTGCTGCTGCTGTTCATCCATTATGCGCTGGGTCAGATCGATACTGTCGAAAATCTCCGCCACCGAGTATTTCAATGGCGCATAGACGTTGCGATGCCAGTGGAACTCATCACCACCTTCCGCTGCCGCATCCGCCGCGCGCTTCAGTTCGCCTGCCACAATTGACAGCTGCATAGAAAGACGCAGCGTAGAGAATTCGCGCTGACGAATATAGTAATCTGTGATACCAATCCCGAGCGGCGTTAAACGGTAAATGGCGTTGCCTTCAGCCTGCTCGCTGGTAAAGCGGTTCAGCAGACGTTGACGCACCATATCGTTGATCGCGTTGTTGGCGCGGACGCCGATGGTTTCGCTGGTTTGCTCAAACGCATCACTAACATGGCGGAACGCATCCACCAGTTCACCTTCACTCATCTCACCGTCAAGTCGCTCACCGTTCAATGTGGCGACCGCCAGCAGGAACGAAAGTCTGTCTACCGGCAGAGAGATGGAGAAGTCATTTTTTCTGGCCCAGGCAACCAGTTCGGGGACTGTCTGGGAAAATTCACTCATAGGTTATCCTTGCATCTGCGGCTCGGGCCGGACGTTTAATCGCGGTGACATGAATATAGCGCCCAAGGCTGATATACGGTTCCTGGCGGCAATAACGTGTTTCTATTTCTGTTAAAGCATCAAAACAGTCATGCTGTTTTTGTTTATCACGCAGATAATCATGAAACACCCTCACGCCCGTTTTTCCGGTTATCTCCCAGCCAATCTCCTCCAGCCAGCCATAGACCTGCTGAGGGTCGCGCGGAAAATCGGGAGACAACGTGCGCCGTTTCTTTTTATACATTCCCTGCTGTACATAGCCGAAATTACCGACCAACACATTACGCATCAACAGACCGTTTGCATTGTAGAACATCAGCGATAAAGCACCGCCCGGGCGTAACATCGACCACAATGTTTTTAAGACGGCTTGCGGATCGGCCACCCATTCCAGCACAGCATGAAACAATATCAGATCAACCTGAGAATCCAAATGCTGTGGGATGTCCTGAGCGGCACAATGTATAAAATGCATGTTGTCGCTCACACCTTGCTCTTCTGCCGCCCGTTGCGCTCGCGCCACCATCTCAGCAGAAAGATCGCACAAGGTGACGTGATGGCCCCGCTGCGCCATCAGAATGGCTGTCTGCCCTTCTCCGCCACCCGCATCAAGCACACGCAAAGTTTGGCCCGCATAGTCGGCAAGAAGTTTGTCCAGATCCTGCCAGAGGATCGTCTGACGAAGCTGACCTTTGGTGGTGCCGTAAATGTTACGGGAAAACTTCTCTGCAATGTCATCAAAATTGCGATCCCGCATCGGGCTCTCCACATGCTGGCTTTAGGGTGACTAAGTAAAACCGCTATTTTGTCACACCCACGCCGAGAATGAACCTTCCTGGTGTAATATCCCTGCTGATCCCCTGCTGTATGGTTAAAAAAGGAACCAAAAAGGATGCTTTTTACGCTGAAGAAAGTGATTGGCGGTATGATGCTGCCACTTCCGCTAATGCTCATTATCATGGGTATAGGCCTGGCGCTGCTCTGGTTTAGCCGCTTTCAAAAAACAGGGAAAATGTGCATTAGCCTGAGTTGGCTGGCACTGTTACTTCTAAGCTTGCAGCCCGTCGCCGACAGTCTGCTGAAACCGATTGAGGATAGCTATCCAACCTGGCAGGATACACAAAAAGTGGAATACATTGTGGTGCTGGGCGGAGGGTATACCTGGAATCCTCAGTGGGCGCCAAGTTCAAACCTGATCAGCAACAGTCTTCCGCGTCTGAATGAAGGTATTCGCCTTTGGCGTGCTAACCCGGGATCGAAGCTTATCTTTACCGGTGCTGCGGCAAAGAGCAATAACGTCAGTACTGCAGAAGCGGGCGCCCGCGTAGCACAGTCACTGGGTGTGCCGCCCGGTGATATCATCACGCTGGATAAACCCAAAGACACCGAAGAAGAAGCCGCAGCGGTGAAGCAGGCCATCGGCAGCGCGCCGTTCCTGCTGGTGACCTCCGCATCGCACTTACCACGAGCAATGATTTTCTTCCAACAGGCCGGACTACATCCGTTGCCCGCACCAGCCAACCAGTTAGCGATTGACTCACCGCTTAATCCGTGGGAGCGCGCGATCCCCTCTCCCGTCTGGTTGATGCATAGCGATCGTGTTGGTTACGAAACGTTGGGGCGAATCTGGCAGTGGCTAAAGGGATCGGAACATTGACAGTAATGTTGCCTGATGGCGACACTAACGCGTCTTATCAGGCCTACGTGTTCAGCGCAGAATTGTAGGCCGGATAAGGCGTTCACATGTTCATCAGGCGAGCCACGGCAGCAGTGATTTCGTGGCCAGGTCAAAGTTAGATCGATTAAAACGTCCGGTGTTGACCAGTTGCGCCACCTCATCCCATAACACATACAGCCAGCGCCGCCAGATGAAGGACTCAGCCACTGGCGCGCGTTGCAGGTATTGCCAAAGCAGGCTTTCCGCCAGCGCGTTATCCATTAAACGGAACAATTCATACTCTCTGGGTGCCCACAGCATCAAACCCGGTCCGACCATCGCCAGAAGCTGATCGCTACGGGCGTCTTTGAGCATGCTACGTAAACTAAAATTACCGTGGATTAGCACGCAGTTATCATTGAATCCTTCAAATAAAGCGGGCAAACACTCACGGGTGCGAAACAGGATCCGCTTATCCTGCATCGTCAGCCCGGTATTGTTGAACTGATTTAACGTGGTCCACAACACTTCAACACGTTGGCGATACCAGGATGGCCAGATATTCTCTTGCGTGTTATCCACCATTCCCACACAGCCACGGCTATCCTGTCGATGCCATGACAGCAGACCTTCTACGATCTGATCTTTTAAATGTTCCCAGCGTTCGGGCGTTCGGGCTGGCGCTTCCACCGGCACGCCACGTAAACGCTCAAGCAGTAACACATCAGGACCGGGATGCTCTTCGTGGGTTAAGACCCCGTAAATGACGGGCATACGCACCGTACCGCTGCGCGCCAACATGGAGGTTTTCCAAGCCAGCTGCTGCGCCATACCTGGCGTGGTGAAACTTCTCGCCATCAGCGGCATCGGATTTCCCTGGCTGTCGTACAGTGACCACAGGGCCGTATCCACTTTTTCATTCACGCATTCTATGCGACTGAGTTTTTCGCCCAGCAGGTGGCTGAGTTCGGCACGCAACTGTTCCATTTCAGATTGCCCTCATAAATGCTACTGCTTTCATAATGAGCGTCGTGCAGACAGATGTCACCCGGATGAGATCAATTGATGAAAAGAAAAGTGGAGGGAAAGCGCAACGATACGACACTCCTCCCAAAAATACGCCTCAATATGGGGGGAGTGCCGTGAGAAAAACTAATGCATTTCGGCGCGAACGCGCTCAAGATCTTCGGCAGTGTCTACGCCGGTACCCGGGACTTCTTTTGCGACGGCAACGTGAATTTTTTCGCCGTACCACAGCACTCGCAGCTGCTCCAGCATTTCGATATGCTCAAGCGGGCTTGGCTGCCAGTTAACATAGCGGCGAATAAAACCAGCGCGATAGCCGTAAATGCCCAGATGGCGCAGGAAGGTGTCCCCCACCGTTTCCAGACTTTTGGCGAAACGATCGCGATCCCATGGGATGGTCGCGCGTGAAAAATAGAGAGCATATCCTTCTGCGTCCAACACGACTTTTACCGCATTCGGATTAAATGCCTCTTCGGCACTGTGAATCGGAGCCGCAAGAGTCGCCATACCGACCTGACGTTGCGCCAGATTCTCAGCCACCTGGCGAATAATGACCGCCGGAATCATCGGCTCATCACCCTGTACGTTCACAATAACGGTATCATCGCTAAAACCACATTTCTCGACGACTTCCGCCAGGCGCTCCGTACCAGACTGGTGATCGGCGCGAGTCATGCACACTTCGCCACCCACCGCTTCTACCGCGCGAGCGACATCCTCGTGATCGGTGGCAACGATGATACGTTCAGCGCCAGATTCACGCGCACGCTCCAGTACATGCACGATCATCGGCTTGCCGTTGATATCCAACAGCGGCTTACCCGGCAGACGTGTGGACGCATAACGCGCAGGAATAATGACCACAAAACTCATGATTTACTCTCATCAGCAGTCAGAACGCGGGCTTCGGTTTCCAGTAACACGGGAATGCCATCACGCAGTGGGAAAGCAAGGTTATCCAGTTTACAAATCAGTTCCTGTTTTTCCTGGTTAAACCAGAGTTTGCCATTGCATACCGGGCAGGCAATGATTTCAAGCAGACGATGATCCATAGTTCCTCCAGATGGACCGGATTGTGAATCCGTAAATATTAACATAATCGCTTAAAGGGCTGGGTCTATTTCCCAACCATGGCGTGCATCAGCAAATAAACCTTCAGGATAACGTCCCAGCGTCACGCGTGTTGCCTGTTGCCAGCGGGCAAAATCGTCAATCGCCTGAAACAATCCTTTTTGCAACGTTACTCCAGGCTTAACCCCATCCTGTAACCACAGCGAAATAACGTCCAGCACACCCGTTTTACGGTGCATTTTGGCATCCATCCTCCCAACCAACTGTCCACGATGCAGCAACGGCAAGACAAAATAACCATACTGACGTTTCGGTGCTGGCGTATAACACTCCAGCCGGTAGCTAAAATCGAATAGCTGCTCTGCCCGTTTACGATCCCAGACCACCGGATCAAAAGGTGATAATACTGCACTGTGGGTCGCCGTTAATTTGCCTGCCAGCGCCTGTTCAAGCAGCGGCTGAAGGTGGCTATGCAGCCACAAGGCTCCTAGCCCCTCAACGTCGACAGGAATAATCTGCCGCTGTTCCGCCCGTTCGTTGCACCAGTTTTTTAGCGCTGGGCGCTTCAGGCGGTAGTAGTCTGCCAGCCATTGTTCGCGGAAAATCCCCAGACTGCGGGCACTGTTATCCAGCATGACACTTTCAGCATCTTCCTGCGAAAGTGGGTCGCGTTCATCGTCCCAGTGCGGCATGACGCGATGGGTTAGATCATACACTCGCTGGAAATTACGCCGTTCAACGACCATCACTTTCCCGGCAGTGAACAACCCTTCAAGATGACGCTTCTGCGGTTTCCATTCCCACCAGCCGCTGGTCCCTTTGCGTGGATGCTCAAAATCAGCTGAGCGTACCGGCCCATTATGCTGGATGTGCTGGAGCAGTTGCTCAATCTCATGCGCATGTTCTTTCATCCACGCCACTTTATATTTCCAGCCCATATTCTCCGGGGCCAGCATGCGGTGACGTATCAGCATAAAATCGCTGCGCGGCAAAAAACAGGCCTCGTGCGCCCAGTATTCCATCAGTTCGCCCTGCTGTAACGAGTCGTCCAGCCATTGGGGGGAATAATCGCCTAAACGACTAAACAGCACCAGGTAAGGGCTGCGCGCCACAATATTGATGGTGTCGATTTGCAGTAACGACATGCGCGAAATGGTCGCGAGAATATCTGCCGGGGTTGCCCGGCGGCGTGTTTTTTTCAGCAGACCTTGAGCAGCAAGGTGAAGATGACGGGCATCCATCAGAGAAAGGCGCGGCAACGACATTTATGGCCTCATAAATGATTCGCTGCCGCAGCGTGAATCAGTTAGCGAGTCAGCGAGATTAAGCTATTCAGCAATACATCAGGCCGATCGCCTGACAAATGTGCATCAACAGGTAAATACCACCAGTTTTCATCGGCAAATGCCCGGCACTTAACCGCATCTTTTTCCGTCATTACCAGCGTTTGCCCGGCGTCTACAAACGCACTGACGTCACTGTAGGTCAGAGACTGATGGTCTGCCAGCGCTATAGTTTTTTGCACGCTGGCACCACATGCTTTCAGCGTGGCAAAAAAACGCGGTGGATGACCAATGCCCGCCATGGCGACAATATTGGACAATTGCGCCACATCACGGCGTTCACCGGTACGTAAATTAACGGCCAGCCCCGGTTCAAGTCGCATAGGGATTTCCCCTGGCTGCGCAACGCCACCGTTAACAATAGTCGCATCCACCGATTTAAGGCGACCTGCACGTTCCCGCATTGGACCAGCGGGAAGCCACCAACCGTTGCCAAACCGACGTTCGCCGTCAATGACCACGATTTCAACATCTCGCGCCAGACGATAGTGCTGTAGTCCATCGTCCGTCACAATAATCTGCACATCGTGTTGGGCCAAAATGGCTTTTACCGCATCCGATCTTACCGGGGATACCGCTACCGGCACGCCGGTACGTTGGGCGATCAGCACAGGTTCATCGCCCGCTTCTGCGGTAGTAGTATCAGCGGTTAGCAACAGCGGGTAAGCAGTCGCTTTCCCACCATAACCACGCGACACCACACCCACGCGGATCCCGCGTTGTCGCAGTTGTTCAACCAACCAAATCACCACCGGCGTTTTACCGTTTCCGCCCGCGGTAAGGTTTCCGACCACCACAACCGGGACTGGCGCGCGCCATGCGCGTTTAAGCCCCAACTTGTAGCATAAGCGGATCGCGCCACTCACCAGGCCATACAGCCAGGAGAGTGGAAGTAACAATCGCCACAGCGGCGATTCACCAGACCAGATACGTGCGATCATTGACCAAATTGCATTTTGTGTAATTGTGCATACACCCCGCGCTGCTCAATCAGCTCGCTATGGGTCCCGCGTTCGACAATCAGACCATCCTCCACCACGATGATTTCGTCGGCTTGTTCAATGGTTGAAAGACGGTGAGCAATGACCAGAGAAGTACGGTTTTTCTGTAGCTCATCCAGCGCAGACTGAATCGCGCGTTCAGATTCAGTATCAAGAGCCGATGTTGCTTCATCAAGGATCAGTATTGGGCTGTCACGCAACAAGGCACGGGCAATAGCGATACGCTGACGTTGTCCGCCGGAAAGCAGGACGCCGTTTTCACCAATCACCGTATCCAGGCCATTGTCCATCTTGTTGATGAAATCCATAGCGTAGGCCATCTGTGCCGCTTTTTCGATCTGCTCACGGCTGTACATATCGGTACGCGCGTAGGCGATATTGTTGGCAACCGTATCGTTAAACAAGTGCACATTCTGCGAAACCAACGCAACCTGATCGCGCAGTGATGCCAGGGTATATTCGCGCAGATCGTGTCCGTCCATCAGAATCTGCCCTTCATCAACATCGTAGAAGCGCGTAATCAGGCTGGCGAGAGTGGATTTCCCTGAGCCCGAACGGCCAACCAGAGCAACGGTTTTACCCGCTGGAATATTCAGGTTGATGTTACGCAGAGCCGGTACTTCACGTCCCGGATAAGTGAAAGTCACGTTGCGGAACTCGAGATCGCCGGTAGCACGATCGATCACACGTTTACCTTCATCTTTCTCCTGTTCGCTATCCAGAATCGTAAATAAGGTCTGGCATGCCGCCATACCGCGCTGGAACTGCGCGTTGACGTTGGTCAGAGATTTCAACGGACGCATTAATGCGATCATTGAGGAGAAGACAACCGTAATTGTACCTGCTGTCAGGTTTTCCATTACGCTTGGGAAGCTGGCCGCATA
Organism: Citrobacter sp. Cpo030; assembly: GCF_030333005.1. NCBI lineage: Bacteria > Pseudomonadati > Pseudomonadota > Gammaproteobacteria > Enterobacterales > Enterobacteriaceae > Citrobacter > Citrobacter sp. Cpo030. Next base: position 284,194 of record NZ_JAOWGT010000067.1, on the reverse strand, counting down.
CAACACGAAGGCCAGTGCCAAAGACGCAATCAGCTGGATGATAGGGTCGGAGATAGAAGAAGCAGAAACCATCTTCATGCCCTGCAAACGCATCTTGTTGCTGACATTATCAAAGCGCTTGGTTTCAACTTCCTGACCACCAAAAATCAGAACTTCTTTATGGCCTTTCAGCATCTGCTCCGCACTGGTCGTAACCTGCCCCATAGTGTTTTGCATGTTTTTACTGATGCTACGAAAGCGCTTGGAAACCACACGGATTGCCACTGACACAATTGGCGCCAGTACAATCAGGATCAGCGACAGCTGCCAGCTGTAATAGAACATCATGATAAACAGGCCAATGATTGAGGCCCCTTCACGTACCACGGTGATCAGCGCGCCGGAAGACGATGACGCAACCTGTTCTGAATCATAGGTAATACGTGATAACAATGTCCCTGTAGACTGTTTATCAAAAAAGGAGACGGGCATGCCCATCATATGACCAAACAGGCGGCGGCGCATGGTCATGACCACTTTGCCTGACACCCATGAGATACAGTAGCTGGAGACATAGCTGGTTAAGCCACGAACTATCATCAGCCCAATGACCACCAGCGGCATCCACAGCAGCACCGAGCGATCCGTTTTACCAAAACCATCATCCAGTAATGGTTTAAGGAGCGATAACATGAAGGTATCGCTGGCCGCGTTAAGGACTAACGCTATACCCGCCACGATCAGACCCGATTTAAAAGGCGCTATGGTTGGCCATAGTCGGCGAAACGTCTGCCACGTAGAGAGATCTTTATCGTTATGCATTCAAAAAACCAGCATTTGTTAGAATAGCCGCATATTCTACCCGTTATCCTCCGACACGCCAAACCACTGATGATACCAACGAGGTAAAATCTGATCCCGCATGCTGCGTATGCGCCAGTTTTTTTGATAAAAATCCAGCGTAATCTGTCCCTGATGGGGGGTATCCAGCCATTGATAATTTTGTTGCCGATAACGTTGCTTCACTTTCCAGGACGGCAGACGCCAGGCGTTGTAACGGGATGCAGAGGCGAGTGCGACCTGCCCGTCAACCCGCTGAATGAGTGCCAGTGATGATGAAGTATTGCTGCCATGATGTGGAACCTGCATCACCGTCGACTGAAGGTGCTGCCAATAGTGACTTAGCATTTTTTGTTCAGCAGGAGATTCGATATCGCCGGTCAGCAGAATACTCTGATATCCGTCATCGACCTTAACCACACAGGAGTGGTTATTCCCCTGGTCTGTATTTCCACGCACAGGCCAGTGCGCACTGAAGGTTAACCCTTGCCATTGCCAATGCTCTCCGCGAAAACACGGGAGATGACCTTTCCAGCTCAGCGGACTTCTTACCCATAGCGACGGCCAGGCTTGTTGTAAGGAGTGCAACCCGCCGCGGTGATCCATGTGCTCATGGCTTAAAATAATTCCTTCTGGCTCCAGATTATGCCAACGCAACCAGGGAATAATCAGATGTTGTGCGCTATCGCCTTCAGGCCATGCCAGACCGGTATCGTAAAGCAGCGCTTTCCCATTTCGCGCAATCACCATCGCCAGCCCCTGCCCGACATCCAGCATATGCACTTGCCACACATCAGTACGCGGTGCACGCCAAAGCGGCCCACTCAGCAAAAGGAGCACAGAGAAACAGACCACCGGTAGCGTACGCAAGATTTTTAGTCGCCATGCGATAATCATCATTCCGGGTAAAAATGCGAGCCATTGCCAGCGTGCATCAATATTGATCCACCCTTCAGGCAGACTTCTGAGCCCCCAAAATAGCAGCGCCAGAGAACGATCCGCCAGATACCACAGGCTTGATTCAACCATCACCGTCCCGGCTAAATGCATGATCATGCCTGCTAATATCAAGGGTACGGAAACAAACGTGACCAAAGGGACGGCAAACAAATTAGCCAGAAACGAGGTCAGACTAAAACCGTGAAACATTGCGATTTGCACGGGAAGAAGCAGAAGCGTAATACCCAATTGCAGATGAGTCAGCGCCAGAAATTGACGTCCAGCACGCGACAGCGGCCAGTCCGGGAGCGGTACCCATTGGTACCAGAACAGCAGTGCCGCAACGGCGGATGCAGACAACCATAGGCTTTGCGAAAGAACGGCAACCGGATCCACCACCAGAATGGCTGCCAGACAGCAGATCCAGACCGACCATCCACTCCACTGCCTGCCGCTAAGTCTTAGCGCCCCCCAGACTAGCAGCGCAACAACCGTTCGTAATGCAGGGGGTTGCAGCCCCGTCAGCCAGGCATAAAATGTGGCGCAGACAATCCCACCCACTAATGGAACCTGCCAGTAAATCCATCTGGCAGGCATAAAAAATTGTCCCGCACGAATTATTCCGGCAGCCAGAAGTGCAGCAAACGCAATATGCAGCCCGGAGATAGCCATCAAATGAGCCGTGCCGGTATCACGCATAATCGTTTTCACCTCTTGTGACACGGACAAGCGCTCCCCCATTCCCAGACCCAGTATGACCTGCTGCCAGGGATAGTCACCGAGTGCCGTTTTAAGCGAGGCGAGATACCGCGAACGCAAACTGCATTGTGGTGTGATAACCGAAGCCTGCAAGAATCGTCCCGTCAGCGGTTGATGCTGCGCCAATGCGTAACGCTGGCTATCAAATCCGCCTTCGTTTAATTGACCGTGTACAGCGCGGACTTTCAACGTCATCGCCCATGTCTGACCCGCACAAACATCACCGGGTAAATACTGCCCGTACAAGACGATTCCTTGCGCAGGAAAGATTCGTTTCCCCTGAAGGTGAGTGATCTGGCCGTAGTGCGTTGTCATATTGTCAGTTCCGGTTATCCGCACAATGGCTTGCTGGGTTTTCGCAGGCAGCGTATTACCTGCCCACATAGCCTCTTCCGCGGCCAGGATTCCCCAAAGAAAAAACAGCAGGGTTAGTCCGGCGGAACGCATATATTTGTAGGGGAGAAAACAGAGCAGACATGCCAGACAAAATACAATGCCGATACACAACATGCCTGGCAGCATGGGTAATAGCATGAGCGGGAGGATACCGAGTAATGCGCAGGTACTCACCGTTGTTATTTTCATCAATCACCTCCCTGTTACAGGGAGTGTGCAGTACTCTTCGACGGTTGTCTGGCATCAATTTATCGTTATACGGCCTGAGTTCCGCAGACATTTAGTGATGGTTGTAACGTACAAATTAACTGGGATGAGGATTCCAGGATAGGTGGACAGAAATGAAAAAAGCACCCATTTGGGTGCTTTTCTCGGCGTTAAGTCTCGCTAAAAACTTAACCGTAAATATTGGCGCGATCGCGCAATTCTTTACCTGGTTTAAAGTGCGGAACGTATTTCCCTTCCAGATCCACTTTATCGCCGGTCTTCGGATTACGTCCGGTACGTGGTGCGCGGTAATGCAAAGAGAAGCTGCCGAAACCGCGGATTTCAATACGCTCGCCCTGCGCAAGAGTCGAGGCCATATGTTCCAGCATCTCTTTAACTGCATCTTCAACCGCTTTCGCGGGAATATGAGGTTGCTGGGTTGCAAGTCTTTCAATCAATTCTGACTTGGTCATGATTCCTCCGGTTCCTTAAAGGCATAATTAGCTGCTGCATTGATTAAGGGCGGCCGTAGCCGCCCTTTGTCATTGATTACAGGACGAATCCTGTAATCTGTCAAGCTACTCGTCACCCTTTGTGCCGTTAACAGCACAAAGGATTTAGAGCACTCGATATTACTCGCCTTTAGCTGCTTTGAAAGCTTCAGCCATTGCGTTGTTAGAGAAGTTAGCATCTTCCTGTTTGTTAACAGTTGCGATTGCATCTTTCTCATCAGCTTCGTCTTTAGCACGAACAGACAGGCTGATTGCACGGTTCTTACGATCAACGCCGGTGAATTTAGCTTCAACGTCGTCGCCTACGCTCAGAACCAGAGTTGCATCTTCAACGCGGTCACGTGAAGCTTCAGAAGCGCGCAGGTAACCTTCAACGCCGTCAGCCAGTTCTACGGTTGCGCCTTTAGCGTCAACTGCAGTGACTTTACCGTTTACGATTGCGCCTTTCTTGTTCAGTGCAACCCAGTTGTTGAACGGATCTTCTGCGAGCTGTTTAACGCCCAGAGAGATACGCTCACGCTCTGCGTCAACCTGCAGAACAACTGCTGCGATTTCGTCGCCTTTTTTGTATTCACGAACTGCTTCTTCGCCTGCAACGTTCCAGGAGATGTCAGACAGGTGAACCAGGCCGTCGATGCCGCCGTCCAGGCCGATGAAGATACCGAAGTCAGTGATAGACTTGATTTTACCTTCAACACGGTCGCCCTTGTTGTGGGTTTCCGCGAACTGCTGCCATGGGTTGTTTTTGCACTGCTTCAGACCCAGGGAGATACGACGACGTTCTTCGTCGATATCCAGAACCATAACTTCCACTACATCGCCAACGTTAACAACTTTGGACGGGTGGATGTTTTTGTTGGTCCAATCCATTTCGGAAACGTGAACCAGGCCTTCAACGCCTTCTTCGATTTCAACGAAGCAGCCGTAGTCGGTCAGGTTGGTCACGCGACCAGTCAGTTTGGTACCTTCCGGATAACGCTTAGCGATAGCTACCCATGGATCTTCGCCCAGCTGTTTCAGGCCCAGAGATACACGAGTACGCTCGCGGTCGAACTTCAGCACTTTAACAGTGATTTCGTCGCCAACGTTTACGATTTCGCTCGGATGCTTAACGCGTTTCCATGCCATGTCAGTGATGTGCAGCAGGCCGTCAACGCCACCCAGATCAACGAATGCACCGTAGTCAGTGAGGTTCTTAACGATACCTTTAACTTCCATGCCTTCCTGCAGGTTTTCCAGCAGCTGATCGCGTTCTGCGCTGTTTTCGGATTCGATAACGGCACGACGGGAAACAACAACGTTGTTACGCTTCTGATCCAGCTTGATTACTTTGAATTCAAGCTCTTTGCCTTCCAGGTGCAGCGTGTCGCGGACCGGACGAACGTCTACCAGGGAACCCGGCAGGAACGCGCGAATACCATTCAGCTCAACAGTGAAGCCACCCTTGACTTTGCCATTGATAACACCAGTAACGGTTGCAGCTTCTTCGTAAGCTTTTTCCAGCGTGATCCAAGCTTCGTGACGTTTAGCTTTTTCACGGGACAGCAGGGTTTCACCGAAGCCGTCTTCTACTGCATCCAGAGCAACGTCAACTTCGTCACCAACCTGGATTTCCAGCTCGCCCTGGGCGTTTTTGAACTGCTCTGCCGGAATGGCGGACTCAGATTTCAGACCAGCGTCAACCAGTACTACGTCTTTGTCGATAGCAACAACAACACCACGAACGATGGAACCCGGACGGGTTTCGATTTCTTTTAAGGATTCTTCAAACAGTTGAGCAAAAGATTCAGTCATGTTTAATCTTCAGGTTTCATATTTAACGTCCACCTGGCTCCATGCCGGATGGGGTTGTTTAACATACCCGCTGTCAATCCATTGCAACGGGGGTACTGCAAATTCGGTCGCACTTAAGCGAGAGCCAGTTTTTGGCGCGCGTATTGTAACGCTTTTTCAATCACTTGCTCAATGCTTAATCGGGTTGAATCCAAAACTAAAGCATCAGCAGCGGGAACCAGCGGCGCTACAGCACGATTACGATCGCGATAATCGCGTTCTTCGATCTCGGCCAAAAGGCGTTCAAAGTTAACACTAAAGCCCTTCTCCTGCAACTGTAGCATACGTCTATGCGCACGTTCTTGCGAGGAGGCGTCCAGAAAAATTTTCACCGGCGCATCCGGGAACACCACGGTGCCCATATCACGTCCATCAGCAATCAGACCAGGGGATTCGCGAAATGCGCGTTGACGACGTAATAACGCTTCACGCACGCGGGGAAACGCCGCGACCTGAGAGGCGGCATTCGCTACTTCCTGAGTACGTATTTCACCGCTGACATCTTCACCTTCAAGAATGACTTCCAGGTTGCCGTCTGTTGAGATAAAACGCACATCAAGGTGTGAGGCAAGCGGTACCAGAGCATCTTCAGATGTGACATCAACATGGTGATGTAACGCTGCGAGCGCCAGTACGCGGTAGATCGCGCCTGAATCTAACAGATGCCACTGCAATGCTTCCGCCATTGCCTTGCACAAGGTGCCTTTACCTGCACCACTTGGGCCATCAATGGTAATAACCGGGGCAATTGCCGTCATCTTTTTCTCCTTAAAAGGGCGTACATTAACGTGAACGCCGCGCATTATACGCGCCAACGCCAACGATCGTTATCTTTGTGTGAAAAATGCAGAATCATTGAAGCTGAGTGTAGAATAAATAGGCAACCGGAGATGTCAGAATGTGCCGCACCCGAAAGTGCGGCAATAAAATCAGGCAGATGTACTAATACGAGCCAGCTGTTCGAAATAATCCGGGAAGGTTTTGGCGGTACATTTTGGGTCAAGAATGGTCACCGGCGTGTCAGACAGCGCCACCAGCGAGAAACACATCGCCATGCGGTGATCGTTGTAGGTCGCGATGTCCGCAAATTGCAATGTTGCAGGCGGGGTGATGCGGATAAAGTCATGCCCCTCTTCCACTTCCGCGCCCACTTTGCGTAACTCCGTCGCCATCGCGAACAGGCGATCGGTCTCTTTGACACGCCAGTTATAGATGTTACGTAAAGTCGTGGTGCCTTTCGCAAACAGCGCCGCCGTTGCAATGGTCATCGCCGCGTCAGGAATATGGTTCATATCCATATCCACTGCGTTCAACTCGCCGTGAGTACAGGCAATAAAATCGTCGCCCCATGTAATGGTCGCACCCATTTTTTCCAGTACATCGGCAAAACGAATATCACCCTGCATGCTGTTGCGGCCAATCCCGGTAACTTTTACTGTACCGCCTTTAATAGCACCCGCCGCGAGGAAATAGGAAGCGGAAGAAGCATCGCCTTCAACCAGGTATGCACCCGGTGACTGATACTGCTGCTGCCCCTTCACAACAAAGCGCTGGTAGTTTTGATTTTCAATTTCAACACCAAACGTTTTCATCAGGTTCAGTGTGATATCAATGTAGGGTTTGGATACCAGGTCACCTTTAATTGCGATCGTCGTATCCTGCGGCGCCAGCGGCGCAGTCATCAGCAGCGCAGTGAGGAACTGGCTGGAAACGCTACCGTCTACCTCAACCTGGCCTCCGGTAAAGCCACCGCGCAGACGTAAAGGTGGGTAGTTTTCCTGCTCCAGATAGTCAATTTGGGCTCCGCCCTGGCGCAGCGCATCAACCAGATGGCCGATCGGGCGCTCTTTCATGCGCGGTTCGCCCGTCAGCACGATGTCATTGCTACCCAGACATAGCGCTGCAGCCAGCGGGCGCATTGCGGTTCCGGCATTGCCAAGGAACAGCTCAACTGCACCTTCTGCGTGCAACGCACCGCCATTGCCAATAATCTCGCAGCGGGTGCGATCGGCAGAAAGGGTATAGCTAATCCCTAACGCATTCAGAGCATTGAGCATATGGCGAACATCATCGCTGTCCAGCAGATTGGTCAGGACAGTGGTGCCATTGGCTAATGCAGCCAGCAGCAAAGCGCGGTTAGAAACACTTTTGGATCCAGGCAGATTGATGGTGCCATCCACCCGCGCAATGGGTTGTAACGTCAGGGATTCCATGAAACTCGACTCTCAAAAACAGACATAAAAACCCCACAGACGAGCTGTGGGGATGAAAAGTACAGCAGATTAGCCGCGGCGGCGTTCGAAATCGACCATGAAATCGGTCAGTGCTTTAACACCTTCAAGCGGCATGGCATTGTAGATGGACGCACGCATACCGCCGACTACACGATGCCCTTTCAGCGCGTGCAGGCCCGCAGCAAAAGACTCTTCCAGGAACAGTTTATCCAATGCGCTGTCAGCCAGCTGGAACGGTACGTTCATGCGTGAACGGTTGGATTTCGCCACATCGTTACGGTAGAAATCGCTGTTATCGATTACGCCGTAGAGCAATTCCGCTTTTTGCTGGTTAATTTTATCCATCGCATTAACACCGCCCTGCTTTTTCAGCCATTTAAAGACCAGGCCAGACAGATACCAGGCAAAGGTTGGCGGCGTATTGAACATGGAATCGTTGTCATTCAGCACGGTATAGTCGAGGATTGACGGGCATGAGACATGAGCTTTACCCAGCAAATCTTCACGGACGATGACAATCGTCAGGCCGGCCGGGCCGATATTTTTCTGTGCCCCAGCATAAATTACGCCATAACGGCTAACGTCAAGCGGTGCGGAAAGAATGGTAGAGGACAGATCCGCCGTGACCACAACGTTGCTGGCAAAATTCGGCGTTTCATCGATCGCAATGCCATCGATGGTTTCGTTCGGGCAATAGTGCAGGTATGCCGCGTTATCAGAAAGTTGCCATTCACTCATCGGCTTAACAGCACGCAGGCCGTCCACGGTGACTTTGGCATCAATAACGTTTGGCGTGCAGTATTTTTTCGCTTCTTTAATTGCGCTGGCGGCCCAATAACCGGCATCGACGTAATCCGCGGTGGTTTTATCGCCCAGAATATTTAACGGGATACCCGCGAATTGCCCACGACCACCACCATGGCAGAACAACACTTTATAGTTGGAGGGGATGCTGAGAAGATCGCGAAAATCCTGCTCCGCTTCCTCTGCGACCTGGATGAACTCTTTGCCACGGTGGCTAATTTCCATCACTGACGTGCCAAGACCGTTCCAGTCACAAAGATCCTGTTGAGCCAGTTTAAGTACTTCTGCCGGTAACATTGCCGGACCTGAACTAAAATTGAAGACCTGAGCCATTTCCCCTCACCACGTTGTGTTGTTGTCCAATCAACATCCTGTCATTGACGATAATCCGGTGACAGACATTGGTATAAGTTATTCCTGTGGATATCGGTTTTATCATTCAGTGACACGCGCCGCAATGGGTAAAACTGGCAAGGGTAAAAATGTGTCATCGGTCACACAACAGAATCTATCGGATTGACGGGTAAAAACCGAGATTTTTGCTGTCAGGTAACCCGTTTTGCCCGACTGGCCTTCGACCATTCTGGATTTGCACAGCGCGGACATAATTGATGATCTCCGGCGCTCATTTGCACCACTTCGCTGCAACGTATGCAGGCATAGTCCCCTGCTTCAGGTATTACTTTAAATCGTTGCGTACAACGTTTAGGCAGAATACTGAGCCCCGGCTTTACGTCTTCATCAGCAAAGAAGTAGACGCTGATTTGCCCATTCGTCTCCAGAATAGCCAGTTTCACTTGTCCCAATTGCTCCACGCCGTTCAAACGCAGTTCCATAAAGAATTCAAATTCCGTCATATTGGCGCTATTGAGCTTTGACCATGCCAGCTCGCCGTCTTCAATGATCACGACGGGTTTGCCCTCCAGCAGGTCCTCCATTTTTTCACTATGTGCCATTAGCCACATTACCAGCCGATACAGCACAGCAAGAGTAATAAAGACCACCAGCACCGGCAGCATCGGAACATCGTCATAAAACGCCACGTCTCCCGCGGCGGAACCCAGCGTAAGGATGATAAGGACTTCAAAAAGCGACATCTGGCGTACGCCACGACGTCCGGTGATTTTTAAAAACAGAAAAACCAATATAAAGGTGTAAAGGCTGCGTAGCGCAACTTCCCCCAGAAAATCCATGGGCACCTTATCAAGCGCCATACGGTGTAAATCGAAAGCTTTCATTAATATGCTCTAAACGTGATTGGCTGTAAGAAAGCATAGCCAATGCTTTTATTTACGCATGGGCTCCGGCGACGATAGCGCCGTTCATTGAAAACCCGTATCATTGCGCGCTTTCCGTACGACAAAAGTGATTTTCATGACGCAAACATTTATCCCTGGCAAAGATGCCGCTCTGGAAGACTCCATCGCTCGCTTCCAGCAAAAATTGCTCGACCTCGGTTTTCAAATTGAAGAAGCTTCGTGGCTGAATCCCGTCCCTAACGTCTGGTCTGTACATATTCGCGACAAAGAATGCGCGCTGTGCTTCACCAACGGTAAAGGCGCGACAAAAAAAGCGGCGCTGGCTTCTGCGCTGGGTGAATACTTTGAGCGTCTGTCGACTAACTACTTCTTTGCAGATTTCTGGCTGGGCGAAACTATCGCCAATGGCCCGTTCGTGCATTATCCGAACGAAAAATGGTTCCCGCTGACTGAAGAAGACGATGTTCCAGAAGGTTTACTGGATGCGCGTCTGCGTGCGTTTTACGATCCAGATAACGAACTGACCGGCAGCATGCTTATCGATCTACAGTCTGGTAATGAAGAACGTGGCGTCTGCGGCCTGCCGTTTACCCGCCAATCTGATAACCAGACCGTCTACATTCCGATGAATATTATCGGCAACCTGTATGTTTCTAACGGCATGTCTGCGGGTAACACACCTAACGAAGCTCGCGTTCAGGGCCTGTCTGAAGTCTTTGAGCGCCATGTGAAGAACCGTATTATCGCCGAAAGCATCAGCCTGCCGGAAATCCCGGCCGAGGTGATGGCGCGCTATCCGGCAGTGGTGGAGTCCATCGCCACACTGGAAGCGGAAGGTTTCCCAATTTTTGCCTACGATGGCTCGCTGGGCGGCAAGTATCCGGTGATTTGCGTTGTCCTGTTCAACCCGGCCAACGGTACCTGCTTTGCCTCCTTCGGCGCACACCCGGATTTCGGCGTTGCGCTGGAGCGTACCGTGACTGAACTGCTGCAGGGCCGTGGTCTGAAGGATCTTGATGTCTTCACCCCACCGACCTTCGACGATGAGGAAGTGGCAGAACATACCAACCTTGAAACTCACTTCATCGATTCCAGCGGTCTGATCTCCTGGGATCTGTTCAAGCAGGATGCCGACTATCCGTTCGTTGACTGGAATTTCTCTGGCACCACGGAAGAAGAGTTCGCCACCCTGATGGCCATCTTCAATGCTGAAGATAAAGAAGTGTATATCGCTGACTATGAGCACCTGGGCGTTTACGCGTGCCGCATTATTGTTCCGGGAATGTCTGACATCTATCCGGCAGAAGATCTGTGGTTAGCCAACAACGCTATGGGCACCCATCTGCGTGACACCATTCTCTCGCTGCCAGGCTGTGAGTGGGATAAAGAAGACTACCTCAATCTGATTGAACAGTTGGATGAAGAAGGTTTTGACGACTTCACCCGCGTGCGCGAGCTGCTCGGTCTGGCGACCGGTGCGGATAACGGTTGGTACACCCTGCGTATTGGCGAGCTTAAAGTGATGCTGGCGCTGGCCGGTGGCGATCTGGAGCAAGCCCTGGTGTGGACCGAATGGACGATGGAATTTAACGCCTCCGTCTTTAGCGCGGAACGTGCAAACTACTATCGCTGCCTGCAAACATTGTTGCTGCTGTCTCAGGAAGAAGACCGTCAGCCGCTGCAGTATCTGAACGCATTCGTCCGCATGTACGGCGCTGAGGCGGTTGAAGCGGCAAGTGCGGCACTGAGTGGTGAAGCGCCGTTTTATGGACTTCAGCCAGTAGACAGCGATCTGCACGCATTCCCGGCACATCAGTCTCTGCTGAAAGCCTATGAGAAATTGCAACGCGCGAAAGCGGCACACTGGTCAAAATAGTGACAAACAACCTGCCTCGAGTAGGCTAAATGTATTGTCTGAGCTATATTACGGGGCGCTTAAAGCGCCCCGTTTTTTATTTTGGTCAAACCAAAAAATAAATGTAAAGGCAAGGTTAAATATTAGTAGTTGATATTAAAAAATTTAGCTTATTAATGTGGTTTTTTATCTCAATTACTCCATTTTAATTAACCGTCCCATAGGAGGCTGAAAGAAAAAATTCAACTCACTTTATAATTTTTAAAATTTATTTTTATATGGATAATCAACATGTTACACCGTAATCGCATAAAAACCATGCGTCTTACGGGCCTATAAGCCAGGCGAGATATGATCTATATCAAATTCTCATCTATAATGCTTTGTTAGTATCTCGTCGCCGACTTAATAAAGAGAGAGTTAGTGTGAAAGCTGACAACCCTTTTGATCTTATTCTACCTGCTGCAATGGCCAAAGTTGCCGAAGAAGCAGGCGTCTATAAAGCAACGAAACATCCGCTTAAGACGTTCTATCTGGCAATTACTGCCGGTGTATTCATTTCAATTGCCTTTGTTTTCTATATCACCGCCACAACCGGCACTGGTACTATGCCTTTCGGCATGGCGAAATTAGTAGGTGGTATCTGCTTTTCCCTGGGGCTGATCCTTTGTGTTGTCTGCGGTGCAGACCTCTTCACTTCAACCGTACTGATCGTCGTTGCTAAAGCCAGTGGTCGTATTACCTGGGGTCAGTTAGCGAAAAACTGGCTTAACGTTTATGTCGGCAACCTGATTGGCGCCCTGATCTTTGTGTTACTCATGTGGCTTTCTGGCGAGTATATGACCGCCAACGGCGCATGGGGGCTCAACGTTCTGCAAACAGCCGACCACAAAGTGCACCATACTTTTGTTGAGGCAGTGAGCCTTGGTATCTTGGCTAACCTGATGGTGTGTCTGGCCGTATGGATGAGCTACTCGGGCCGCAGCCTGATGGACAAAGCGTTTATCATGGTATTACCGGTCGCAATGTTTGTTGCCAGCGGTTTTGAGCACAGTATCGCAAACATGTTTATGATCCCTATGGGTATTGTAATACGCGATTTCGCCACCCCGGAATTCTGGACCGCAGTTGGGTCTTCTCCGGAGAATTTTTCTCACCTGACCGTGATGAATTTCATCACCGATAACCTGATTCCGGTTACGATCGGTAACATTATCGGCGGCGGTTTGTTGGTCGGGTTGACATACTGGGTCATTTATCTGCGTGGTAACGATCATCATTAATCTGTTGATGCCCATTACACGCAGTAAATAAAAAATCCACTTAAGAAGGTAGGTGTTACATGTCCGAGCTTAATGAAAAGTTAGCCACAGCCTGGGAAGGTTTTACCAAAGGTGATTGGCAGAATGAAGTAAACGTACGTGACTTCATTCAGAAAAACTACACTCCGTATGAGGGTGACGAGTCCTTCCTGGCTGGCGCAACTGATGCGACCACTGCACTGTGGGACAGCGTGATGGAAGGCGTTAAACAGGAAAACCGCACTCACGCGCCTGTTGACTTTGACACCTCCGTTGCTTCTACCATCACTTCTCACGACGCTGGCTACATCAACAAAGCGCTCGAGAAGATTGTTGGTCTGCAGACTGAAGCTCCGCTGAAACGTGCGATCATTCCGTTTGGCGGCATCAAAATGGTTGAAGGTTCCTGCAAAGCGTACAATCGCGAACTGGACCCGATGCTGAAAAAAATCTTCACCGAATACCGCAAAACCCACAACCAGGGCGTATTCGATGTTTACACCAAAGACATTCTGAACTGCCGTAAATCCGGTGTTCTGACTGGTCTGCCAGATGCGTATGGCCGTGGCCGTATCATCGGTGACTACCGTCGCGTTGCGCTGTACGGTATCGACTACCTGATGAAAGACAAATACGCTCAGTTCGTCTCTCTGCAGTCCGATCTGGAAAACGGCGTAAACCTGGAAGCAACTATCCGTCTGCGTGAAGAAATCGCTGAACAGCACCGCGCTCTGGGTCAGATCAAAGAAATGGCTGCTAAATATGGCTGCGATATCTCTGGTCCGGCTACCAACGCTCAGGAAGCTATCCAGTGGACTTACTTCGGCTACCTGGCCGCAGTTAAATCTCAGAACGGTGCAGCAATGTCCTTCGGTCGCGTATCCACCTTCCTGGATGCTTACATCGAACGTGACCTGAAAGCAGGCAAAATCACCGAGCAAGACGCACAGGAAATGATCGACCACCTGGTCATGAAACTGCGTATGGTTCGCTTCCTGCGTACTCCTGAATATGATGAACTGTTCTCCGGTGACCCGATTTGGGCAACTGAATCAATCGGTGGTATGGGCGTTGATGGCCGTACTCTGGTTACCAAAAACAGCTTCCGCTTCCTGAACACCCTGTACACCATGGGTCCTTCTCCGGAGCCGAACATCACTGTTCTGTGGTCTGAAAAACTGCCTCTGAACTTCAAGAAATTCGCCGCTAAAGTGTCCATCGACACCTCTTCTCTGCAGTACGAGAACGATGACCTGATGCGTCCGGACTTCAACAACGACGACTACGCTATCGCTTGCTGCGTAAGCCCGATGGTTGTTGGTAAACAAATGCAGTTCTTCGGTGCGCGTGCAAACCTGGCGAAAACCATGCTGTACGCAATCAACGGTGGCGTTGATGAAAAACTGAAAATGCAGGTTGGTCCTAAATCTGAACCGATCAAAGGCGACGTTCTGAACTTCGACGAAGTTATGGACCGCATGGATCACTTCATGGATTGGCTGGCTAAACAGTACGTCACCGCGCTGAACGTTATCCACTACATGCACGACAAGTACAGCTACGAAGCCTCTCTGATGGCGCTGCACGACCGTGACGTTATCCGCACCATGGCATGTGGTATCGCTGGTCTGTCCGTTGCTGCTGACTCCCTGTCTGCAATCAAATATGCGAAAGTTAAACCGATTCGTGACGAAGACGGTCTGGCTATCGACTTCGAAATCGAAGGCGAATACCCGCAGTTTGGTAACAACGACTCTCGCGTTGATGACATGGCGGTTGACCTGGTAGAACGTTTCATGAAGAAAATTCAGAAACTGACTACTTATCGTAACGCTATCCCGACTCAGTCTGTTCTGACCATCACCTCTAACGTGGTTTATGGTAAGAAAACTGGTAATACCCCAGATGGTCGTCGTGCTGGCGCGCCGTTCGGACCGGGTGCTAACCCAATGCACGGTCGTGACCAGAAAGGTGCTGTTGCCTCTCTGACCTCCGTTGCTAAACTGCCGTTTGCTTACGCTAAAGATGGTATTTCTTACACCTTCTCTATCGTTCCGAACGCTCTGGGTAAAGACGACGAAGTTCGTAAGACCAACCTGGCTGGTCTGATGGATGGTTACTTCCATCACGAAGCGTCCATCGAAGGTGGTCAGCACCTGAACGTGAACGTCATGAACCGCGAAATGCTGCTGGATGCGATGGAACATCCGGAAAAATATCCGCAGCTGACCATCCGTGTTTCTGGCTACGCAGTACGTTTTAACTCCCTGACTAAAGAACAGCAGCAGGACGTTATTACTCGTACCTTCACTCAGACCATGTAATTGGTTTTGACTGAAATCGTACTTTAAAAAGCGTACAATAAAGGCTCCACGTAAGTGGGGCCTTTTTAATAGCCTGCTTTGTCAGCTATCTATACTTATATACTCGATGGATTTCGAGGTGCATTGAGGCAGCAACGGAGTGAATCCCCTGGAGCGTACAGAAGTACGTGGCTGGGGTGAGCGAAGGAAGCTAACAAAGATGCAGCTTGAAAGACGAAAAGAATGGATAACAGCCAAAACAGACTCGACACAGTTAATAACTGTGCACTAACACTGGCCCCGGATGGGCCACACCTGGAGAAACACCGCAATGTCAGTTATTGGTCGCATTCACTCCTTTGAATCCTGTGGCACTGTTGATGGCCCGGGCATCCGCTTTATTACCTTCTTTCAGGGCTGCCTGATGCGCTGCCTGTATTGCCATAACCGTGACACGTGGGATACACACGGCGGTAAAGAAGTCACCGTCGACGAATTAATGAAAGAGGTGGTGACCTATCGCCACTTTATGAACGCATCCGGCGGCGGCGTGACGGCGTCTGGCGGCGAAGCTATCCTGCAAGCTGAATTCGTACGTGACTGGTTCCGCGCTTGTAAAAAAGAAGGTATTCATACCTGTCTGGATACCAACGGTTTTGTTCGCCGCTACGATCCGGTGATCGATGAGTTGCTGGAAGTCACCGACCTGGTCATGCTCGATCTCAAACAGATGAACGATGAAATCCATCAGAATCTGGTCGGCGTATCTAACCATCGCACGCTGGAGTTCGCGCGTTACCTGTCAAACAAAGACATCAAAGTGTGGATCCGCTATGTTGTCGTACCTGGCTGGTCTGATGACGATGACTCCGCACACCGCCTCGGCGAATTTACCCGCGATATGGGTAACGTTGAAAAAATCGAGCTGCTGCCTTACCACGAGCTGGGCAAACACAAATGGGTGGCAATGGGCGAAGAGTACAAACTGGATGGCGTCAAACCACCGAAGAAAGAGACCATGGAGCGCGTGAAGGGCATTCTCGAGCAATATGGACATAAAGTGATGTATTGAGTTTTAGCCACCACGAAACGGCTGCCCTGAACGGCAGCCGTTTTGCTATATAAGCGACAATATTTGAGTCGAAGGCGCGGTTAACAGGAGAAAGCGACGCTATCTCCTGCCCTCGTCTTTAGCGCCCTCTTCTCGCCAGTAGCGGGAAAATCAATCCCAGTCCAACCAGCACAAATGGCGTCACGATATTCAGCGTGAGCTGGAATGTCCACTCAGGGGTAAAGGCTTCCATTTTCGGGAAGATCCCGGTCAGACAGGCAAATGCGGTAAAGGCAAAGCACCAGATCCCCACGGTCATCGCAAGCGAGCGGTTGCGAATAAAGACATATTCCGATTTATATTTTTGCGCCAGGCGAATAACGGCAATGAACGCCACAAATACCCATAAATAACGCAATGGCATCACGACAGAGTTAAGATTCAATAGCCATTTATACAGGTTGTTCATGTCGCCAATTCCCAGTGTTGGCAACATAATCAGAATCGCTACCAGCACCAGCGTCAGAATATAACCATTGACCGGCGTACCGGAAGCGTTGGTTTTACACAGGCTCTCGGGAATATATTTACGATCAGCATCACCCAGAAGAACTTTAAGCGGTGCATCAATAGAAAATACCAATGCCGCAATCTGTCCCAGCGTATTGGCAATCGCGTAAATAACCATCAGCGAATTACCCATACCATAATACTCACCCAATTTCTGGAAGGCGTAATATTGACCATTCGTCATCAGGTCATCTGGAATATGCCGGGAGTCAAACATCATTCCCATAGCCAGCGACCCGAGAATCGCGCATACCGCTACCATAACAGCCAGAACGAGCATCCCTTTTGGAAATTCTTTGCCCGGATTACGTGTCTGATTAACGTATGGCGAAATTTTCTCCGCACCGCCCACGGCAAAGACCAGCATGGAGATCGTAGTAATGTAGGTAAAATCGATGTGCGGGATAAACGATTCCCAGGTGATATTGGTTGTCGCTATTTGCACATCCGTAATTGCAGGCGCGGTTACCGCCATCACGACATACAAAATGGACATCACAAACATCGCGATGCCAGCAACTGACCCAACAATTTTCAGTGACTTCATGCCACGGGACGCAACCCACATGAAAAAGACAAACAGCGCCAGCGTCAGTCCTTGCAACGCCACGACGGTGTACTCTTTAATCAACGAACCATCGCCCTTCAGCGCCCATCCCAGCGCAATCAGAATAGCCTGCGGTTTTTGCGCCAGATAAGGTATATGCACAACCCAATAGGTCCAGGCAGCAAGATAGGCCAACCCTGGCCCCATGGTATGTTTAATCCAGGTACTGACGCCGCCTTTACCCTCTTTAAAGGTTGAGCCAAGCTGCCCGACGATCAACGCATAAGGAATAAAATAGAGCGCGAAAATAAATATCCAGGAGGAGACAACAACCAATCCCTGATTAGCATAGTTGTTGACGACGTTACCAAAACCCCAGACGGTAATAAATGACATCAATGCAATGTTGTACCATCGCAATTGTTTTTCCTGCACACCAGCCATACGCAATCCTTTGTGGAAGCTTTTTGATTATCAATATATGAGGCGTGGGATTATGCGCGGTAAAATGAGCGAGCGGAAACGGCAGGATGTAAAACTATAACCTTCTGCACACTTTATTTTCAGGACAGACGTGTGCAATTAAATAATGCAGGTTCCCATAAAGTATACATAAACAGTATGTATGGGAACCTGTTCATATTCTGTTAAATCAGGTCAAATGTGCGCAATAGAATTAGGCGTATGGCCCGTCTTACGCAACAGCATCAGTAAATAAATAAACGATACGCTGGCGATCATGATAAACAGCAAGCTATCTGAATAATTCTGCATCAGCATCGCAGTAAATGAAGGTCCCAGCAGGCTGCCCACGGTATAGCTCAATAACAATGCCTGATTCATGGCGACCAGCTGATGATGTTCCACCTTTTCACAGGCCCAGGCCATCGCGACCGGGTAGAGGGTAAAGCCTGCCGCACCCAACATAAACAACGCGGGCGCCATCGCCGCCTGGTTCAGCATGGCGATACTCCCGACGATCACCACGAAGACCTGGACGCGTAAAACCAGCAGACGTCCCAGCTTGTCCGCCAGACGGCCAATCGGCCATTGACCCAGAATACCGGCACTTACCAGGACCGCCATCCAGAAACCAATGCTGGCGTTGCTCACCCCCTGATGGTTGAGATACAGCGGCATCAGGCCATACAAAGACCCCAGCACGATCCCGGAAATAATGCAGCCATTAACGCCCAAGCGCGCCTGACGCAACCTCAGCATGGAGACAATAGGCGTAGACTGCTGTTCATCGCCCTGCTGATTAGCAATGCGCGTAAAGAGCAGTGGCAAAACACCCGCCAGGATAGTACCCGTCACCCACGGCAGGACGTTCATCAATTCTGTTGATACTTTACTAACCAGCAGTTGGCCTAAAAACGTTCCCACATAATAAATCATCATATAGGCGGCAAGTAACCGTCCGCGATTACGTGACGTCCCGCTGCACATCAGCGCGCTTTCCACGACCACCCAGATCATGGCGCAGCCAACACCGGCGATAAAACGCCATGTCATCCAGCTCCAGAATCCCACCATAATCCCCAGCCCGACACAGCCCGCGGCGAAAATAAGCGAGGCGATGTAATAGCTGCGATTAAAACCAAGGTGTTTTATTAAATAACCTGTCAGCAACGTCCCTACCAGATTACCGGTAAAGTAAGACGAGCTCACCACGCCTACCTGCCAGGTGGGCAGATTTTCATGGGCGAGCCAAAGCGGGACGAGCGTGTTTAACACGGCGATCGCCAGGGTCAACAGAAGTAGCCCGCACAGCAATAGCATGACGGGACGGGTATACGTGGACATGAATAAAAACCGTGAGGAAGTTCAAATTTCATGCGCATCATGCCACTGCTAAAAACATTGTCAATCGGCGGAATCAGAGGGCTGAGGCGCTTTCTGGTCGTTCGATTTGCATTACTGATTCTTAATGTGAATAGATAAAAAATACAAAAACACATCTGCTTGTTTTTATTGATCTAAAACAAAAATCTCGCGTTACGTTCAGTCGAAAAATTTCATGGACTCCCCTTACTTTTATTTCTTACTAAACTCTATGCGGGATGCTGAGCTGCATTGTCTTCAAAATAGAACAGTGAGTTCCTATTTATCTATCTAATCCAAATATCGTTCTTTTCGTAGACTTAAACTCATCAAATTTCCCCCACTGATACTGAACAGGAGAAATACCATGACTAAACCTTACGTAAGACTTGATAAAGACAATGCGGCAGTACTGCTGGTCGACCATCAGGCTGGCCTGCTCTCTCTGGTTCGGGATATCGATCCCGATAAATTTAAAAACAACGTGCTTGCGCTCGGTGACTTAGCAAAATACTTCAACCTCCCAACCATTCTGACAACCAGTTTTGAGACAGGACCAAACGGACCGCTGGTACCGGAACTGAAAGCTCAATTTCCCGATGCGCCCTACATTGCTCGCCCAGGAAACATTAACGCATGGGATAACGAAGATTTCGTGAAAGCAGTAAAAGCGACCGGCAAAAAGCAGCTGATTATCGCTGGTGTCGTGACGGAAGTTTGCGTCGCTTTCCCAGCGCTCTCGGCTATTGAAGAAGGTTTTGACGTCTTTGTTGTCACCGATGCTTCAGGCACGTTTAATGAAATTACCCGCAATTCAGCATGGGATCGGATGTCTCAAGCAGGCGCTCAATTGATGACATGGTTCGGAGTAGCATGCGAACTGCACCGCGACTGGCGCAACGATATCGAAGGTCTGGCGACGTTGTTCTCTAATCACATTCCGGATTATCGCAATCTGATGACCAGCTATGACACGTTAACTAAGCAGAAGTAAAGACTGGGGCAAAACCCTAGCCTGACATGTAGCCGGATAGCGCGCAGCTTTAAGGCCTACGGATATTGTAGGCTTGATAAAGCACGAGCCGCCATCCGGCATATTATGGATTAACTCGCCACCGCCATACCGACGGTCATATGCAGCCCGTAGAACACGCCACGACCAATCAGCTCGCCGACTAACAGCAGAATAAACGCGACAGAAAGCAACGGAACGGCAGGCTGGTAACCCTTCACTTGCGGTACTATCCAGCAGCATAGCGCTAAGGCCAGTGCCACAATCCGCCACGCCATCAGCGAACCGTAATCCGGAACCAGCGCAGAGGCCTGTTGAATCGAACTGTGGATTGTCGCCAGTTCAGTCCCCTGCATTACCGACATGATGGCGCTCACGACCAGAGCAAGCACTGATATAGCCGGCAGCAGACGCATCGCCCAACCATCCACGCCAGCAATTCTCAGTAACAGATATCCCAGCAGCGGACCGCCCATAAACATCGTCAGGAAGAAGCCCAGCGGTGTCCAGACGCTGTACCAGGTCGGTACGGTATCGATGGTGTTATACACGCGCACCATCATCCAGACAAAAACCACACCCAGCACCATGGTGACAACTAACCACAGATTGCGTAATGCGGGCGACATTTTCTTCAACATAGCCAGCAGCCAGCCGATACCGCCAACGGCAAAGAAGAGTGAGCCGCTGGCAATTTCGTTACTCAACGCAGATGACCCAACGCGATTGAGTGAGTTAAAGGCGCGCATCGGTGAGCCCAAATGGAGCATGGAAGCAATAAATCCAATGCCCATTAATACCCACAGCCCAAACATGCAGGTAATTACGCGTTGCTGCGATTCTGGGCGTAAGCCCCCTTTCATCAACGCCAGCGCCAGAACGATAAAACCGCCAACCACACACTGCCCGAAGACCGTGAAGATCATCAGCGGCCATTCATGCCATCCACTTCCCATCTTACACCTCCTTCGGATTAGCCAGATAACCTGTGGTATCGCCGGTCGGGCGGCTATTGGCGTTAGGTTTGATAACAATGCTCGGTTTGGTAAAGTGCGCGCCCGGCAATGGCGCAACCGCAGCCAAAGTACCGTGTTTTTTGCGCAGTTCATCAATTGGGCCAAAATCCAGCGCACGCAGTGGACAGGACTCGACGCAAATAGGTTTCTTACCTTCAGCGACGCGCTCATGGCAACCATCGCATTTGGTCATATGTCCTTTGTCAGCATTATACTGTGGTGCGCCGTAAGGACAGGCCATGTGGCAATAGCGACAGCCGATGCACACATCTTCATCGACAACGACAAAGCCATCTTCACGTTTGTGCATCGCACCGCTCGGACACACTTTGGTACAGGCCGGGTCTTCACAGTGGTTACACGCAATGGAGAGGTAATAGGCAAAGACGTTCTGATGCCAGACGCCGTTGTCTTCCTGCCAGTCACCGCCCGCGTACTCATAAATGCGGCGAAAGCTGACTTCAGGGGTTAAATTTTTGAAATCTTTGCACGCCAGTTCGCAGGTTTTGCAACCGGTGCAACGGCTGGAATCAATAAAAAATCCATACTGGGTTGTCATCGGTTACTCCTTACACCTTTTCAACCTGAACAAGGTTCGTGTGTGATGGGTTCCCCTTCGCGAGAGGAGACGGACGCTGGGTCGTCAGGACGTTAATACAACCGCCCTGGTCCACGCGTTTTGCGTCCGGGTCATACCACGCCCCTTCGCCCAATGCCACCACGCCAGGCATCATACGCGGCGTTACTTTCGCCTCGATGTGCACTTCACCACGATCGTTAAAGATGCGCACCTTGTCGCCGTTGTTAATGCCGCGTCGCTGTGCATCCATCGGGTTGATCCACATTTCCTGACGGCAGGATGCTTTCAGAACATCCACGTTGCCATAGGTCGAGTGGACGCGAGACTTATAGTGGAAGCCGGTCAACTGCAGAGGGAATTTCTCCACCAACGGATCGTTTAAGCTCTCAAAGCCTGGGGTATAAATCGGCAGTGGATCAATCACATCACCTTCCGGCAGTTCCCAGGTTGACGCGATCTCGGCAAGCTGCTGCGAATAAATTTCGATCTTACCTGACGGCGTGGTCAGCGGATTGGCGTTAGGATCCTCACGGAACGCCTTGTAGGCCACGTGATGTCCCTGTGGGTCGCGCTGTTTAAAGATCCCCTGCTTGCGGAATTCTTCAAACGTTGGCAGTTCAGGAATGGCTTTTCGCGACTGCTCGTACAGATGACGCATCCACTCTTCCTGAGTACGACCTTCTGTAAACTGCTGCTCAACACCAAGGCGTTTCGCCAGCTCACTGGTCATCTGGTAGATAGTCTTGCATTCGAAGCGTGGTTTGATCGCCTGATCGGTGAAAATCACATACGACATATTTCCGCAGGAGGCATCCAGTGCGAAGTCCATCTGCTCCGAAGCGGTGCAGTCCGGCAGCAAAATATCCGCGTATTTCGCCGAGGAGGTCATATGACAGTCGATGACAACGATCATCTCGCACTTCTTATCATCCTGTAGGATTTCATGTGTGCGGTTGATATCAGAGTGCTGGTTAATCAGACAGTTACCGGCATAGTTCCAGATCATCTTAATCGGAACATCGAGTTTATCTTTACCACGAACACCGTCACGCAGCGCCGTCATCTCCGGACCTCGCTCAATGGCGTCCGTCCACATAAACATAGAGATGCTGGTTTCGACTGGATTTTCCAGCGTAGGCATACGTTCAAACGGCAAACTGTATGAGCCCTCACGCGCCCCACTGTTGCCGCCGTTAATCCCAACGTTACCGGTAAGGATTGCCAGCATAGAAATGGCACGGGTCGCTATTTCACCGTTAGCATGGCGCTGCGGTCCCCACCCCTGACTGATATATGCCGGTTTAGCGCTACCGATTTCACGGGCCAGTTTGACGATTCGTTCAGCAGGAATACCGGTAATTTGCGCTGCCCATTCCGGGGTCTTGGCGATACCGTCTTTGCCCTGCCCAAGAATATACGCCTTATAGTGACCGTTTTTCGGTGCGTCGGCCGGTAAGGTTTTCTCGTCGTAACCCACGCAGTATTTATCAAGGAACGGTTGATCAACCATGTTTTCGGTGATCAGCACATACGCCAGACCATTCACCAATGCCGCATCGGTACCTGGGCGGATCGGGATCCACTCATCTTCACGACCCGCGCCGGTATCCGTGTAGCGAGGATCGATAATGATCATGCGGGCATTGGATTTCTGTCGCGCCTGTTCAAGGTAATAGGTTACCCCACCCCCGCTCATACGGGTTTCACCTGGGTTATTCCCGAACAGAACCACCAGCTTGCTGTTTTCAATGTCGGACGGGCTGTTACCGTCTGCCCAGCCGCCGTAGGTGTAGTTCAACCCGGCAGCGATTTGCGCTGAAGAGTAGTCACCGTAGTGGTTCAGGTAGCCGCCACAGCAGTTCATCAGACGTGCTACCAGCGTTTTGCCTGGCGGCCAGGAGCGTGTCAGGGTGCCGCCCAGCGTACCTGTGCCGTAGTTCAGGTAGATAGACTCGTTGCCGTAGTCTTTGATAAGACGCTGCATATTGCTGGCAATGATGTCGTAGGCTTCATCCCAGCTGATGCGCTCAAATTTCCCTTCACCACGTTTACCGACGCGTTTCATCGGGTATTTCAGACGGTCGGGATTATAAACGCGACGACGCATGGAGCGACCACGCAGACAGGCGCGTACCTGGTGCAAGCCGTCATAGTTGTCATCACCGGTGTTGTCGGTTTCAACATACTTTATTTCACCGTCTACCACGTGCATACGCAGAGGACAGCGGCTACCACAGTTCACCGTACACGCGCTCCATATGACTTTCTCATTGGCCTGTGTCGGATTAAGGGCTTCTGCAGCATTTGCAATACGGGTAAATGGCAGGGTAAACGCGCTACTGGCCGCCGCCAGTCCGCCTATCGCCGTCGTTTTCACCAAACCTCGGCGACTAACCTCAGCTGCCAGCATGGCATCGGGGATCTTAGTTTTCATAGTGGCTCACTCTGCTGCTCACAATAAACAAAAGAGAAATACTCGTTATGTAGATTTTTATATAGCGTATATGTCGATATACAGACTGGTAGATACCGAATTTGCGAAAAGACAGAGATAAATACTGACTTTCATTCGAAGGCAGTATTACTCCTATGGAGGTAGGCGTTATTGTCCGACGTCAAACGGGCATAAAAAAAGCGCCCTAAGGCGCTTTTTTAGCAAAGAAAGGTAGCTTAGCCGATAAATTCCAGGCCATTCATGTACGGGCGTAACACTTCCGGAACCTGAATACGGCCATCAGCCTGCTGATAGTTTTCCATCACCGCAACCAGCGTACGTCCAACCGCCAGACCGGAACCGTTCAGCGTATGTACTAAACGGGTCTTTTTGTCGGATTTGCTGCGGCAACGCGCCTGCATACGGCGAGCCTGGAAATCCCACACGTTGGAGCAAGAGGAGATTTCGCGATAGGTGTTCTGCGCCGGGATCCACACTTCCAGATCGTACGTTTTGCATGCGCCGAAGCCCATGTCGCCTGTGCACAGGATGATCTTACGGTACGGCAGGCCCAGCAGCTGAAGAACCTTCTCGGCATGGCCGGTCATCTCTTCCAGCGCGTCCATAGAGTCTTCCGGGCGAACGATCTGCACCATTTCAACTTTATCGAACTGGTGCATACGGATCAGACCACGGGTATCACGACCGTAAGAACCTGCTTCAGAACGGAAGCACGGCGTATGCGCGGTCATTTTGATCGGCAGCGCATCTTCGTCAATGATTTCGTCGCGAACCAGGTTGGTCAGCGGAACTTCTGCCGTTGGGATCAGCGCATAGTTGCTGCTGTCAGCTTCTTCATCCAGCGGACGGGTGTGGAACAGATCGCCAGCAAATTTCGGCAGTTGCCCTGTTCCGTACAACGTGTCATGGTTAACCAGATACGGAACGTAGTTTTCGCTGTAACCATGCTGCTCGGTATGCAGATCCAGCATGAACTGAGACAGCGCACGGTGCATGCGCGCGATCTGCCCTTTCATCACGACGAAACGAGAGCCGGTCAGCTTAACCGCAGCGGCAAAATCAAGACCCGTGTGCATTTCACCCAAGGTAACGTGATCGCGCACTTCGAAATCAAACTCACGCGGAGTACCCCAACGGCTGACTTCAACGTTGTCATTTTCATCTTTACCCACCGGAACGTCGTCCGCTGGCAGGTTAGGAATGGTCAGCGCAATGTCGCGGATCTCGGCCTGTAAGGTATCAAGTTCAGCTTTCGCGGCATCCAGCTCTTCGCCCAGTTTGTTCACTTCCAGACGTAAAGACTCGATATCTTCCCCGCGCGCTTTTGCCTGGCCGATGGATTTCGATCGAGAGTTACGCTCTGCCTGCAGGTTTTCAGTTTGTACCTGCAGAACTTTACGACGCTCTTCAAGAGCACGCAGCTTATCTACATCCAGCTTAAAGCCCCGGCTTGCCAGTTTTTCTGCGACTGCGTCTGGCTCATTACGCAGCAGATTGGGATCGAGCATGCTTATCCTGTGCTTATCGAATTAAAATAGGAGAAAGTGACCACAGCCTGCGGTCACAGGGATACAGGGACAACATTACCGCAACGATAACACTAACGGTAGCGTTTTATAGGGCTATTTTGATCCTGTCCGGCGAGCCAGGCGAGCTTTTCGCCAATCTTGCCTTCAAGACCTCTGTTTGTGGGGTGATAATAGCGCGTTTGTGCCATTTCCTGCGGGAAGTACTCTTCTCCGGCGGCATAGGCATTTGGTTCATCATGGGCGTAACGATACTCCTGACCATAGCCCATTTCTTTCATCAGCTTAGTTGGCGCATTGCGCAGATGGACCGGCACGTCGTAATCCGGACGTTCGCGGGCATCAGCCAGCGCGGCTTTGAAGGCGGTGTAAACCGCATTACTTTTCGGCGCGCAGGCCAGATAAACAATCGCCTGAGCAATCGCTCGTTCACCTTCCGCGGGTCCCACTCGGGTAAAGCAGTCCCATGCGGAAATTGCCACCTGCATGGCGCGAGGATCGGCATTGCCCACATCTTCAGAGGCAATTGCCAGACAGCGACGAGCAACATACAGCGGATCACCACCTGCACTAATGATGCGCGCATACCAATAAAGTGCCGCATCCGGGGCGCTGCCGCGAACCGATTTGTGTAATGCGGAGATGAGATCGTAAAAGCGATCGCCTTTATTATCGAAACGCGCGCTGCGTTCACCGGCAATTTCAGTGAGCAACTTGGCCTTCAATACGCGCTTGCCAGAATCATCAACTTCGGCCATATCGGCCATCATTTCCAGCGTATTCAGCGCTCGCCGCGCGTCGCCATTCACCAGTTCAGCAATCGCCCGACGCGTCTCTGGAGGCAGTACGATATCCTGGGCGCCGTAACCCCGCGCTTTGTCTGACATCGCCTGGTCCAGCACCTGTTCAATATCGTCGGTGGTTAACGATTTCAGTAAGTAAACGCGCGCACGCGACAGCAGCGCCGAGTTCAGCTCAAACGAGGGGTTTTCAGTGGTTGCGCCAATAAACGTGATGGTACCGTCTTCAATATGCGGTAAAAACGCATCCTGTTGGCTTTTATTAAAACGGTGAACTTCATCCACAAACAGGATCGTACGCCGGCCCGCGTTACGATTCTGACGCGCACGCTCAATCGCTTCACGAATTTCTTTTACACCAGAGGTAACTGCCGAAATTCGTTCAACATCGGCGTTAGCGTAACGGGCAATAACTTCGGCAAGCGTGGTTTTCCCCGTCCCCGGAGGACCCCATAAAATCATAGAGTGCAGGTGCCCGGCCTCGATGGCGCGCGGCAAGGGTTTACCCGCAGCCAGCAGATGCTGCTGGCCGATGTACTGCGCTAAATTTTCTGGCCGCATACGCGCGGCCAGTGGCTGAAAGGTATTATCAGAAAAGTCGAGCGACAGATTGCTCACTCACACGCCTCTACTTACGTTGATCGTCAACCGTTACACCTTGCGGCGGGGTAAAGGTGAATTTCGAAGGTTCAATCGCACCATTCTGCTGAGATTTCAGCTGATAGCTGCTGCGCTGATCGTCTTGCTCAACGGCGCTAAACTGGTGGATCGTCCCGTCCCGCCCAACATTGATAGTAAACTGCTTCAGGTTACCGCTGCTGGTTTTTGGCGTCAGCACGAAATCGTCGCCGTTTTGCTTAATGTTGTACTGCTGCCAGTCGCTGGCCTGGTTACGCGCAATCAGCATAAACGGCGTGTTACCCGTGGCGTCTTTCAACCAGGTCGCAGTCGCCTGCTCAACAAACGGGTTAAAGAACCACAGCGTTTTACCATCGGAAACCAGGATGCTCTCGTCAGGCTGCGTCATATGCCAGTTAAACAGATTAGGGCGTTTAACCCATAAGTCGCCCTGACCTTCCTGCACCGCCGCGCCGCTACCGTCCGTGACCTTCTGAGTAAAGCTGGCATGGAAGCTACTGACTTTATCCAGACGGCTTTTCAGGTCGCTGGCAGCGTCAGCCCAGACGCTGCTCACCACAAAGCTAGACAGTAATGCACAGGTGATTGCGATTCTTTTCATCGTTATTCCTCAAAATACGTCACTCCCAACGGGGAGATCCCTCTGCTATCCATTTCAGGCCAAAAATCAGCATGAGGAAAGTAGAAAATACTGAATTACTTAACTTTGCAATCATTCGAAGGGCGGCGGAGCCAGCACTTCACGATTACCATTATGCCCTTGTTCGCTGACTATTCCCTGCGCTTCCATCTGTTCGATGATGCGCGCCGCTCGGTTGTAACCGATACGGAACTGACGCTGGACGCCGGAGATTGAGGCTTTGCGTTTCTGAGTAACAAAGTTCACCGCCTGATCGAACAGCGGATCCAGTTCTTCGCCACCATCAAAGCCGCCACCGCCGCCTTCGCTTTCGCTGTCAGAGGTAATGCCATCAACGTATTGTGGACGGCCGCGCGCTTTCCAGTCCTGCACCACCGCGTGAACTTCTTCATCGCGTACAAAGGCGCCGTGTACACGTACAGGGATCGTCGAGTTTGGTGCAGAATAAAGCATGTCACCCATACCCAACAGCGATTCCGCGCCGCCCTGGTCAAGGATGGTACGCGAGTCAATTTTACTGGACACTGTAAAGGCGATACGCGTCGGGATGTTCGCTTTAATCAGACCGGTGATAACGTCAACTGATGGTCGCTGGGTTGCCAGCACCAGATGGATCCCCGCCGCACGCGCTTTTTGCGCCAGACGAGCGATCAGTTCTTCCACCTTTTTGCCAACGGTCATCATCAGGTCAGCGAATTCATCCACCAACACCACGATATACGGCAGTTTTTCCAGCACCGGATGCTGAACATCCATGCTGTCGCCCGGCTTCCAGTATGGGTCCGGAATCGGACGTCCCATACGGGCGGCTTCAGCAATCTTATCGTTATAACCGGCAAGGTTACGCACGCCAAGCGCCGACATCAGTTTGTAGCGACGTTCCATTTCATTGACGCTCCAACGCAAGGCATTGGCGGCATCTTTCATGTCGGTCACAACTTCAGTCAGCAGATGTGGAATACCTTCATAAACAGAAAGTTCCAGCATTTTCGGATCAATCATGATAAAGCGAACGTCTTCCGGCTGCGCTTTGTACAGCATGCTGAGGATCATGGCGTTCACCCCAACAGACTTACCGGAACCGGTTGTCCCTGCCACCAGCAGGTGCGGCATTTTAGCCAGATCGGCCACCACCGGTTCGCCTGCAATATCTTTGCCCAGCACCACAGTCAGCGGAGATGAGTTATCACGGAATTTAGCGTTATCCAGCACTTCACGCAGATAAACGGTTTGACGTTTTTTGTTCGGTAACTCCAGTCCGACATACGGTTTGCCTGGAATAACCTCGACCACACGTACCGCCGCGGTCGACAATGAACGCGCCAGATCTCGTGACAGGTTAGAAATACGCGCCGCTTTAACCCCTGGAGCCAGATTAAGCTCAAAGCGGGTAATCACCGGGCCAGGAGAGTAGTTCACCACATCGGCTTTAATGCGGAAATCCGCCAGACGCGCTTCCACCAGACGTGCCATTTGTTCTAGTGCGAACGTATCTATCGGCTCAACTTCGCTCGGCGGCGGCGTGAGCAGATCTAACGATGGCAGCGGCGTGCTTGGACGGTGCGCCGGACGACTATCCCCATTACGCATCAGCAGCGGATGGATCAGACTATCCTGCGGCGGTGTAACAGGCTGCGCTGGTTGCTGATAATGCTGCTGTGGTGCAACTGGCTGTGCCGGTTGCTGATAATGCTGCTGTGGTGCAACTGGCTGTGCCGGTTGCTGATAGTGCTGCTGTGGTGCAACTGGCTGTGCCGGTTGCTGATAGTGCTGCTGCGGTGCAACTGGCTGCGCTGGCTGCTGATAATGCTGCTGCGGCGCAACTGGTTCCTGGTACTGCGGCGCGGGCTCCGGCATTATGCCAGGCGTAAACAGCGGCTCATGCGGACCCTCATCCACTAGCGTTTTCATTGGCGAAAATTCAAAGTCATTGAGGGAGAACGGATTCGCTCCGGCAGGCTGTTCACCGGAATAACGCTGCTGCTGAGAAGAAGCAAACTGGCGAGCAAGCTCCGCTTCTGCGGCTGAATCTTCGTCATCAGTCTGGTGGGTATCGTCCTGATACTCTTCGCCATAACGATGCTGCTGCGACTGAGCGAACTGACGTGCCAGCTCGTCCTGCTGCATTGCATCCATTTCATCGTCACTGTACGCATCTGTATCAAGCTGCTCTTCGCGCGCTTTCTCTTCAGCCATACGCTGTGACGGCAGTTTTATGCCATATGACGCCAGCTCACGACGAGTAGGCACGCGCACACGATTCGGCCGCGGCAACTGCGGGCCAATGCCCTCTTTCACCTGCGGACGCGGCGTACCACTGCCTGCAAGGCTAAAGACAGGAGCTGCGGCAGCGGCACCTGCCCCTAACGCGGCGCTTTTTACGCCAGCGGCCAGCGGTGCAACGGCAGCAACAGACTCAACGGGTGGTATGGATGTAGTCGTCGGCATTGATGGCGTAGACGGCTTAACACGCTCAGGCTCCTGAGCAGGTTCTGGAATCGGCTGATACCATGCGGCCAGTTGCTCACGCTCACGCGCACGTTTCTCTTCGACTTCTTCAAAGTAATAAAGCGGCGGACGAGTCGGTTTAACTTCTTCAACCACGGGCTCAGGTTCCACCACCGGCGGTTGTTCAACCACAGGCTGCTGGAACGGGTTGCTCTGTTGAAAAGTTGGATCCTGCTGATAAACAGGTTGCTGCACAGGCTCCGGCTGATAAGCAGGCTGCTGGAATACGGCGTTCTGTTGAGAGGTCGGATCCTGTTGATAGACAGGTTGCAGCACGGGCTCCGGCTGATAAACAGGTTCCGGCTGCGGCGCGACAGGCTGCGTATAAACAGGTTCAACGGGCTGCTGTGCGTAATATTGCGGCTGCGGACTCTGCTCCACAACCGGCTGTTGCCATGGCTCATACGGCTGCTGCACCGGAGGTTGCGCGTACTGGGCTGGCTGCGGATAACCTTCAGGCGCTGGTGCAATCGCGGCATCACCGGTTTGCGGGCCAGGCACGGGTTGCCAGGCCACAGTTGGGACCGGTTGCTCCATAACAGTGTTGGTCACGGGAGACGTTTGCAGCAACGGATCAACCGGTGCGCTCCAGGCCTGAGCGGCCGTTGTAGCTGCAGCTGCTGCAGCTACAGGCTCGGTCACCGAGTGGCCGTTAAGGAGCGGATCAAGTTCGTCATATTCAGGCAGCGTCGCGCGATTACCGGAAAACAGCACATCATTAGGATCGGCAACCACGCCACGGGCGCTGTATTCAATTTCGTCTTCATCATCCATGCGTTTGCCGGAGAACAGCGCCGCATCGGTATGACGACCAAGCGGGTTGGTAAATTTCTCAGCCAGACGTTTACGGCGCGCTAACGCACCGCGCAGGATACGAGCTCGGCGCGATTCATGGGGTTTGCCATCAGCGGCGTCGACAGACTCTTCTTCGTCTTCATATTCTTCGTCATCGACCCAGGTATCGTCGCGGCGGGTACGATTGCTGGCAAACGTCAGGATATTGAGTAACCAGCCGCCCAGTTTTTCCGCAATGCTCACCCATGACCAACCGGTGAACAGCGTTAATCCCGCAGCCCAAATGCACAACAACGTCAGCGTGCCGCCGCTGCTGTGCAGCAATGGTTGTAGCGTGGTGCTGAGCAGACTGCCGATCACGCCGCCAGAGGCGAAATACCAGATGTCATCGGCGTTAATTGCGGCCAGCCCGCAGGAAGTGAGAATCAGCGCCAGAACGCCAATAATGCGCAGCGAGACGGCAAAATAATCGACGTATTCGTCGCTGGCCTGATGTCGCCAGGCAAACCAGCAGCCACCGACAATGATGACGGGGATAGTGTAGGCCATGACGCCAAAAATAAAGAACAGCGTGTCCGCCAGCCATGCTCCAGGTATTCCGCCCAGATTATGGATAGGCTCATGCCACGCGGTTTGCGACCAACTGGGATCCGAAGGGTTAAAGCTGAGTAAGGCAGCCATCAACCAGACGGCAAAAAGGGCAATAAGGATCAGTAGCGCTTCCAGAAGTCGGCGCCCGCTGCTTAACTTCGTCAATGTGACGTCTTTGTCTTCGGTGTATTCCTGGCTCAAAAACGGCTCTCCAGGTTTCGGGCTTTTCCTGCCCGATGCTAAAACGGACAACAGCACCGGGTTGCCCCGGCACTGTTGCTGTATGGATTAACAGGAGTGTAATCAAACTGCGTCGATTTTGCACCTGTTCCGTGTTAGCGCGTCTTAATTACCAGACGATTGCTCTGTTTGACTTCTTCCATTACTACATAAGTACGTGTGTCATTCACGCCAGGCAGACGCAGCAGGGTTTCCCCCAACAGCTTACGGTATGCTGACATATCCGGTACGCGTGTTTTCAGCAAATAGTCGAAATCACCGGAAACCAAATGACACTCTTGAATTTCTTCAAGTTTTTGTACTGCAGAGTTAAATTGTTCAAACACATCCGGGGCGCCACGATTCAGAGTAATCTCAACAAAAACCAGAAGTGATGCATCCAGATAATGCGGGTTTAACAGCGCTGTATAGCCCTGAATAAAACCCTGTCTTTCCAACCGACGCACACGCTCAAGGCAGGGCGTTGGTGAAAGTCCCACACGTTTAGAAAGCTCGACGTTAGAAATACGCCCATCCTTTTGCAGCTCATTAAGAATGTTACGATCGATACGGTCGAGATCTTTGCCAGGGCGCTTCTTACTATCTACCATTATTATTGTCTCTCTGTATTCCTTCCCTACTCCTGCCTGACTCTACCAACATCACTGTTCAGAGTCGCTACCCATCAAGATAAACCGCAACCCAGAGGGATTTTCGGTTCGCAATGTCTGGGTTTATGGTGAGAAGACCGTTGCCTGTCGGCGGCTATCGACATCACGAATGGCATCTGTCCACACCATGCGTAGATTTCGCTAACACGGTAAACATGGTATCTACATGCATGATTATGCAGCACATACATGACACAGTTTTTTTCTTCCTTGAATGTTTTCGCAAAACAGCAGGGGATTGTCAAAGCAAAACATCGATTTTTAGTACAACATGCCAGTTATTCATTCGCAGTGATGGAAAATCGTCATTTTATCACCTTATAACTGACCGATTTTAAGTAGAAATCGTTATAGTATTACGACTAATTCTGCCGTTCATCGGTTCCCGCTATTACACATATTGTTAACAAAATCGCCATACTCTTTTTTTACGCCTGTAAATTCCCTACAATCCTGCTCATTGCCTGCTAACAACTATGGGGATCTCATGGGCGCAACCAAACACAGTAAACTTCTTATTCTGGGCTCTGGCCCTGCGGGGTATACCGCTGCGGTCTACGCTGCACGCGCGAACCTGCAACCGGTACTGATTACCGGTATGGAAAAAGGTGGTCAGTTGACCACAACAACAGAAGTGGAGAACTGGCCTGGCGATCCGCACGATCTCACAGGCCCATTGCTGATGGAACGCATGCACGAACATGCGACCAAATTTGAAACTGAAATTATTTTTGATCATATCAGCAAAGTTGATCTGCAAAACCGCCCTTTCCGTCTGACCGGCGACAGCGGTGAATACACCTGTGACGCACTGATCATCGCCACCGGTGCGTCAGCACGCTACCTGGGTCTGCCTTCAGAAGAAGCCTTCAAAGGCCGTGGCGTTTCCGCCTGCGCGACCTGCGACGGTTTCTTCTACCGTAATCAAAAAGTTGCGGTGATCGGCGGCGGCAACACTGCTGTTGAAGAAGCGCTGTACCTGGCGAATATCGCATCTGAAGTGCATTTGATTCACCGTCGCGACAGCTTCCGCGCCGAGAAAATCCTGATCAAGCGTTTGATGGATAAAGTCGAAAACGGCAACATCGTGCTGCATACCCACCGCACACTGGAAGAAGTGACCGGCGATCAAATGGGCGTAACCGGACTGCGCCTGCGCGATACGCAAAACACTGACAACGTCGAGTCACTTGACGTTGCAGGGCTGTTTGTCGCTATCGGTCACAGCCCGAATACCGCCATTTTCGACGGTCAGCTTGAACTGGAAAATGGCTACATCAAAGTTCAGTCCGGTATTCATGGTAACGCCACCCAAACCAGCATTCCGGGTGTATTCGCCGCCGGTGACGTGATGGACCATATTTATCGCCAGGCGATCACTTCAGCAGGCACCGGTTGCATGGCTGCGCTTGACGCAGAGCGTTATCTCGACGGTCTGGCAGACGCTTGCAAATAAGTTTTACAAATCAGTAACAAAAGTAAAAAAGGCGACTATAAGTCGCCTTTATTTTTGCCTCGTTGTAACATTGTCCTGCCCAAAAATTCCAATAACTCACCTGCTAAGCGTGCAATGAATAAAACCCGTCAAAAAGAGCTGACCCGCTGGTTAAAACAGCAAAGTGTAATTTCCCAACGATGGCTGAACATTTCACGC
The DNA here is from genome assembly GCF_030333005.1 of Citrobacter sp. Cpo030. NCBI lineage: Bacteria > Pseudomonadati > Pseudomonadota > Gammaproteobacteria > Enterobacterales > Enterobacteriaceae > Citrobacter > Citrobacter sp. Cpo030. The sequence continues at coordinate 249,875 of NZ_JAOWGT010000067.1, read as the reverse complement.
CTGTTGGGGTTCGTGAGCGGCCTGTTAATTGTCGCTCAGGCCTGGCTCATGGCCCGAATTCTCGACCATATGATCATGGACAATATCCCCAGAGAGGCGCTTCTGCTCCCTTTCATTGTGCTGGTATTGATTTTCATCCTGCGAGCATGGGTCGTCTGGTTACGCGAACGCGTCGGGTTTCATGCTGGCCAACATATCCGCTTTGAGATTCGCCGCCAGGTGCTTGACCGTCTGCAACAAGCAGGTCCCGCCTGGATACAAGGCAAACCAGCCGGGAGCTGGGCTACGCTAATCCTGGAACAGATTGATGACATGCATGATTACTATGCACGTTATCTGCCGCAAATGGCGCTGGCCGTATGCGTCCCCTTATTGATTGTGGCAGCGGTATTCCCGTCAAACTGGGTAGCCGCCCTTATTCTGCTTGGAACTGCCCCGCTGATCCCGTTGTTTATGGCGATGGTTGGTATGGGTGCAGCCGACGCTAACCGCCGCAATTTTCAGGCTCTTGCTCGCCTCAGTGGCCATTTTCTCGATCGCCTGCGGGGTATGGAGACGCTAAGAATCTTTGGTCGCGGTGAAGCTGAAACAGAAAGCATCCGCGCAGCGTCACAAGATTTCCGCCAGCGCACCATGGAAGTCCTGCGCCTGGCGTTTCTGTCATCCGGTGTCCTTGAGTTCTTTACCTCCCTGTCCATCGCACTGGTCGCGGTTTACTTCGGTTTCTCCTACCTCGGTGAACTCGATTTTGGTCACTACGGGACAGGCGTCACATTGGCTGCTGGCTTCCTCGCGCTCATTCTGGCGCCGGAATTTTTCCAGCCCCTGCGCGATCTGGGCACGTTTTATCACGCCAAAGCGCAAGCCGTTGGTGCCGCGGATAGTCTGAAAACCTTCATGGAAACCCCGCTTGCACATCCTGAGCGTGGCGATATTGAGCTGACAACAAAAGACGCAGTTTCAATTGAAGCAGAAGATCTGGTCATCACCTCGCCGGAAGGTAAAGTGCTTGCAGGTCCGCTCAACTTTACCCTGCCAGCGGGCCAACGCGCGGTGCTGGTTGGCCGCAGCGGTTCCGGCAAAAGTTCGTTGCTCAATGTCCTGTCCGGTTTTCTCTCTTATCAGGGTTCGCTGCGGATTAACGGCTTTGAGCTGCGCGACCTGTCGCCTGATTGCTGGCGCAAACAGCTGTCCTGGGTTGGACAAAATCCGCAGCTCCCTGCCGCCACGTTACGCGATAACGTGCTGCTCGCTCGCCCCGATGCCAGCGAAGAACAGCTGCAGGCCGCACTCGACAGCGCCTGGGTCAGTGAGTTTTTACCACTTCTGCCACAGGGTGTGGATACACCAGTAGGCGATCAGGCTGCTCGACTTTCTGTCGGACAAGCGCAGCGCGTTGCCGTGGCTCGCGCCTTACTCAATCCATGTCAGTTGTTGCTGCTTGACGAGCCCGCCGCCAGCCTTGATGCACACAGCGAACAACGCGTGATGCAGGCGTTGAAAGCAGCGTCACGCCGCCAGACCACGCTGATGGTGACACACCAACTTGAAGATCTTGCCGACTGGGACGTTATCTGGGTGATGCAGGACGGACAGATCGTTGAACAAGGCACTTATGCCGAACTTAGCGCAGCCAACGGGGCGTTTGCGACATTACTGGCTCATCGTCAGGAGGACATCTAAATGCGCGCTTTGCTACCTTATCTGACGCTGTATAAACGTCACAAATGGATGTTAACCCTGGGGATCGTTCTGGCGATCGTCACACTGCTGGCAAGTATTGGTTTGCTGACGCTTTCCGGCTGGTTCCTGTCGGCTTCTGCTGTGGTGGGTGTCACCGGAATTTACAGTTTTAACTATATGCTCCCTGCTGCCGGGGTACGCGGTGCGGCAATCACCCGAACCGCGGGCCGCTATTTCGAGCGGCTGGTCAGCCACGATGCGACGTTCCGCGTGCTGCAACATTTGCGTATTTATACCTTCAGCAAACTGCTGCCGCTCTCCCCTGCTGGCCTGTCCCGTTATGGACAAGGTGAATTGCTTAACCGCGTAGTGGCAGATGTCGACACGCTCGATCATCTCTATTTGCGCGTGCTCTCCCCGCTTGTGGGCGCTTTTGTCGTCATCATGGTGGTCACGCTGGGGCTAAGCGTTCTCGATTTCACGCTGGCAATCACTCTCGGCGGTATTATGCTGCTGACCTTATTTATCCTGCCCCCACTCTTTTATCAGGCAGGTAAAAGCACCGGGCAAAGCTTGACGCATTTACGTGGGCAGTATCGTCAGCAGTTAACATCCTGGCTGCAGGGCCAGGCTGAACTGACCATCTTTGGCGCCAGTGAACGTTACCGCGCCCAAATGGAAGCCACCGAGTTGCAGTGGCATGAAGCCCAACGACGTCAGTCTGAATTAACGGCGCTATCACAGGCGGTCATGCTGTTAGTCGGCGCACTGGCAGTGGTTGTGATGTTATGGATGGCCTCCGGCGGCGTGGGTGGCAATACCCAGCCTGGCGCGCTGATCGCGCTGTTTGTCTTCTGTGCGCTGGCCGCGTTTGAAGCATTAGCACCCGTCACCGGCGCGTTTCAGCATCTCGGACAGGTTATTGCCTCTGCGCTACGCATCACCGAACTGACCGAACAGCAGCCAGAAGTCACCTTCCCGGATGCCAGTTCTCCAGTTTCTGAGCAGGTCACTCTCACGCTACGCGATGTTTCATTCAGCTATCCGGGGCAAGCACAAAAAGCGCTCGACACCCTTTCGCTGCAGGCTCAGCCCGGTGAACACATTGCGATTCTCGGTCGCACCGGCTGCGGTAAGTCAACGTTACTACAATTGCTGACCCGCGCATGGGATCCGCAGCACGGCGAAATTCTGATTAATGAGCAGCCGATTTCAGCCCTCAGTGAAGCCATGCTGCGCCAGAGCATCAGCGTCGTGCCACAGCGCGTGCACCTGTTCAGCGCGACGCTGCGTGATAACCTGCTGCTGGCAGCACCGCACGCCAGTGATGACACATTATCCGCAATGCTGTGCCGCGTCGGTCTGGACAAACTGCTAGAGGGTGATGGACTCAATGCCTGGTTAGGCGAAGGCGGTCGTCAGCTTTCTGGCGGCGAACTCCGTCGTCTGGCTATCGCCCGCGCCTTATTGCACGATGCCCCACTGATGCTGCTGGATGAACCGACCGAAGGGCTTGATGCCACAACAGAAAGCCAAATGCTTGAATTAATTGGCGATGTCATGCGCGATAAAACCGTACTGATGGTGACACATCGTCTGCGCGGCTTGTCACGTTTTGATCAAATAATAGTGATGGACAACGGACACATTATTGAGCAAGGTAATCACGCAGATTTGTTAGCCCGGCAGGGGCGTTATTACCAGTTTAAGCAACGTCTGTAAGCTATTATTGAACGATCAAACTCGCGTAGTGGAGTTTCGCTGTCATGCGCCTGGTGCAATTGTCCCGCCATTCTATAGCCTTCCCTTCACCGGAAGGCGCTTTACGCGAGCCTAACGGTTTGTTGGCGCTTGGCGGCGATCTCAGTCCAGCCCGGCTGTTAATGGCCTACCAGCGCGGAATTTTCCCGTGGTTTTCACCTGGCGACCCCATTCTTTGGTGGTCGCCCGATCCACGCGCCATTCTTTGGCCCGAGAAATTTCATCTCAGCCGCAGCATGAAACGTTTTCATAAAAACTCGCCTTATCGCGTGACGCTCAATTACGCGTTCGGTCAGGTGATTGAAGGCTGCGCGAACAACCGGGAAGAAGGCACCTGGATAACGCATGATGTAGTCGACGCCTACCATCGCCTGCACGAGCTGGGCCATGCGCACTCCATTGAAGTATGGCGAAAAAATGAGTTAGTGGGCGGTATGTATGGTGTGGCGCAAGGCACGTTGTTTTGTGGCGAATCGATGTTCAGCCGTCAGGAAAATGCGTCCAAAACCGCACTGCTTGTTTTTTGCGCTGAATTTATCCGTCAGGGCGGAAAATTAATCGACTGCCAGGTATTAAATAGCCACACAGCTTCGCTGGGGGCGGTCGAAACACCGCGTCGGGAGTACCTTGAACACCTGAGCAGACTGCGCCAGCAGCGGCTACCGAGCCATTTCTGGGTTCCCAGGACGTTATTTTCGCCTCAGGGGTGAATGTTTTCGGCACATTTTTTGTCGGGGTGTTATAATTGTCGCGCAGAGTTGGTTTAGCCCATTACCCCGCCGCCGTTAAGGAACAGTTCGCGTCAGGCAACGCCTATCGTTTATCTCCTCGTTCCCTTACACGTTGCGCTTTAAGTGCGGCTTTGCCGTGTGTGGTTAGAGTAATGCGCCAAACCCGATTTGCTGTGTTTTAAACGCACAAATCTTTACTTATTAAAAGAACTTCGGCATTATCTTGCCGGTTCAAATTACGGTAGTGATACCCCAGAGGATTAGATGGCCAAAGAAGACAATATTGAAATGCAGGGTACCGTTCTCGATACGTTACCTAATACCATGTTCCGCGTAGAGTTAGAAAACGGTCACGTGGTTACTGCACACATCTCCGGTAAAATGCGTAAAAACTATATCCGCATCCTGACGGGCGACAAAGTGACTGTTGAGCTGACCCCGTACGACCTGAGCAAAGGCCGCATTGTCTTCCGTAGTCGCTGATTGTTTTTAACGCCCGAATGGCGTCCAGATAATAAAAGGTCGGTTTAACCGGCCTTTTTTGTGGGCCAAGGTCAGGTATTTAATCCTCAATCATCCGCGCATATTCTTCCGTTAAGAAATCCACTAATGTGCGTACTGACGGCAATAATCCCCTGCGTGATGGAAAGACTGCGTGAATTATTTCTCGCTTCGGTTCCCAGCCGTCGAGCAATGCCACCAGTTCACCCGCAGCTACTTGATCTTTTACCATCAGCTGTGGAAGTTGAACTACCCCCACACCGGCAACTGCGGCTTCACGTAACGCCAGCATATCGGTGGTGATCATACGCGGCGTGAAATGCACCTCCGCACGTGCGCCCTGCGGCCCGAATAACTCCCAACGATGCACATGTTTACCTGTCGCCAGACTCAGGCCCGGCCAACGCGTCAGCTCCGCCGGAGAATGTAGCGTTCCCATTTGCTCGATTAACTGCGGGCTGGCATACAAACGATGCCCCCTGTCCGCCAGCACACGCATCACCAGGTCGCTATCCTCAAATGGTCGGGGCCTGACGCGAATCGCCACGTCCAAGCCCTCTCCAACAACGTCCACGCGGCGGTTAGTAGCCTCCAGTTGCACTGATACGTCAGGATAACGCGCCATAAAACGGGCAAGCATCGGCCCGATATGCACATGCAGCAGCGTGACCGGACACGTCAACTTCACCACGCCACGCGGTTCAACCTGTAACGCGGCAATCGCATCCTGCGCTGCCTGCGCTTCCACCAGCATCGCCTTACAGTGTTCGTAAAAGGTTTGCCCAACTTCCGTCACGTTAAACTGGCGGGTGGTTCGCTGAATCAGTCGAACTCCCAGCGTCTCTTCCAGTTGCGCTATCCGTCGGCTTAGTTTTGATTTCGGTTCATCAAGCGCCCGACCCGCCGCCGCGAATCCCCCTTCCTCTACAACATGCACAAACCATGCAAAATCATTGAGATCTGGCTTCGTCATCTAATTGTCCTATTTATGAGACAGTGAGGACTATTTTAGCTACTACTCAGCTCGCTGTCATGAATATAAGCTTATTCACATCAAGATAACGCCACAGAGGAGACACATATGAAACAAGTAACAGGCGTCTACACCGCACCTCGCCCGCACTGGGTTGGCGATGGATTTCCGGTTCGCTCGATGTTTTCTTACCAGTCTCATGCTGAACAGCTAAGTCCGTTCCTGCTGCTGGATTACGCCGGTCCACATACGTTTACGCCGGGTAACGAAAAACGCGGCGTAGGCGAACACCCTCACCGTGGTTTTGAGACGGTGACCATCGTGTACAGCGGCGAAGTTGAACACCGTGATTCAACCGGTCGCGGCGGCATTATCGGCCCCGGCGACGTGCAGTGGATGACCGCAGGAGCAGGAATATTACACGAAGAGTTCCATTCACCTGAATTTACCCGTCAGGGTGGCGAATTGGAAATGGTACAGCTGTGGGTCAATCTGCCAGCAAAAGACAAAATGGCCGTTCCGGGTTACCAGGGCATCAGCAGCGATGTGATCCCCACTGTCGCCCTGCCTGATGAAGCAGGGAGCGTTCGTGTGATTGCGGGCAGCTATCAGGATACAAAAGGCCCGGCACATACCTTCTCGCCGCTGAACGTCTGGGATATGCGTTTGCAACGTAATCATCAGCTCACGTTGTCCCAGCCGGAAGGATGGAGCACTGCCCTGGTGGTATTGAAAGGGAATATCACCGTAAACGGCACTACGTCTGCCAGCGAAGCACAACTGGTGGTGCTGAGCCAGCAGGGGAAAACGCTGCATATTGAAGCCTCCAGCGACGCCAGCGTGCTGCTGCTTTCTGGAGAACCGTTGAACGAGCCGATTGTAGGTTACGGTCCGTTTGTAATGAACACGAAACAAGAAATCGCTGAAGCCGTACGCGATTTTAACTCCGGCCGCTTTGGCCAAATCTGAATCGAAGGAGAAGAATATGTCCAGTCCTGCAAACTTTAATGGTTCACGTCCAGTCATCGATGTGAATGATTCCGTCATGCTGCTTATCGATCATCAGAGCGGGCTGTTCCAGACCGTCGGCGACATGCCAATGCCAGAACTGCGTGCGCGTGCCGCCGCGCTGGCTAAAATGGCGACTCTGGCGAAGATGCCGGTGATTACCACGGCATCCGTACCGCAGGGACCTAACGGCCCGCTGATCCCTGAGATCCACGCCAATGCGCCGCATGCCCAATACGTGGCGCGTAAAGGCGAAATCAACGCCTGGGATAACGAAGATTTCGTGAAAGCGGTCAAAGCAACTGGTCGTAAAACGCTGATTATCGCCGGTACGATTACCAGCGTGTGCATGGCTTTCCCGGCTATCAGCGCGGTTGCGGAAGGCTATAAGGTTTTCGCTGTGATCGACGCTTCCGGTACTTACAGCAAAATGGCGCAGGAAATCACCCTGGCTCGAGTTGTTCAGGCTGGCGTTGTGCCGATGGATACCGCCGCCGTCGCTTCTGAAATTCAGGGCACATGGAACCGTGAAGACGCCGCCGAATGGGCTGAAGTGTATACCAAAGTCTTCCCGGCTTATCAGTTGCTGATCGAAAGCTACAGCAAAGCTCAGGAAGTCGTGACCAACGGCGAAAAACTGGACTCTCAGCGCTAATCCAATCCTCTGCGCCTGCCTGGGCGGAGGAATATGTATAATGCGTAACCAAACGAGAGTTAACACGTAAATTCTGCTTGACCGTTTTAGCGCAACTCCCTATAGTAGCGCCCCGTTGCCCCCCAAGCGGTCAGGCAGCAATACAATATGGTGAGGTGTCCGAGTGGCTGAAGGAGCACGCCTGGAAAGTGTGTATACGGCAACGTATCCGGGGTTCGAATCCCCGCCTCACCGCCATATTTTAAGAAGAGCTCGTACGAAAGTACGGGCTTTTTTTTCGCATGTTGCATTTGCCGGATGCGGCGCAAGCACCTTATCCGGCCTACATTGCTACAGCCCTGAATATCTCCGTAGGCCTGATAAGCGAAGCGCCATCAGGCATGGCAGTTATTGTCGGCTGAGCAGCGTTAACACTTCATAGTGCGAGGTGTGTGGGAACATATCGAAAAGTTGGACGCGTTCAATGCGATACCCGGGCAACTCACAAATATCCTTCGCCATGGTTTGCGCATTACAGCTGGAATAAATGATAAAACGCGGTGCCATGCGGGAGAGAAAATCGCACAGCGGCTTTCCAATCCCGCGACGCGGCGGGTTCACCAGCACCAGGTCAGGTACTTCGCCCTGAGCGGTAGCAAACTGGGTTGAATCCAGCGCCTGAAAATGCAGATTCTGCAATCCAAGCTCCTGCGCTGACTGCTTCGCGCAGGTAATCGCTTCTGGCGCGATTTCAATCCCCGTCAGTTTCATCTGCGGTGTGGCGCAGTGCAGACCAAAGCCCCCGACGCCGCAAAACAGATCCCACATATGATTAACCGGAAGCTGACGCACCCAGTCGCGCGCCGTGGCATATAACTGCCCCGCCACCACCGGGTTGGTCTGGAAGAAGCTCTGCGGGCGGATCCACAACGGCACATCGTTAAAGCGTTCCGCCAGCGCCTGTTGTTCCGTCAGGAAGATTTCTGTCTCCCCTTCCATAATCGCCATATGCACCGGCTGAATATTGGCAGTAATTACTTTTAACTGTGGGAGTTGTGCCTGCAACCAGGGTAGCGCCGCGCGCAGTTGTGCCAGTTTTGCGTCAGAACGCAGGACAAAACGCAGCATCATACCGCCGTCGTACCGGCTTTCCGTTAACAGCAGATATTTCAGTTCCCCGCGTTTGCGCGCCACGTTATAGGGCGTCAGCCCCGCCCGAGCGATAAACGGCTTAAGCGCGGAAAATACAGGCGCAAAAGACTCAGGATAGAGCGGACAGTCGCACAAATCCTCAGGCGTACCGTCACGATGCAGCATCCCCAGCAGCGGTTTTTCCACGCTGCCGCTGACCACCATTTTGGCTTTATTACGAAACGCGCTTTCCGGACCACTGATCGGCGCGCACCATTCTCCGACCGGATGCTCGGCCAGCAGATTCTGTAGATCGGCTGTTTTAGCGAAGAGTTGATCGGCGACAGGCTGTGTTATCCACTGACAGGAGCGGCAGCGCTCGGCGTCATATAGTGCGCACTGCATACAAAAACCTATAAATTAACAGGGGGCCAATATTATACACGTTATTGCAAACGGAAGAACCGCCTGCTGGACGCAGGAACAAACAGTAACAGCAATACCAACATATCCGGCAGTTTTTGCATTACCAGCGTATGCAGGATTTCGCGTCTGGACTCCCCCGCAATACTGAACAGTTCCGGATATCCGTAGCCCAGCGAAGCCGCCCACAGATAGACGCTGGCGATAATCTGGGTCAACAGATAGATCCAGCGTGCCCAGTTCCGTCCTTTTACCAGCGAAAATGCGCAGTAAATTTCGATAAATAGCAGCACCAGGCTGCCCAGAAACACCAGCGTCAAATTCCAGGTCTGCACACTGCGATGAATAAACTCACTGGTTCCACGAAACCCAAGCGTATTAAAAATCATCAACAGATCGAGACAGCGGATCATGATAATAGCCAGCGCCGCCACCTGCACCAAAGCAGGGACGTTTAAGCGAGCATGTGATGAGGATGATTTCTTAAAAAATCCCAACGCGTCGTCTTCCATGAAAACGGCGCAACCACCACAGCTGCGCCGTATAGACAGGTTGGCAGATTTTAGTTTTTTCAGCCGCGTCTTGCACGTTGGATATCGCGGATCCGTTGTTTTTCTGTTCGCGCCATCAGATACCACGCGATAAATCCGATAATTCCTACCACACCAAGGATCAGCGCCGCCAGCGCGTTGATCTCCGGGTTCACCCCCATACGTACGCTGGAGAACACCAGCATCGGCAACGTTGTGGCGCCAGGACCAGAGACAAAGCTGGCAATAACCAAATCATCGAGTGACAGCGTGAAGGCTAATAGCCAACCGGAGATCACCGCAGGCATAATCATCGGCAGCGTGATGACGAAAAAGACCTTCAGCGGCGTGGCGCCAAGATCCATCGCCGCTTCCTCAATGGAATGATCCAGTTCGCGCAAACGTGAAGAAATCACCACCGCTACATACGCCGTACAGAAGGTGACGTGCGCCAGCCAGATGGTCAGCATACCGCGATCCGCCGGCCAGCCGATGGCGTGAGCCAACGCTACAAACAGCAGCAGCAGCGACAAACCGGTAATGACATCCGGCATAACCAGCGGCGCGGTGATCATAAAGGCGAAACCATTCGAACCACGAAAACGACCAAAACGCACCATAACCACGGCCGCTATAGTGCCGAGGATTGCCGCCATCGTCGCAGCACCCGCGGCAATCGTTAAGCTCATGCCGACAGCGCTAATCATCGCGCTATCGTGAAAAAGCTCGCCATACCAACGTGTTGACCACCCCGCCCAGACCGTCACCAGCTTGGAACTGTTAAACGAATAGATAACCAACATCAGCATCGGTGCGTACAGGAAGGTAAAGCCCACTACCAGGATAAAAATACGCCACGGCGAGCGAACGACCGGTAAGTTATTCATCCGTGTTCCCCCACGCTTTTTTGCTGATATTTGTGGAACCACATGATCGGCACAATCAGTAACAGCAGCATAATAATGGCGACAGCAGAAGCCACCGGCCAGTCGCGGTTATTGAAAAACTCCTGCCAAAGCACACGGCCAATCATGATGCTGTCCGGGCCGCCCAGCAACTCAGGGATCACAAACTCGCCAACAGCCGGAATAAACACCAGCATTGACCCGGCGATAATCCCGCCCTTGGTCAACGGTACAATCACACTAAAGAAGGTCTTCAGCGGTCGGGCACCTAAATCCAGTGCCGCTTCCACCAGCGAGTAATCGATACGGGTCAGCGCGGTATAAATCGGCAGCACCATAAAGGGCAAATAGGCGTAAACAATACCGATGTAGACCGCCAGATTGGTGTGCAAAATCGTCAACGGTTGGTCGATGACGCCCAGCCACATCAGGAAGTTGTTCAGCACGCCGTTGTTTTTCAGGATCCCCATCCAGGCATATACGCGAATTAAAAACGAGGTCCAGGACGGCAGGATCACCAGCAACAGCAGAATATTGCGCGTCGAGGGCTTGCTGTGCGCGACGGCCCATGCCAGCGGGTATCCCAACAGCAGGCAACAGATTGTCGAAATTCCCGCCACCTGTAACGATTGCAGATAGGCATCGAAATAGAGCGGATCGTCCGTTAACTGCAGGAAGTTGCCTAAGTTGAGCGTGATGGATAACTGATCGTCAGCCCATGAAACGAGGTCGGTATAGGGTGGAATAGCGCGCGCCATTTCAGCCAAACTGATTTTGAAGACGATCAGAAAAGGCAGCAGAAACAGGAGCAGCAGCCACACATACGGCAGCGCGATCACCAGCTTGCGCCCGTGCTTCATTTGCAGCCGCGACATAAACAGCGTGAATCGCCCTGCTTTATCCACGCGTGCCGGAGGTTCAAGTGTACTCATCTTCGCTCCTTAAACCGTCAACACCACACAGCTGTCCGCATCCCAACATAAACGGACTTCGTCACCCCAGGTTGGTAATCCCTTGCGATAACGATGCTCATTTTGTAGCTGGGCGCTCAACATCTGGCCGCTTTTCAAACGTACGTGGTACACCGACAAATCGCCCAAATAGGCAATGTGTACCACTTCGCCTACCGCGAAGTTATAACCCTCTGGCGGAGGGGCTTCGCAGAGCATGATTTTCTCCGGGCGCAGCGCAACGTATACCGGGACGTTATCGACAACAGAAGCATCGGCGTCCACTTTCAGCGGATGCACCAGACCAGGAGACTCAATCACCAGACCATCTTCCTGGCGTTCTTTTAGCAGTCCCTCAAAAACGTTTACCGAACCGATAAACTCTGCGCTGTAACGCGTAGTCGGATGCTCATAGATCTCTTCCGGCTCGCCAATCTGGACAAATTTGCCACGGTTCATGATCGCAATACGGCCCGCCATCGTCATGGCTTCTTCCTGATCGTGTGTCACCATCACGCAGGTCACGCCGACGCGTTCAAGGATATCCACCACTTCCAGTTGCATGCGGTCTCGGAGTTTTTTATCCAGCGCCCCCATTGGCTCATCCAGCAGCAGCAGTTTTGGACGTTTTGCCAGGCTGCGCGCCAATGCCACGCGCTGACGCTGGCCGCCAGAAAGCTGATGTGGCTTGCGTTTGGCGAACTCCTGCATATGCACGAGTCCCAGCATCTCATTCACCCGACTGGCGATTTCAGCCTTCGGCAGTTTGTCCTGCTTGAGGCCAAAGGCAATGTTCTGCTCCACCGTCATGTGCGGAAACAGGGCATAGGACTGAAACATCATATTAATCGGACGCAGATAAGGCGGGACATGCGCTAAATCGACGCCATCAAGCATGATTTGCCCGGTAGTCGGCAGTTCAAATCCCGCTAACATGCGCAGCAGAGTCGATTTGCCACAGCCGGAAGCGCCGAGCAATGCAAATATTTCACCTTTGTAGATAGTAAGATTGACGTCATCAACGGCGTGCTGACCGTCAAATGACTTGGTCAGATTGCGAATTTCAAGCAGCGGGGTCAGCGCCTTGCGGATTTTCGCTTGTGGGCGTGGGGTTGCATCATTCACTCAGGTGCTCTCCGGCATAAAACAAAGAAACGGTGCAAATAACGCACCATAACGGTGCGTATTGCCGGGTTATATGTGTCCGGGCTCAACACTGCCCGGCAGGCACAAATCCTGCCGGGTCATGTCCCAAACATCGGTTTATTTCCCGCTTTTTACCTTCGTCCATGCGCGGGTACGTACACGATCGATCTTCGGATCCTGTACTTTCAGTGTGAACAGCTTGGCGCGAACATCCGCAGGCGGGTAGATACCCGGGTTGTCACGAACCTCAGGGCTGACCAGAGCCGTCGCTTCTTTGTTGGCATTGGCATAAAACACGTGGTCGGAGATATGCGCAATCACATCAGGGCGCAGCAGGTAATTGAGGAACTGATAGGCTTCATCTTTGTTTTTCGCATCGGCAGGCATCGCGAATACGTCAAAGAACGCCATTGCACCTTCTTTAGGAATTGAGAAGGAGATATTGACGCCATTTTTCGCTTCTTTCGCACGGTTTGCCGCCTGCCATACGTCCCCTGCCCAGCCAATCGCGACGCAGGTATCACCGTTTGCCAGGTCGTTAATATATTGCGAGGAGTGGAAGTAGCGAATATTTGGACGCAGCTTCAACAGCAGATCGGTTGCTGGCCCGGTGTAATCATCCGCTTTGGTACTGTTTGGGTCTTTACCCAAATAGTTCAGCACCGTGGCAAATACCTCTTCTGGCGCATCGAGGAAAGAGACGCCGCAGCTTTTGAGTTTTTCCAGATTTTCCGGTTTGAGGATCAAATCCCAGCTGTTAACCGGCGCATCCGGCCCAAGCACCGCTTTGACTTTATCCACGTTATAGCCAATACCGGTCGTAGCCCACATATACGGCATCGCGAACTTGTTGTCCGGATCGTGTTTACCCACCAGCTTCAGCAGTTCAGGATCAAGATTTTTCCAGCCCGGCAATTTGCTCTTATCCAGCGGCTGGAATACGCCCGCAGTCAGTTGACGCTCAAGGAAGCTGGCAGAAGGAACGACAAGGTCAAAGCCGGTACTGCCAGCCATGAGCTTACCTTCCAGCACTTCATTGGAATCAAATACGTCATAGATAACTTTAATTCCGGTCTCTTTTTCAAAATTAGCCACCGTATCCGGGGCAATATAATCAGACCAGTTATAAATATGCAGCGTTTTTTGTTCAGCAGCGAGCGTGCCGGCAGAGATGGCCATCAGAGCACCCGCAACCAGGCCTGATAACCATTTTTTATTTAAGGCGGTCATAATCTCTTTCCTTCTGAAAGTTCGTTAACAAACGAACAAAAATGTCACACTCTAATGATATGCAAGAAACGTGCATATTCTTTCATGCAGCACCGATGAAAAGAGAGACCTCTCCTCATGCCGCTGTTGCTCGCTGGCATCCGCCTATGCATTCAACACACATTGTGGCCACAGGTCAGGTCACAAGGGGCTGTTTAAATGATGACGTTGGTAAGCTTCGCAAGAATAACTTTAGCCAGGAATTGTGGATATAGCCCAGATTAAAAAACGTCTTTTATCAATTTTTTATGCAGGAATTGTCTATGACATAAAGCGGAAGGCGCTGAATCGAGGTGAATAATTCTTTAATGAAAGGTTAAACACAGAATAAAAACGGGCAATACGCAACCGCTCTGGCAGCGGCTGCGCAATATATGTCCAGATTCAGGAAGAATTAATGGAGGAAATGAATTTCAGCGGTGCTGTTTTGCGCATCTTCTTCAGCATTAAATAACAGCTGATGCGCACCGGCTTCAAGGATCACCATCGATATCTGCTCTTCGCTCTGGCGAACAAAACATTCAAACTGCTCAAACGTCACGCCCGGCGTAACGGATAAAGACTGGCAAACCACCAGTTTTGGCAGATTATCATCCTGCATATCCAGAAAAGCTTTCACCGTCAGTGAACTGGCATTTATCGCGGACAAATCGGCTGCCAGTGGCAGCAGTGCAGAAGGTCTGACTTCCGCCATCGCGGAAAACAGAATGACGTTATCGACCAAATCAACTTTTGCATCAAAGATGCCGTCAAAATTCTGCATGTGCGGCAAATGCAGCGCCTGACAGGTATCGCATTCAAAAAAACTCATGCCCAGGTCGTCGAGCCATTGACGCAACGTATCCAGAGTGGGAACGACCAGTGATGTCATAATAATGTGCGACCTCTATTGATGAAAAAAATACCGGCACAGCTTACGCAAAAAGAGCGTGTCATACCACGATCGCAATCGATATTGCGCTTAGCCGCCGATTTTAAGACAAAATTCAGGAGTAGCATGGCGCTCGATCCACTGGATCATTTTCGCGGCAATGTCTATCCCGGTAGTTTTCTCTACGCCTTCCAGCCCCGGAGACGCGTTGACCTCCATGACCAGTGGCCCTCGATCAGCGCGCAGAATATCAACGCCTGCAACGTCCAGGCCCATAGTCCGGGCGGCTTTGAGCGCAATTTCTCTTTCGCGCGGCGTGATACTCGCAATAGTCGCCACACCACCGCGATGGAGATTAGAACGAAAATCGCCCTCTTTAGCCCGTCGTTCAATGGCGGCCACTACTTCATCGCCCACCACGAAACAGCGAATATCGCGCCCCTTCGCTTCTTTGATATATTCCTGAACCAGAATATGGGCATTCACCCCACGAAACGCATCTACCACACTTTCTGCAGCCTGCCGCGTTTCCGCCAGCACCACGCCAATGCCCTGGGTGCCTTCAACCAGTTTCACCACCAACGGCGCACCGCCAACCATGTCAATCATGTCGCTGGTATCGTCCGGAGAGTGAGCAATTCCGGTGATGGGTAAATCAATTCCCTGACGCGCCAGCAGCTGTAGAGAACGCAGCTTATCGCGCGCTCGCGTAATCGCTACCGATTCATTCAACGGATAGCTACCCAGCATCTCAAACTGGCGCAGCGCCGCCGTCCCATAAAAGGTAATCGCGGAACCAATCCGCGGGATCACCGCATCGAAATGAGGAAGCTGACGGCCCTTGTAATGAATAGAGGATGCCGCTGGGCTGATGTTCATATAGCAAGAAAGGGGATCGATAACTTCAACCAGGTGACCGCGCTGCATCGCCGCTTCACGCAGGCGTTTACAAGAATAGAGCGTTCCGTCCCGGGACAAAATGGCAATTTTCACCCTGCACCTCTCTGAATGACCTGGTAAAAGCTGGCGTATCATACACTGGGTTAAAATCTTTAGCGCGTGGCCCATCCCTGTTTATGCAAATATTCCAGGATAAAGGGGCGACTTTCTTTAATGATGGTACGGCGAATATGATCGCTCCAGGTGTCGCGGCGGGTATTGCTGCCTCGGGTCAGATAGTACTGCGCGAGCTGCTCATCATATTGCGCCAACACATCGCTGTTGAGTGGCTGATATTGATTTTCGTGCACCACAAGCGACGCGGGCAGCCGCGGCTTGATATCCGGGTTATCCGCAGGCCAGCCGAGGCACAAACCAAAGAGCGGAAGAACATGTTGCGGAAGCTTCAGCAGTTCGGTGACCGGCTCAATATTGTTACGCAGGCCACCAATAAACACGCCGCCAAGTCCCAGCGACTCTGCCGCCGTCAACGCATTTTGCGCCATCATTGCGGTATCAACCACACCCAGCAGCAGCTGTTCCGCCAGCCCAAGTTGCGCGTCAGGGCAAATCTGCAAATGACGATTAAAATCAGCGCAAAACACCCAGAACTCAGCGGCCTGTGCCACATGCTTTTGGCCGCCAGATAAGGTAGCCAGCGATTCGCGCAGAGATTTATCCGTTATGCGAATGATCGTCGTGCACTGTAGAAAACTGGAGCTTGACGTTCCCTGAGCGGCGGCAATAATCGCCTCACGCTGTGCATCCGAAATGGCATCATCAGTAAAATGGCGAATGGAACGGTGGCTGCGGAGTAAATCAATGGTTGGAGTCATCTCTTTTGTCTCTGTCTGAATCAGTTGAATCACCGGGTGTGCGAGACATCAGTTGCGGTGCCAGCAGTTGAGCAACACGCCACATCAACGCCACCGCAGCAGGGAGCATCAGCAGTACGCCCAGAAATATCATCACCACGCAGGCTAACGGGCTGTTAAGCGGTGCGGGCAAGGTGAGGTAATCGTTAAGCGATAGCAGTGCCAGCGATAACAAAACCATCCCAATTATTTCCAGCATCAATACGCTTTTGGGTAATACACCAATTGTGCGCATACGCGGCCTCCCGGCGAAATGGCTTCCATTATAAAACGTTCCGGCTTGCCGTGTTTAACAGATATAGCTTGAGGATATCAAAGCAACAGGCTGAACCTGCTTTCCATCCGTCACAAATCGCGGCATCATAACCAGTATTGCCATCCGGCCTGATAAGTTCGAGGAGAAAGAGATGTTTGCCGTTATTTTTGGTCGCCCAGGGTGCCCGTATTGCGTGCGCGCAAAAGAATTAGCAGAAAAATTAAGCAGTGAGCATGACGATTTTAACTTCCGCTACATTGATATCCATGCTGAAGGAATTACCAAAGCAGATCTGGAAAAGACGGTAGGTAAGCCAGTTGAAACCGTTCCGCAGATTTTTGTCGATCAAAAACACATCGGCGGCTGCACGGATTTTGAAGCTTGGGCAAAAGAGAACATGAATCTGTTCGCCTGATAGCGGTTTCTACGCCCTCACCTTGAGGGCGTCATCAGTTCTTTTTCCGCCGTTGATGTTGATTGAATAAGCTACTGATAAATAAAAAACATAATGCGCCAAGCGCGCACCAAAACACCGCACTAAACAACCACGCCAGCTCTTGCCACAATGAACGCGTCGGCATAAAAACGAACCGCATCAGTAACAGGCAGCACGGCGCCGCCAACATTGCACCAAGCAGGGGTTTGAGCACTTCCCGACGATGGGAAAAAAAGCTTGCTGCAGCACCAGGTAAGATAAAAAACAACAATCCGACCTCAGGATGCCCTGCCGCTCTGAATGCCCCTTTCACGTTCAGCGTTAATGAAAGACACACCACAATAAAGAGCACAAAGCAGCAGACCGCACTCGCCCAACTTTGCTTATGTTTCAATCGTTCCTCCTGACACATTCTCTATCGAACACTCTTTTCGCCCGCAGGCGTCCAGTCAGATAAAGTAACTCGGCATTCCATGCCAAAAACACACCCACACGATTCTTATAGCCGTTGATACGTAATGAGATTAAACTAACCGCATATATTGTTATGCTGCATTATTCGGGGCTGTGTACGATGCTATCGCCCCTTAATTTCTGGCAAAAACATTAGCGTAAATTGCCATTTCTTTCAATAGCTTACTAGTAAACAAGAAGTTAGTCTCCGTGAATATAAACGTCGCAGATTTGTTAAATGGGAATTACATCCTGTTATTATTTGTGGTCCTGGCTCTGGGCCTGTGTCTGGGCAAATTACGTCTGGGTTCAGTCCAACTCGGTAATTCCATTGGCGTTTTAGTGGTCTCCCTATTATTAGGTCAGCAGCACTTTAGTATTAACACCGATGCATTAAATCTCGGCTTTATGCTGTTTATTTTTTGCGTCGGCGTCGAAGCCGGTCCCAACTTTTTTTCGATTTTTTTTCGCGATGGGAAAAATTATCTAATGCTTGCCCTGGTGATGGTCGGTAGCGCAATGCTGATCGCGCTGGGGCTGGGTAAGCTATTTGGCTGGGATATCGGCCTGACGGCGGGCATGCTGGCTGGCTCGATGACCTCAACGCCGGTGCTGGTCGGCGCGGGTGATACCTTGCGCCATTCAGGAATGACAGGGACACAACTTTCAAGCGCTCTCGATAACCTGAGCCTGGGTTACGCCCTCACCTATTTGATTGGTCTGGTCAGCCTGATTGTTGGTGCTCGCTATTTGCCGAAACTGCAGCATCAGGATCTGCAAACCAGCGCCCAACAAATCGCGCGTGAACGAGGTCTGGATACCGACGCTAATCGTAAAGTGTACCTCCCGGTGATCCGCGCCTATCGCGTTGGCCCTGAGCTGGTGGCATGGGCCGATGGTAAAAATCTGCGCGAACTGGGTATTTATCGCCAGACCGGTTGTTACATTGAACGCATCCGTCGCAACGGCATTCTGGCCAACCCGGATGGCGACGCGGTGTTGCAAATGGGCGATGAGATAGCCCTGGTGGGTTATCCGGACGCCCATGCCCGCCTCGATCCCAGCTTCCGTAATGGGAAAGAGGTGTTCGATCGCGATCTGCTCGATATGCGCATCGTCACTGAAGAAATTGTGGTGAAAAACCACAATGCCGTTGGTCGTCGCCTGGCCCAGTTGAAACTGACCGACCACGGTTGTTTCCTGAACCGCGTGATCCGCAGCCAGATTGAAATGCCTATCGATGACAACGTCGTGCTCAATAAAGGCGACGTGTTGCAGGTCAGCGGTGATGCTCGTCGCGTGAAAACCATTGCCGATCGTATCGGCTTCATTTCAATTCACAGTCAGGTGACCGATCTGCTTGCCTTCTGCGCCTTCTTTATCATCGGTCTGATGATCGGGATGATCACATTCCAGTTCAGTAATTTCAGCTTCGGCATCGGGAATGCGGCTGGACTGCTGTTTGCTGGGATCATGCTGGGCTTCCTGCGAGCCAACCACCCCACATTTGGCTATATCCCACAGGGTGCGCTGAATATGGTGAAAGAGTTTGGCCTGATGGTATTCATGGCAGGCGTCGGTTTAAGCGCAGGCAGCGGCATTGGTAATGGCCTGGGTGCCGTCGGTGGTCAAATGTTGATTGCCGGCCTAGTGGTCAGCCTGGTTCCAGTTGTCATCTGTTTCTTGTTTGGTGCTTACGTATTACGCATGAACCGCGCCCTGCTGTTTGGTGCCATGATGGGCGCACGTACCTGTGCTCCGGCAATGGAAATCATCAGCGACACCGCACGCAGCAACATCCCTGCGTTAGGTTATGCAGGGACCTACGCGATTGCCAACGTTCTGCTGACATTAGCGGGGACACTCATCGTCATCGTATGGCCTGGTCTTGGTTAGCACTGAAATTTTCCCTTAATTGAAAAATTTTTTGCAGGTAAGCAGAACTTTTCTTCAAGGCGTCAGTCATAACTATTGCCACTGCTTTTCTTTGATGTCCCCAATTTGTGGAGCCCATCAACCCCGCCGTTTTGGTTCAAGGTTGATGGGTTTTTTGTTACCTGAAATTTGCGTTCATCGCCTTCCACCTCTGAAACTCCTCCCAAATTTGCAGCATGCCGGTTATGGCACATACTTTAAAACGGTGCTTTATCGGGGATGGGGGTTAGTCATGTTGCTTGCTGGCAAAGTCGCAGTAATTTTTGGTGGTAGCGGGGCTATTGGTAGTGCGGTTGCGCAGGCCATGGCGCGCGAAGGAGCCCATGTGTGTCTGGGTGCTCGCAGCCAGGAAAAACTTGATCGGACGGCCAGTGTTATCCGAACGACAGGTGGTACAGTCGAAACCTTTATCACCGATGTACTCGACGAGCACAACGCATCGAAGGAAGTTACCCGCCTTGCGCAGCAAACTGGTGGAATAGATGTGGTGGTTAACGCAACGGGATTTATGCACGAACAGGGCAAACACCTTGACGCATTATCCCTCCCTGAGTTTATGAGCGGTATCACCCCTTTCCTCTCGGCGCAGTTCAATATCGCAAAATCTGTAACGCCGCACATGGGCGGCAATCGAGCGGGCGTTATTCTCAGCGTTGTTGCCCCCGCGGCCACGATGGCGATGCCTGGTCATCTGGGTCATATTGTCGGCTGTGCAGGAACAGAGGCTTTTATTAAAGCGCTCGCCAGCGAGGTAGGACCGGCAAATATCCGGGTCATTGGGGTGCGCTCGCATGCGATTGTGGATGCTGTAGCGGCTGGCTCCTATACCGGAGAAATTTTCACCGCTAAAGCACAGTCAATGGGTTTAACCGTCGATCAATGGTTAGAGGGCGCGGCGCAAAGTACCATGCTCGCGCGTCTGCCTACGCTTGCACAAATCGCTGAGGTCATGACCTTTCTCTCTTCAGATCATGCCAGCGCCATGACCGCGACGGTGGTGAATATTACCGGAGGCGCTACGCACAGCTGACTGTCGCGGGTATCCCTGCGATACGCTCCACCATCAGCAAGATATCTTCTCGCTGCAGCGGTTTTTTGTCCGTTACAAAATGCAGCGTCATTCCTTCAATAAACGCATCCAGCGCCCGCGCCGTAACCGGGTCAAACCACTGCTCCAGCGTTTGTTGGCTGCGTAGCATCCAGTTCTGCATCACCGTTTTCAATGCTGGCTTACGGCTGGCAAAAGCATACAGCTGATACATGAGCTCCATATTATCAGGCGTTGTAACCTGAGAGCCGTAAATCATATCGGTAATGGCATGGCAAGCCTGCGACGAATCCTTAACATCGGCAAAAAAGTCCTGATACTGCAGCATCATCCTGTCAGTAAAACGGCCAAATGCCTCCATCAAAAGCTCATCAATTCCCGAAAAGTAATAGGTCATAGAACCCAGTGGCACCTCGGCAATCATAGCGATTTTACGGTGTGTAACCCCATGAATACCATGGGCTATTACTGCATCCAGAGTCGCCTGAACTATTTTTTCCCGCCGCTGCGGATCGTTTGCACGTCGCACTGCATTTCCTCTTCTTGCATTTGTGTACAAATGTACACAACCTTGCTAATGTTGTCTCCTTCCCTCTTTTCTTTGGCTCGAATTCATGACTGGCATCTCATCACGCAAAGCCTTAAGACGTCGCACCTGGGCGCTGTTCACGTTCTTCTTTTTACCAGGATTATTAATGGCCTCCTGGGCAACGCGTACCCCTGCCATCAGAGATATTCTCTCCATCTCCACTGCCGAAATGGGCGCGGTGTTGTTTGGGCTCTCTATTGGTTCGATGAGTGGCATACTTTGTTCGGCCTGGCTGGTGAAACGATTTGGCACGCGTAAGGTGATCCGCACCACCATGTCTTGTGCCGTTCTCGGAATGGCGATCCTCAGCGTAGCGCTCTGGCTGCATTCCGCATGGCTTTTCGCGTTTGGCCTGGGCGTATTTGGCGCCAGCTTTGGCGCGGCAGAAGTTGCCATCAACGTCGAAGGTGCGGCAGTTGAGCGCGAAATGAACAAAACCGTGCTGCCGATGATGCACGGTTTTTACAGCCTGGGAACGTTGGCAGGGGCTGGAGTTGGAATGATGCTTACCGCCTTCAGCGTCCCGGCTACCGCGCATATTCTTTTGGCTGCAATGGTTGCTATCACACCTATTTTCATCGCCATCAAAGCTATTCCTGACGGCACGGGCAAAAATGCCGCTGACGGTTCTCACTCCGGTGAAAAAGGCCTGCCTTTTTATCGTGATATCCAGCTATTGCTGATCGGCGTTGTAGTGCTGGCGATGGCATTTGCTGAAGGTTCCGCCAACGACTGGCTTCCACTGTTAATGGTGGACGGACATGGATTTAGCCCGACATCAGGCTCGCTGATTTATGCCGGTTTTACGCTGGGTATGACCGTTGGGCGATTTACCGGTGGCTGGTTCATCGACCGTTACAGCCGCGTTGCGGTGGTGCGCGCCAGTGCACTGATGGGCGCTCTCGGGATTAGCCTGATTATTTTTGTCGACAGCTCTTGGGTGGCTGGTGTGTCCGTTATTCTGTGGGGACTCGGCGCATCGCTCGGCTTCCCGCTGACCATTTCAGCTGCCAGCGACACCGGTCCCGATGCCCCAACCCGCGTCAGCGTTGTGGCGACCACCGGTTACCTGGCGTTCCTTGTTGGACCGCCGCTGCTGGGCTATCTGGGTGAACACTATGGCCTGCGCAGCGCTATGTTAGTGGTGCTGGCGCTGGTGCTTGTCGCCGCCGTCGTCGCGAAAACGGTAGCGAAACCGGATCTCAAAAATACTACGGTGATGGAGAACAGCTAATGAGTATCAAATTAATTGCAGTCGACATGGACGGCACATTTTTAAGCGACCAAAAAACCTATAACCGTGAGCGCTTTATGGCGCAATACCGCCAGATGAAAGAACAAGGAATCCGCTTTGTGGTCGCCAGCGGCAACCAATATTATCAGTTGATTTCCTTTTTCCCCGAACTGGCCAATGAGATCTCATTTGTCGCCGAAAACGGTGGTTGGGTGGTCAGTGAAGGAGAAGATGTCTTTAACGGCGAACTGGCTAAAGACGATTTCCATGCCATCGTAGAGCATCTGCTGACCCGCGCCGATATCGACATTATTGCCTGTGGTAAAAACAGCGCCTATACATTGAAACAGTACAGCGATGAGCATAAGAACGTTTCCGCCATGTATTATCATCGTCTTGAATTTGTAGATAATTTTGACAACCTCAGCGACGTTTTCTTCAAGTTCGGGCTGAATATTTCCGACGACCGAATTCCACAGGTACAGGCCGATCTCCACGAGGCGATTGGCGATATTATGGTACCGGTTCATACCGGCTACGGCAGCATCGACTTAATAATTCCCGGCGTGCATAAGGCTAACGGTCTGCGCCTGCTGCAACAACGCTGGAATATTAACGACAATGAAGTTGTTGTGTTTGGCGATGGCGGAAATGATATTGAGATGCTGCGTCAGGCAGGATTTAGTTTTGCAATGGCCAACGCCCATGAGCCGGTGATCGAGGCGGCAAAATATCGCGCAGGCTCGAACAACGAAGAGGGCGTTCTGGATATTATCGACCGCGTGTTAAAGAATGAAGCACCGTTTACGCATTAACGGCTCAGCACAGACGGCAACAAAATGATGGCATGATCTATTCATAATCCGCCTCAAATTAACCCGCTGGATTATTACTTCCAGTGAATATTTCAGGCGAGCGGATCATGAAGAAAAGTGTACTGATGGCGACATTGTTGCTGGGCTTTGCGGGGACAACATTTGCACAAAGCGTTACCGTTGATGTCCCCAGCGGTTATAAAGTGGTGGTAGTACCCTCTTCCGTCAGCGTGCCCCAGGCGGTCAGCGTAACGACCGCACCACAAACGGTATATGTTGCTCCAGCGCCTGCTCCGGCCCCTGTCTATCGCGCACATCCTTATGCGCGACATGTGGCAAGCGTCGGTGAAGGGATGGTTATCGAACATCAGATTGACGACCACCACTAAGTTGTCGCCAGGCCCGGACAACCGTAATACTGGTCAGTTAAGATCTTTGGTGAGCGGTAGGCCGGATAAGGCGTTTACGCCGCCATCCGGCAATTTGCTACAGGCCGCCGGATGGCGCTTCGCTTATCCGGCCTACAGCGTGATTCTCTTATCAACATAATGATGAATTTATCGGCGTCATTATGCTCATATGCGCTGGATTGCGGAAATCCGGTCCTTAACCTTCCCGGGAATTCCCTACCCGTTTATCTTTCAGGAAGATAACCATCAGAATCAGCCACAGTACGCCGCTTGCCAGATTGAACAAGCTGAACAAGCCGTTCCCTCCCAGCAGATACGCGTGTTTACTCAGCTCAATACCAACGGTAAAAATCAGCATCTGCAGCATACCCATTGCGGCAGAAACGGTACCCTTACTCATTTCGCTGGCAAACAGCGTCAGGCGCACCAGCCCCGCATTCGCCACGCCAATGCCAAACGCATAGATACTCAAACCCGCCGTCATCCATAGATATGCATGGGATGACACCACCGTGGCCGCAGCGGCAATAATCAGGCCAACGGCGATTGGCCAGCCGCCCATGATAATTAGCGAACGCACGGTTTTTCGCGAAGTCAGACGCGCCAGCACCAGGTTACCGGCAATCAACGCGCCAAAAATCGGCACCTGCAACAGACCATATTCGTAGCTGCTGAGATGTTCACCACTGATGATAATAATCGGGGACTGCGCAATCCACGCCAGTAACGGCAGGCTGACAAAACCCAACGCCAGTGCGCCTGCAACGAAGCGCACGTTCCTCAGCACCAGCTTATAATCCTTGCCCAACTCTTTAATGGACAGCTTTTCACCAAGCCGGGTTGCCGTTTCCGGCATCGCGCGTTGCAGACCAAAAAAGGAGATGGCCGCCAGAGCAGCAAACAGGATAAACATCCCTTCCCACGGCAGAACATGTACCCAGGCTGCGCCTACCAACGGACCCAGCAGTGGCGCAATCAGCGCCACGTTTGCCATCAGCGCGGTAATTTTTATGCAGACCGCTTCTTCAAAAGATTCCTGAATGGCGGCGTAACCCACCGCACCAATAAAGCACAGGCTTATCCCCTGCAAAAAACGCAGGAAGGTAAATTGCTCAATATTCTGTGCAAGCAGGGTTGCAAGGCAGGTAACGATGAACCAGATCACGCCGGTTAACATTACCGGACGACGACCAATACGGTCCGACAGCGGTCCTAACAACCACTGCAAAAACATGCCGCCTGCCAGATAGGCGGTCATAGACGTAGGTACCCAATCTAATCCGGCGTTATATTGCGCCACCACCGCCAACATTCCGGGCTGGATCATATCGTTGCCAATATAAGTGGAGAATTCGTAAAGCACCAGACAGAGCGGGAAAAGTAATGCCTGACGCCCCAAACGGACGCCTGAAGATAAACGGTTCTGCATGCAATCTCTTAACTATAGAAAAATCGCGCAAAGTGTAATAAATGCGCCGTACTGGTGATAGTGAATTATGTGATTTGAAAGCAAAATGCGCACATTTTTACACTCATTTGCTCAAGAACATTTTGCTTTAAGGTTAATTTAAGTTGAGACCGCTATCATGCTCAATAAGCCTCATAAATTGTCTTAAAAATCGTCATTTAACAGGCAAATAAGACAAGACCGCTTTTTATCCCGTGAAAGCAATTTTATGCTCTTCCCCCTATGGGCCTTTTTAACGATTACACTGAGTCTGGACGTTATGCTGGAAAATCTGAACAATTCTCTTTTTTACTTGATCAATGCAACACCCGACTCTGCGCAATGGGCAATTTCGCTCGCCATTTTCATTGCCAAAGATCTGATCAGCATTGTGCCGCTGTTAGCCGTTGTGCTCTGGCTTTGGGGACCTCGTGGTCAGGTTACGCTCCAGCGCCAGTTGGTCATCAAAATGGCCATTGCGTTAGTAGTCGGTCTGACGATTTCCTGGCTGATGGGGCATCTTTTCCCCCACGATCGTCCGTTCGTTAACCACATCGGCTATAACTTCCTGCACCATGCGGCAGATGACTCTTTCCCGAGCGACCACGGTACGGTTATCTTTACCTTTGCTCTGGCCTTTCTGTTCTGGCATCGCTTGTGGACGGGTGCTCTGCTGATGGTTGTCGCCGTGGCGATTGCCTGGTCACGTGTTTACCTTGGCGTTCACTGGCCGCTGGATATGCTGGGCGGATTACTGGCCGGGTTGATCGGTTGCCTGAGCGCCCAGATGATCTGGCAACGGTTCGGCACAACCTTGTACCTCGGCTTGCAGACGTGCTATCGCACCTGCTTCGCCCTCCCCATCCGTAAAGGTTGGGTACGTGACTAACCCACGGTAAAAAGAGTAGTATTAAGCGCGAAACTGAGCACTTACTCTATTCTCCAGGGGAACTATGGAAACTCGACGCGACGAGCGTATTGGTCAATTACTGCAGGCGCTGAAACGCAGCGATAAATTACACCTCAAAGAAGCCGCGACGTTGCTGGGCGTATCTGAGATGACCATTCGTCGCGACCTGAATAATCATGATGCTCCCGTCGTGCTGCTCGGGGGCTATATTGTTCTGGAACCCCGCAGCGCTAACCACTATTTAATCAGCGATCAAAAATCCCGTCTGGTTGATGAAAAGCGTCGCGCTGCCCAGCAGGCGGCGAGTCTCGTGCAGGCGCATCAGACCATCTTTTTCGATTGCGGTACGACCACGCCGTGGATCATTGAAGCGATCGACAATGAACTGCCCTTCACCGCAATCTGCTACTCGTTGAATACGTTTCTGGTACTGCAGGAAAAACCGCAGTGCCGCGTCATTCTGTGTGGTGGCGAATTCCATGCCAGTAACGCGATTTTTAAACCGCTCGATTTCCAGGAAACGCTGAACAACCTCTGTCCGGATATCGCCTTTTATTCCGCGGCAGGCGTTCATATTGAGAAAGGCGCGACCTGTTTTAATCTGGAAGAACTGCCGGTGAAGCACTGGGCAATGTCGATGGCGCAGCATCACGTTTTGGTGGTCGATCACAGCAAGTTTGGTAAGGTGCGACCTGCAAGGATGGGGGAATTAAAACGCTTTGATACCATCATCAGTGATAACCGCCCTGACGATGCGTTTGTTGAGTACGCTAAAGCGCAACGTATCACGCTGAAGTACTAACAGATACTGCCGGACGGCGATTGCGCCATCCGGCAATAGATAAGATTAAGAGAACCAACCACCAAACCACTGGTGGAATTTCATCATCACAAAGTCCCACATGCGGCTAAAGAAACCACCCTCTTCCACATCTTCCATCACCATCAACGGACGCTGCTCAATGGATTTTCCGTTCAACTGGAAGTCGATAGTGCCCACAACCTGACCTTTCTTCAGCGGTGCTGTTAGCTGTGGTTCAGTCAGGGTAAAGCTGGCCTTCAGGTTTTTGAGCTGGCCACGCGGGATGGTCACAGACCCCCCTTCTCCGGCGCCCAAATTCACTTCACTCTTATCGCCAAACCAGACGCGCTGGGTCACGAAAGTCGCATCCGGCTTGATCGGCGTAACGGTTTCAAAGAAGCGGAAGCCCCAGGTCAGCAGCTTTTCTGACTCATTAAAACGAATGCGGTCGGTTTTTGCTCCCAGCACCACGGAGATCAGGCGCATATCGCCCTGGGTCGCGGAGGCCACCAGGTTGTATCCCGCCCCGGCAGTGGTCCCGGTTTTCATACCGTCCACGTTCAGGTTAGTACTCCACAGCAGACGGTTGCGGTTCGGTTGACGTATTTTATTGAAGGTAAATTCTTTCTCTTTGTGAATAGCGTACTCTTCCGGCACATCGTGGATTAACGCCTTCCCGAGCAACGCCATATCACGTGCGGTACTGAACTGTCCTGCCGCATCCAGGCCGTGTACCGTCTGGAAAGTCGTGTTAGTCAGCCCCAGTTTTTTCGCATAGCCGTTCATCAGACCAATAAAGGATTCCTGGCTGCCAGCAACGTAATCAGCGAGTGCAATACAGGCATCGTTACCTGACTGAATGATAACGCCTTTATTCAGATCGGACACCGCAACCTGATCGCCGGGCTTGAGGAACATGACCGACGAACCGCGCAGGGCTGGATTACCGGTCGCCCAGGCGTCTTTGCCCACGGTGACCATGTCGTTGAGGTTAATTTTTCCGGCCTTCAGCGCCTGCCCAACCACATAGCTGGTCATGATTTTGGTCAGACTGGCAGGATCCAGTTTCTCATCAGCATTACCTTCCGCCAGCACCTTACCACTGGCGTAATCCATCAGAATCCACGCGCGCGCGTCCACGCTCGGCGGGGCCGTCGGTTGCTCCGCCGCCTGTACGGTCGGCACCAAAAGGATTAAGAGTGCAGAACCTGCAGCAAAGCTGCGAAGTGAAGAGAAGTATTGCGTCATAAATGCCACCCGAGTATCCATTCCAAAAAACCACGTCATACCACACCGTGTTTACACAAAACCGGCCAAGCGACCTCGACCAACCCATGCAGAAAAAGTCTGATGGATGACGTGTAAAATAAGTGCGGTGAGTAATAACGCACTAACGAGCTTAAAGAAACCGTAAGTTGGTAAAGTTTTTAAAGTTTATGCAATAACGCCGCGCTGCGCTGCTCCTGGCACGATTTTTTTAGACTTTGTTGCGTAAATATTAGGTTTACCCCACCATGTGAGCTAGTCAGATGGCATCTGCAGCCATAAAGCTGCTCAATTAATTTGCGGGGTTACTATGATTACACTGTGGGGTCGCAATAACTCGACCAACGTAAAAAAAGTATTGTGGACGCTCGAGGAACTGGAACTGCCGTATAACCAAATTCTGGCGGGCGGGCAGCATGGCGGTAACCGCGATGCCGACTATCTGGCACTGAACCCGAACGGACTGGTCCCGCTACTACGCGATGATGAAACGGACGTTGTTCTGTGGGAATCCAATACCATTGTCCGCTATCTGGCCGCTCAGTACGGACAAAAACGTTTGTGGATTGACGCCCCGGCCGCGCGCGCTGTCGGTGAAAAATGGATGGACTGGGCAAATCAGACGCTAAGCCCTGCGCATCGGGTTATCTTATTTGGTTTGGTCAGAACACCTGCCGATCAGCGCGATATGGCGGCCATTGAGGCAAGTAAGCAAGTTTGCGATAACCTGTTTGCCATTCTGGATAACGCGCTGGCAGACCAGCCATGGTTCTCCGGGGCTGAATTTGGCACCGCGGATATCGCTGTGGCACCGTTCATCTATAACCTGTTCAACGTTGGCCTGAGCTGGACCCCGCGCCCGCATCTGGAACGCTGGTATCAACAACTGACCGAGCGCCCGGCGTTTCAAAAAATCGTGATGATCCCGGTCAGCTAACCAAATCAGGGACTCACTTTCAGTAATTCCCCGTCGGACTCGTCGGTTAGCACGTACAAATAACCGTCTGGTCCGACGCGCACATCACGGATCCGCTGCCCCCTTTCCTGCAACAGACGACCATCCTCAGTCACCGTATTCCCTTTAACGCTCAGCACGATCACTTCTTTATCTTTCAACGCGCCGATGAACAACTTTTGCCGCCACTGCGGGAAGGTACCGCTATTGTAAAAAGCCATTCCACTAACCGCCGGCGACTTTTCCCAGTAAAAGATGGGTTGTTCCGTGCCAGCAACAATTTGACCTTTTGCTTCGGGAATTTTCAAACCACTGTAGTTAACCCCCCAGGTCGCGATAGGCCAGCCGTAGTTTTTCCCTTTCTCGGGGATATTAATCTCATCGCCTCCGCGTGGACCATGCTCATTGAGCCACAGCACATCACTCCACGGATTCATCGCCATCCCCTGCGGGTTGCGGATGCCATACGACCAAATCTCTGCCCGCGCTCCCGCCTTGTTCACAAACGGATTATCCGGCGGAATTTTGCCCTCGTCGGTCAGTCTGACTAATTTACCCTGCAATTTATCCAGGTCCTGGGCGGTAGCACGTTGATTATTCTCTCCCAGGCCAATAAACAGATAACCGTTACCATCAAATACCAGACGTCCACCAAAATGGTTCCCGGTGGAAAGCTTTGGCTGTTGGCGAAAAACGGTCTGAAATCCTTGCAGATGTTTGAGATCGTCACTCAATCGCCCGTAGCCTACCGCGGTGCCCGCTTTGCCTTCGCGGTCGGCTTCAGCGAAGCTTAGCCATACCCGGCGAGATTGTACAAAATCCGGTGCTAACGCCACATCAAGCAGTCCTCCCTGACCATTCGCCCAGACTTTTGGTACGCCGGTCAGCGGGTCGGAAAGCCCTTTATCAGGCTGCCAGAGTCGAAGTTGCCCACCTTTGAGCGTAATGAGCATACCGCGATTATCGGGTAAAAAAGCCAGTGACCATGGGTGATCGAGTTTAGTTTGCAGCACTTCTACCTTTACCGCAGCGGCATAAGCTGAAAGTAACGCGAATGAGGCAGCACAGAGAAAGAGTCGACGCATAACACCTCCTTAATGGCTCTGCATAAAGCGTAGCCAGCAAGGGGAATTATCCCGCTACATTTACATAATCTTGACGAAAAGGGGGAGCGCCCTCCCCCTGATTCAGACGTGTTCCAGCGTTGGGTAAGATTGCAAACTCTGGATACTCAGCGTCAGCGTTGTCAGGCAGTTTTCAAGTTTCTCTGCGTTAACGGCGATAAACGTTGGACAATCGTGATGTCCACTCATAAGACAAACAGCGGCGGCGGCTAACGCCCCTTCAGCACGATGAAGGGCATTCCACTCTTCCTGATCAAGATGCATACCGTGAAGCTGTGATTGCTCGTGCAATTCGCGATTCAGTGCAAAAAAAACATCACGCAGGCGATCGCTCTCGCTAACTGACATGTAGCCTTTCGCTTTTCTCAACTGCAGATAAGCGGCAAGTTCGATACGGGCGTTTATCAATTTGTTGAGAAGATCGGTTCTCAGTCTGTCAACAACCATACTTTGTTCCTCCTCTTTCCAACTATGGTGCAACTTAATAGTATGGTTGTTTTTTGAACAAATAGATGTCCTACATCAATAAAGCCCAATTGATTAACATAATTTACAATGTTACAACTTCATTCTGTACGCTGATCGAAGGCGCCCAGTGTCTGACTCGCCTGACTTTTTTTGCTATACCTGATGTGGTTACTGCCATGGTGTTGATGATGAGGGGTCTATGTCGAAAGCAAATGATGCAGAAAAAATACGCACACTATCAAAAATAGATCTCAATCTGCTGACCATTTTCTGTTTGATCTATAGCGTGGGTAGCATTTCCAGAGTTGCTGACATGCTGAACATATCACCTTCCGCCGTCAGCCAGTCATTAAGAAAACTGCGCGAAATGATGGGTGATAATCTTTTTGTCCGTAGCGGGAATGCACTGTTACCGACGGTCTATTCTGATGAACTGTATGATAATACAATCCCAATTATCGATAAGCTGTCAACGCTGATGCCGCTTTCCACGCCTGCCGCCAAGAAAAGGTTAACGCTTTATACGGAATCTTTTATTTCCCCTATCGTTATTCCAGATGTCACCGCCAGAATAATCGAGACTGACGCCGATATCAGCCTCCTGCACCTTACCGCCGACCTGAATGAACAGAGTATTATTGAACTGCTGAATATGCGTCAGGCAGATGTCGTTTTTTCTACCTTTTCTGTAGAGTCAGCAAGTCTTTCATGCCAGAAAATATGCGATATGCGCCTGGTGCTGGCGGCCTCGCAGAATAATTCTTTATATGGTAACACCATCAGTGAAGCGCAATTCAGAAATGCTAACCTGGTCGGTTACAATACTAAGAATGAGAAAATCATTTATCATCGCAGTATTGTGGATAAAAAATTCAGAACCGGAGAACGCTGCCTGCTTACCTCATCGTTTACGGCGATTCTGACGATTGTGTCCAATACCCATTGTTTAGGGGTGATCCCGGAAAAGGTATTTGAAACACACGCTCAGCTGTATGGACTAAAAAAAATAAACACTCCGTTTCCCTTGCCACAATTTAGCGTGTTTGCCTCATCGCGCAAAGAAAGCAATACCCACAAAATCCTCTCACCTATTCTGGCTGATTTGCAAACAGCCTCCCTGTGATGAAAACCAGAGAGGCTGAGCGTTAGAAAAACTGATTACACGCGAATTTTTGCTATGCGCCAGATATGGTCGGCATATTCCTGAACCGTTCTGTCCGACGAGAAATACCCCATGTTAGCAATATTGTGCATGGTTTTTGTCGTCCACTCCCGGGGAGTACGATACAACTCGTCCACCGAATCCTGGCAATCTACATAGCTGCGATAATCGGCCAACACCTGATAGTAGTCGCCGAAGTTAATCAATGAATCCAACACCTCTCTATAACGCCCTGGCTCCTGCGGACTGAACACCCCCGTACCGATTTGCGTCAGCACCTGATGAAGTTCCTCATCCTTTTCAAAGATGTGCCTCGGGTCATAGCCATCACGTCGCAGAGTTTCAACCTGATTCGCCGTATTGCCAAAGATAAAGATGTTATCTTCCCCAACGTATTCGCGCATTTCGATATTCGCACCGTCAAGCGTACCGATAGTCAGCGCACCATTCATACCGAATTTCATATTACTGGTCCCGGAGGCTTCCGTCCCGGCCAGGGAAATTTGCTCTGACAGATCGGCTGCCGGAATAATTAGCTGAGCAAGACTGACGCTGTAATCCGGAATAAATACTACTTTCAGTTTGCCGCCAATCTGCGGATCGTTATTGACTAACTGCGCCACATCGTTAATCAAGCGAATAATTTGTTTTGCCATGTGATAAGAGGAGGCTGCTTTTCCGGCAAAGATATTCACTCGCGGTACCCAGTTGGCATCCGGCGCGGCTTTGATCCGGTTATAACGTGTAATAACGTGGAGCACATTCATGAGTTGCCGCTTGTACTCGTGGATGCGTTTCACCTGCACATCAAACAGCGCATCAGGATTCACCACCACGCCGTAGTGAGTGGCAATATGGTGCGCCAGCCGCTGCTTATTTTCACGTTTCGCACGATGCACAGCCTCATTCACCGACGGATAATCTATAAACTGCTTCAGCTCGCCCAACTGCATTAATTTAGTCCGCCAGCTGTCACCGATATTTTCGTCCAGCACTTTGGCAAGCGGTGGATTCGCCAGCGCCAGCCAACGACGCGCAGTCACACCATTGGTTACGTTGGTGAAACGCAGGGGAAAAATATTCGCAAAATCTGCAAACAGTGATTCGGTCATCAGTTTTGAATGCAATGCCGACACGCCGTTAACCTTATGACTGACAACTACTGCCAGCCAGGCCATACGAACGACGCGACCATTGGATTCATCAATTAACGACACACGTTTCAGTAGATCGCTGTCATTACGATAACGTTCCTGTAAGGTCTTCAGAAAACGATCGTTAATCTCAAAAATAATCTGCAAATGGCGCGGCAAAATTCGACTTAGCATTTCTACTGGCCAGGTCTCCAGCGCCTCACTCATCAACGTATGGTTGGTATAAGAAAAAATCTGACAGGTCACGTCAAACGCGTTATCCCAACTAAACTGATGATGATCAATCAATAAACGCATCAACTCAGGGATCGCCAGTACCGGATGCGTATCATTAAGGTGAATCGCAATTTTATCGGCCAGATTGTCGTATGTTTTGTGCAACTGATAATGACGACTCAGAATATCCTGAATCGTCGCCGAGGCCAAGAAATAGGCCTGGCGTAAACGCAATTCACGCCCCGCATCGGTGGAATCATCCGGGTACAAAACCCGCGAGATACGATCGAAGTGGTATTTGTTTTCCACTTCAGTAGCAAAGTCGGCCTGCTGATTCAGTTTGCCCGCATTAACTTCGCTATTCACCTGCACGTTCCACAAGCGTAACGTATTAGTCGTGTCCGTCGCATAACCTGGAATAATTTGATCATGCGCCACGGCCAGAATATCCTCAGTTTCAAGCCAGCGGGTTTTATTCCCCTCCTGTTGAACACGCCCGCCAAAACGTACTTTATAATGCGTATTATGACGTTTGAACTCCCAGGGATTACCGTATTCCAGCCAATAATCCAGCGACTCTTTTTGTACACCGTTAACGATATTTTGTTTGAACATACCGTAGTTATAACGAATACCGTATCCACATCCCGGCAACCCAAGCGTCGCCAGTGAAT
Source organism: Citrobacter sp. Cpo030 (assembly GCF_030333005.1). NCBI lineage: Bacteria > Pseudomonadati > Pseudomonadota > Gammaproteobacteria > Enterobacterales > Enterobacteriaceae > Citrobacter > Citrobacter sp. Cpo030. Next base: position 216,191 of record NZ_JAOWGT010000067.1, on the reverse strand, counting down.
CAAGGAAGCAGGCCGCCAGACGACCGAGACCACCATTACCTAACCCGGGATCGTTTTCTTCATCAATCAGTTCTTCCAGTTCAAGCCCCATTGCCTCCAGCGCGCTTCTGACTTCGTCATAAATACCTAAAGAGAGCAATGCATTGGATAGCGTACGACCAATTAAAAATTCCATCGACAGATAATATACCTGGCGCGCATCCTGAGAGAATTGCGCCCGATTAGAACGGTGCCAGCACTCGACCATCCGATCGCGTACCGCATATAACGTCGCATTAAGCCACTCCCGTTTCGTGGCGATTGCGGGATCTTTGCCAATAGTGAATAAAAGTTTATTAGCAATATCATCTCTAAGTTTATCAACATCAGAGTCCGTGGCGACCGGAAGTGGCGAAATATACATATTAACGTTACCTTTCAAATTTTGTAGGATGGTAATAGACAGGTGAATTATTTAAAGTTTGGGTACGTGAGCGTTAGATTTTTGTCGAATATTTTCATGACTGGCGATGAACGTTAATTCTGTCATTAATACACGCCAACTTAAGCCTGTGGCAAGTGAGATATAATATAAACTCACACCATTAGCATAAAGAGTTTTAGCCATTTCAAGTTTCGACTTCAAAACAATATCTTTCAAATTAAACCTCATTAGTAACGCTCGACGAGATAAAATTTACGATAATGAGTGTCTATAGCCAAGAAGCGGCACTTAAAGCCGGAATTAGACTCACTAAACACCTTTCACTGACCGATCTACTCTTTATAGGTATCGCTCTTTATTCTCTCCGTCTTATGCTGATCAGATATAGATGTACCGTGAAGGCATCTGTATAATCCCCCGATTACGAGCAATGTACAGTATAAGAAAATGGCAAAAATTGGTTTTATATCACTAGGTTGTCCGAAAAACCTCGTCGATTCTGAGCGCATCCTGACCGAACTTCGTACCGAAGGCTATGATGTTGTGCCAAGCTACGACGACGCGGATATGGTTATCGTTAATACCTGCGGCTTTATCGACAGTGCGGTTCAGGAGTCCCTGGAAGCAATTGGCGAAGCGCTGAATGAGAACGGTAAGGTGATTGTCACCGGCTGTCTGGGCGCGAAAGTCGATCAGATCCGTGAAGTCCACCCGAAGGTACTGGAAATCACCGGGCCGCATAGCTATGAACAGGTTCTGGAGCACGTTCACCACTATGTGCCAAAACCAAAACACAACCCGTTCCAGAGCCTGGTTCCTGAGCAGGGCGTTAAGCTGACTCCTCGCCATTACGCCTATCTGAAGATTTCCGAGGGCTGTAACCACCGCTGCACGTTCTGCATTATTCCATCCATGCGCGGCGATCTGGTGAGCCGTCCGATTGGCGACGTCCTCAGCGAAGCCAAGCGTCTGGTCGATGCGGGCGTGAAAGAGATTCTGGTAATCTCTCAGGATACCTCTGCTTACGGTGTAGATGTGAAGCATCGTACCGGTTTCCATAACGGCGAGCCGGTCAAAACCAGCATGGTTGATCTGTGCGAACAGTTATCAAAACTGGGGATCTGGACGCGCCTCCATTACGTCTACCCTTACCCGCACGTTGATGATGTGATCCCGCTGATGGCGGAAGGCAAAATCCTGCCGTATCTGGACATCCCGTTACAGCATGCCAGCCCGCGTATTCTTAAACTGATGAAACGCCCGGGCTCCGTGGACAGACAGCTGGCGCGCATCAAGCAGTGGCGTGAAATCTGCCCTGAACTGACGCTGCGCTCCACCTTCATTGTTGGTTTCCCGGGTGAAACGGAAGAAGACTTCCAGATGTTGCTCGACTTCCTGAAGGAAGCGCGTCTGGATCGCGTGGGCTGCTTTAAATACAGCCCGGTAGAAGGCGCTGGCGCTAATGACCTGCCGGATCAAATCCCGGAAGAGGTGAAAGAAGAACGCTGGAACCGCTTTATGCAATTGCAGCAGCAGATCTCTGCTGAACGTTTGCAGGAGAAAGTGGGCCGCGAGATTCTGGTTATCGTTGATGAAGTTGACGAAGAAGGCGCAATTGGTCGTAGCATGGCTGATGCTCCAGAAATCGACGGCGCGGTATACCTGAATGGTGAAACCAAGGTGAAACCTGGCGATATCATCCGCGTGAAGGTCGAAAACGCAGATGAATACGATCTGTGGGGCACCCGCGTTTAATTAGCGTAACCCAACGTAGGCCGGATAAGGCATTTATGCCGCATCCGGCAATGCCTTATCCGGCCTACGGTTTACCCTTTAATTTTCGGGTCCAGCGCGTCGCGCAGACCATCTCCCAGTAAGTTAAACGCCAGCACCGTCAGGAATATCGCTACCGCCGGGAAAATCGCCACGTGCGGCGCGATCACCATATCAGCGCGCGCTTCATTAAGCATTGCCCCCCACTCCGGCGTCGGCGGCTGTGCGCCTAATCCCAGGAATGACAAGCTCGCGGCAGAGATAATCGACGTACCAATTCGCATGGTAAAGAAGACCACGATCGATGAGACCGTTCCAGGCAGAATATGGTTGAAGATGATGGTCGCATCGCTGGCACCAATACTGCGCGCAGACTCAATAAACGTCTGTTGCTTCAGCACCAGCGTATTCCCGCGCACCAGGCGCGCGAAGGCTGGAATGGAGAAAATGGCCACGGCAATGATCACATTAGCAATTCCGCTGCCCAGCACGGCGACCACGGCTATCGCCAGCAATATCCCCGGAAAGGCGAACAGCACATCGCAGATTCGCATGATCAGTCGATCCCACCAGCCTTCGTAGTATCCCGCCAGCAGCCCCAGTACCGTACCAATCGCCGCGCCAATAAACACGGCAAAGACTCCTGCCGCCAGCGAGATTTGCGCGCCAACCAGCACGCGGCTAAAAATATCCCGTCCCAGTGAGTCAACGCCAAACCAATGCAGCATCGACGGCCCATCATTCAAACGGTCATAATCGAAGTAATTCTCGGCATCAAATGGCGTCAGCCAGCGGGCAAAAATCGCCACCATGATCAGGAGCAATACAAACAGCCCAGCGACCATCGCCATGTGCTGTCGACGGAACCGACGCCAGAACTCATGCCACGGTGTGCGTATCTGCTCTGGCTTAACAAGGGGCATCGCATTTAAAATCGCCTGTCGGCGCCAGTTAAAAAATCGCATCCTTACTTGTACCTGATAGCCGGATTAATGGCAGCGTAGAGCACATCCACCACTAAGTTAATAAGAATAAATTCCAGAGAAAACAACAGTACCTCGGCCTGAATCACCGGGTAGTCGCGCATTTCGACGGAGTCCACCAACAGTCGCCCAAGCCCTGGCCAGTTGAACACCTTCTCAACCACGATTGATCCACCAAGCAAAAAGCCAAACTGTAGTCCCATCATGGTGACCACCGGGATCATCGCATTACGCAGACCATGTTTTAACACCACCCAGGTTTCACTCACCCCTTTAGCGCGCGCGGTACGCATATAATCTTCGCTGAGCACATCAACAAACGAGGCGCGAGTAAATCGGGCTAACACCGCAGCCACCGCCGCGCCCAGCGTAATAGACGGGAGGATATAGTGCATCCAGGTGTCAGCGCCAACGGTGGGTAACCAACCGAGCTCAACGGAGAATATCTGCATCAGCAGCATGCCAAGCGCAAACGCCGGGAACGAGATCCCGGTGACCGCCAGCGTCATGCTTAATCTGTCCGGCCAACGATTTCGCCATACGGCAGCAATGATCCCCGCCGTCATACCAAACAATACCGCCCACGCCATACTGGCAATAGTCAGCCATAGTGATGGCATAAAACGACTGGCTATCTCTTCAGAAACCGGGCGACGAGAAACCATCGACGTGCCAAAATCGCCCTGCAACACGTTGGTCATGTAATGCCAGAACTGAACATGCAGCGGCTGGTCCAGACCCAGCTGCTTACGCACCAATTCAATCACCTCGGCGTCAGCTTCCGGTCCGGCAATCAGCCGGGCCGGATCGCCGGGTAGCAGATGAACAAATAAAAATACCAGCACCGCAACAATCAACAGAGTTGGAATCAACCCCAGCAGGCGCTTGAAAACATAGTTAAGCATCACGCTCCCTTCGCCGGCCCCTGGGCTGCGGGGCCGAATGAATAGCTTATTTTAAATCCGCATCATCAAAGCTAAATCCGGTATCCGGCATGATCCAGAATCCGGTCAACCTGGTGCTGTGCGCCGAAATCAGTTTTTCCACTACCAGCGGGATCCACGGCGACTCTTTCCAGATAATATCCTGCGCGTCTTTGTACAGCTTCGCTTTCTGCGCCGGATCGTTAGTTTGCAACGCTGCCGATAAATCACTGTCCACCTGCTTATTGCTGTAGAACGCCGTGTTAAACAGAGTTGGCGGCCAGTTTTGTGATGCAAACAGCGGTGACAGCGCCCAGTCAGCTTCACCCGTAGACGCCGACCAGCCGGTGTAGAACATCCGTACCCCGCTCTCTTTCTGCGCTTTCCCTTCCACTTCCGCGGCGCGCTGACCAGCATCCATCGCTGTAACCTGAGCCTTAATGCCCACCTGCGCCAGCTGCTGCTGGGTAAATTGCAGCACTTTCTGCGCGGTACTGTGGTTATGCGAAGACCATAGCGTAGTGGTAAAACCGTTCGGATAACCTGCTTCTTTCAGCAGTTCGCGCGCTTTCGCCGGGTCGTAGGGCCACGGCGTATAGCTTTGCGCATAGGCTATCGACGGGGGGAGAACGCCGGTTGCCGGCGTCGCGTAACCAGCAAAAGCCACTTTCACCAGCGCCTGGCGGTTGATGGCATAGTTCAGCGCTTCACGCACTTTTGGGTTGTCGAACGGTTTTTGCGTGACGTTCATGCTGATATAACGCTGCATAATAGACGGACTGGCCACCAGTTCCAGGTTTTTGTTCTTCGCCAGTAACGCCGCCTGCTCGTAAGGGATTGGGAAGGCAAACTGCGCTTCCCCAGTTTGTAGCATGGCTGCACGCGTGTTGTTGTCGGTCACCGGACGCCAGGTAATCGTATCCAGCTTTGGCAGCCCTTGCTGCCAGTAGCCCGCGAACTTCTTAACCTTCACAAAATCCGTCTGATTCCAGGTATCAAGCTGGTACGGCCCGGTCCCCACAGGATGGAAACCGATCTCCTTACCGTATTTCTCCAGCGCGGCGGGAGAAATCATCACCGTTGCCGGGTGCGCCAGAATATTGATAAAGGCAGAGAACGGCTGTTTCAGCGTAATCTTCACCGTCGACGGATCGACGACTTCGGTTTTATCGATATTCTTATACAGGTTGTAACGTTTCAGATGGTTTTCCGGGTTACTGGCCCGATCGAGGTTAGCTTTAACCGCATCGGCGTTGAAGTCGGTGCCATCCTGAAACTTCACCCCCTGACGCAGCTTAAGGGTATAGGTCAGCCCATCATCAGAAACCGTATAACTCTCCGCGAGCACATTTTTCAGTTTCATCTCTTTATCAAGGCCAAACAACCCCTGATAAAACGACTTCGCTACCGCCTGCGACAACGTGTCATTCGCGTCATAGGGGTCGAGCGTCGTGAAATTGGATCCCACCGCCACCACCACATCTTTGGCGGCCCAGCCAGGCGATGCGGCCAGTGCAGAGACCACTCCCACAGCAACCAGCCATTTTCGAGCAACAATTTTTGTCATGTTATTCTCCTTAAACCCTGCCTGCCTGTTATAAACGCGAAAGCGCATTTTCTGGTTGCCCACGCGCAACATAATGCCCCGGACCAACTAACTGGAGCGAAACGGGGGAAATCTCTTCGCCACGTTTGCGAATATTGCTGGGGATATCGTCCGACAACAGCACGCGCTGGGGACGGTGATGGGATGGATCGGCGACCGGAACTGCCGCCATCAGCTTGCGAGTGTACGGATGTTGCGGATTTTCAAACACCGCCCGCCGGGTGCCTATCTCAACGATCTGCCCCAGATACATCACCGCCACACGGTGACTGATCCGTTCCACTACCGCCATATCGTGGGAAATAAACAGATATGCGATACCCAATTCTCGCTGCAGGTCGAGCATCAGGTTGATGATTTGCCCACGAATTGAAACATCCAGCGCCGAGACAGATTCATCGGCAATAATCACTTTGGGATTGAGCGCCAATGCCCGTGCAATACAGATACGCTGACGCTGACCGCCGGAAAACTCATGCGGATAGCGCCAGGCATGCTCAGGTAGCAAGCCTACACGTTCCAACAACCATGCAACCCGTTTTGACCCCGCATCGCCCTGCAATAATCCATGTACCCGTAGCGGCTCCAGAATGGAATATCCCACAGTCTGGCGCGGATCGAGCGAGGCATACGGATCCTGGAAGATAAACTGAATATCCCGACGCAGCGGCTGCAACTTGCTGGCAGCAAGGGTATCAATACGCTGTCCGTTGAAAATGATTTCCCCACGCTGAGACTCAACCAGGCGCAGCAGCGCCCGCCCGGTGGTGGATTTCCCGCAGCCCGACTCCCCCACCAGTGAGAGCGTTTCTCCCGGCCACAGGTCAAAGCTGACGTTTTCCACTGCATGCACCTCGCGAGTCACGCGATTTAGAATGCCGCTGCGTAGAGGAAAACGCGTCACCAAATTACGTACCCGCAGAATAGGCTCGCCTTCAACCACGGTGTCCTGCTCGGTCTGCGGTTCTACATGACTGGGATCGTGCAATGAAATGAGCGGGAAACGGCGCGGAAGCTCATGCCCGTTCATCGCCCCAAGCTGCGGCACGGCTGCCAACAGCGCTTTGGTATAGGGATGCTGGGGAGCGTGAAAAATTTGTTCAACGCTGCCGGTTTCTACCGCCTCGCCCTGATACATCACCAGCACGCGGTCAGCAATATCCGCCACAACGCCCATATCGTGGGTAATGAAGATCACTCCCATCGACATATCCTGCTGCAACACTTTTATCAGTTGCAGGATCTGCGCCTGAATGGTGACATCCAGCGCGGTCGTCGGCTCATCGGCAATTAAAACCGCAGGGCGACACGACAGTGCCATGGCGATCATCACCCGCTGGCGCATACCGCCGGAAAGCTGGTGTGGATATCGCGATAAAATCGCCTTCGCCTCGGGGATACGCACCTGATCGAGCATTCGCTTCGCTTCTACCATCGCCTCTTCATGGCTGGCGCCCTGGTGCAAGCGTATAGACTCTGCAATCTGCTCGCCCACGGTAAACACCGGATTGAGCGATGTCATAGGCTCCTGGAAGATCATCGCGATATCCGCACCGCGCACGTGACGCATTTGTGATGCGCTCTGTTCACCCAGCTCAATAACCTGTCGGTTACGGCGTCGTAGCAGCATTTCATCGCAGCTGACTTCGCCGCCTGCCTGTTCAATCAGACGCATCAGCGACAAGGCTGTTACCGATTTTCCTGAACCGGATTCGCCCACGATCGCCAGCGTTTCGCCACGCTTCAGGCGAAATGACAGATTGCGCACCGCACTGACGCGCTGCTGCTCCTGTTCAAAGGCAATATTCAGATTGTTGACTGCCAGCACGTCGCTGGCATCAAGCTCATCACTGTGTGGCAACGCTATCTCCTTTTTCCCGATAAATACCGGTGGTTGGCGTATCGCCTGCGTATCCCCAGGCGCGGTACATGCCTTCGCTATTAAACGGCAAGGCGACATTGCCCTCATGATCGATAGCAATTAAACCGCCGCTGCCACCGAGCGCCGGTAATTTTTCCATTACTACGCGTTCACACGCCTCCGATAAACTCAGACCGCCATAGTCCATCAACGCCGCAATGTCATAGGCCGCCAGCGCACGAATAAAGACTTCCCCGGTTCCGGTGCAGGAGACTGCCACACTTGCGTTATTGGCATAACAGCCTGCGCCGACCAACGGACTGTCACCCACCCGCCCCGGTAATTTGTTGGTCATTCCACCGGTCGATGTTGCGGCCGCCAGATTGCCAAACATATCTAACGCGACCGCCCCCACGGTACCCATTTTGTTGTTTTCATCCAGCGGGCTCGCGCTATGGTCCAGCACCGTTTCACCCGCTGTTCGCGCCGCCAGCAGTTGAGCATAGCGTTCTGGCGTAGAGAAAATATCCGCTGATACGCGTTCCATACCCTGCGCAATGGCAAAGTTCTCAGCCCCTTCACCTATCATCATGACGTGTGGGCTATGTTCCATTACCAGGCGCGCCGCGAGAATCGGATTGCGTAAATGGCTGACTCCGGCAACGGCTCCCGCATTAAGCGTGTTACCGTCCATCACGCAGGCATCCAGTTCATGGGTTTCATCACGGGTATATACCGCGCCAATTCCGGCATTAAACAACGGACACTCTTCCAGTAAGCGCACGGCTTCGGTCACCACATCCAGTGCGCTACGACCGTCCTCTAGCATCCGCTGGCCGGTTTCAACGATATCCGACAGCGCCTGAATATAACGCAACTCTTGCTCCTGACTCAGCTGCGAACGGGTGATAGCCCCTGCGCCGCCGTGAATTGCAATGACTGCTTTACCCATTTTTTTCGTCCATTAGGTGGCAGGTACCGGGGTTATAAATATCAGAATTTCTGTGACTTATTGATTCGATTTTTGAATATAGAAAGATGCAGACGTCATGTAAAGGTAAAGGCCCGTACCTCACGCCCCATCCCATCAGGTTATTTAAATGAGTTAAACAGAAAGTGTATCTTCCAACATCGTTGAATATATTATTCAAGCCGATCGGCAATCTGTTTTTTTGCATAAAACACAAAGCGTTCAACAGACGGCATAGACGCAGTCCAGTTCTTTTTGGTTAACCCCAGGTATTCCGCACGTGCAGCTTGCAGCGTATCCGCATACTCATCGGGTAATTGCGGTATAAGCCAGGAGGCGGCTTCATCTTTAGCGACAATATTGCCCGTAACTACGCTGTACCAAATACGCGCCAGAGTAAGGATGATATTTCGCTCGTCACCTTCTAAATCGCCCGGTTTCTGCCACATATCAAGGATATGCCGTAATGTTTGCACGACATCGCTAAAAGGGATGACGTTGAATAACGTCTCAGCGGGTTCACCGAACAACGCTACGCTGGCGCGCCGGGCCTGGGTCAGCAGGATGGAAAGATCAGGATCCACCTGCGCCGGTTCATACACGCCAGCGCAGATATCATCACGCAACCATTCGCCAAACTGCATCTCTCTCGCCGGAGGGAATCGCCACGGCACAAGTTGTGAATAGACCACGATGGTCACTTCCAGCGCCCGATAGTTATCAACGCTGCCAGGCGGTGCTGATATTTCCAGAAAACCCTGCATCAGATCTTTTCTTTGCCGGGTATTCAGTGGCTGCCTAATGGTAACCAGTAAATCGATATCGCTTTGGGGCTTTAAGCCACCTTCAACAGCAGAGCCATACAAATGAACAGCAACCAGGTCGCCCTCGATAATCCGCGCAATCAGTGCACTGGCGGCATTCACCTGTTGTCGAATTGAATTCGGGATAATCGCAGCCATTTAGCCTCCTGGAAAAAAGCAGAAATAATGAGTCTATACTGCATTTTTCCTGTAGCGCTATTCTCTGGCAGAAAACCTGTCTCAGATCGGATCCTAAGCCTGAGGTAGCATACTGTCCGCGTCCATTTTCTGACATAATGAGCAGATTCGATTTTGCCCCGCAGGAGTCTTCTCATGGAATTTACCGCCGGACTGATGCCGCTTGAAACGGCTCTCTCTCAGATGCTTTCGCGTATTACCCCACTCACCGCCGTCGAAACGCTGCCGCTGGTTCAATGCTTTGGCCGCATTCTGGCCACCGACGTCATCTCCCCGATTGATGTGCCGGGATTCGATAACTCGGCAATGGATGGCTATGCGGTGCGATTAGCCGATTTACAATCAGACCAGCCTCTTGCGGTGGCTGGCAAAGCCTTTGCTGGTCAACCATTCCACGGCGAGTGGCCTGCGGGAACCTGCATCCGCATTATGACCGGTGCCCCGGTGCCTGCCGGTTGTGAAGCGGTGGTGATGCAGGAGCAAACGGAACAAACTGACGACGGTGTGCGTTTTACCGCCGAGGTCCGCAGCGGACAAAATATTCGTCTGCGCGGTGAAGATATCGCAAACGGCGCGGTGGTATTCCCCACCGGAACTCGTCTGACAACCGCCGAGCTTCCGGTTCTGGCCTCACTCGGCATTGCCGAAGTACCGGTCGTTCGCAAAGTTCGCGTGGCGTTGTTCTCCACCGGTGATGAGCTGCAACTGCCGGGTCAACCGCTGGGCGACGGGCAGATTTATGACACAAACCGTCTGACCGTTCACCTGATGCTGCAGCAGTTGGGCTGCGAAGTGATCAACTTAGGAATTATTCGCGACGATCCCAACGCGCTGCGAGCCGCATTTATCGAAGCCGACAGCCAGGCCGACGTCGTCATCAGCTCTGGCGGCGTTTCGGTAGGCGAAGCGGATTACACCAAAACCATTCTGGAAGAGCTGGGAGAAATTGCCTTCTGGAAGCTTGCCATCAAACCGGGTAAACCGTTCGCGTTTGGTAAACTGAGCAACAGCTGGTTTTGCGGCCTGCCGGGTAACCCGGTGTCTGCGGCCCTCACCTTTTATCAGCTGGTGCAACCGCTGCTGGCGAAACTCAGCGGAAACACCGCCTGTGGGTTACCTCCGCGCCAGCGCGTGCGCACCGCCTCACGCCTGAAGAAAACGCCAGGGCGTCTGGATTTTCAACGTGGTGTATTGCAGCGTACTGCGGAAGGCGAACTGGAAGTCACCACCACCGGACACCAGGGCTCGCATATTTTTAGCTCCTTTAGCCAGGGCAACTGCTTTATCGTGCTGGAGCGCGATCGCGGTAACGTTGAGGCCGGAGAATGGGTTGAGGTCGAGCCGTTTAACGCACTGTTTGGAGGCCTGTAATGGCAGAACTCAGCGACCAGGAGATGATGCGCTATAACCGGCAAATCATTCTGCGCGGCTTCGATTTCGAAGGTCAGGAAGCGCTCAAAGATGCGCGGGTACTGGTCGTTGGTCTGGGGGGGCTGGGATGCGCAGCAACCCAGTACCTTGCGGGCGCTGGCGTCGGGCATTTAACCCTGCTCGACTTTGACACGGTCTCAGTGTCAAACCTCCAACGCCAGACGCTGCACAGCGATGCGACCGTTGGACAGCCCAAAGTGCTCTCCGCCCGCGACGCACTGGCGCGGATTAACCCTTACATCGCCATTACGCCAGTGAATGCGCTGCTGGAAGAAAACCAGATTCACGCGCTGATCGCCGAGCACGATTTGGTGCTGGACTGTACGGATAACGTCAGCATCCGCAATCAGCTGAATGCCGGATGCTTCGCCGCCAGGGTTCCGTTGGTTTCTGGGGCGGCAATTCGCATGGAAGGACAAATTACCGTCTTTACGTATCAGGAAGGAGAGCCATGCTACCGTTGCCTGAGTCGTCTGTTCGGTGAAAACGCCCTGACCTGCGTCGAGGCAGGAGTGATGGCCCCGCTGATCGGCGTGATTGGCTCGTTACAGGCGATGGAGGCCATTAAGTTGCTGGCAAACTATGGTAAACCGGCGTCTGGAAAAATCGTCATGTACGACGCCATGACCTGCCAGTTTCGCGAAATGAAGCTAATGCGCAACCCGGGGTGTGAGGTTTGCGGGCAGTAAAAAAGTCGGGTGGCGGCTTCGCCTTACCCGACCTACAACGGCTCCAACGTAGGCCGGGTAAGCGTTAGCGCCATCCGGTAACAGCATCAGATCGACGTGCGTCCAAATGCGCTCTGCCAGTCATGCTCAAACTTCGCGACGGCAGCATCAACTGCCGGAGAGCTAATCATCTGCTGAGCAACATCCAGCGGTAGCGTGATGGACTCGCAGCCCGCCAGCAGACAATCCAGCGCCTGACGCGGCGTTTTAAAACTGGCTGCCAGTACTTTGGCGTGCGGGGCATGCATTTTCAGTAACGTCTGCAGGTCGGTCACCGTCTGGATGCCATCCCCTCCTTGCGCATCCACGCGGTTAACGTATGGCGCAACGTATTCCGCACCCGCCAGAGCAGCCAATAACCCTTGAGCTGCACCGTATACCGCAGTACCCAACGTCGGGATCCCTTCTTCTTTCAGCAATTTTATAGCCGCCAGACCTTCTGCTGTCACCGGCACTTTGACCACAATATTAGAAATGATTGCCCGCAGCTTACGCGCATCGCTGACCATCCCTTCGGCGGTGGTCGCCATCACCTGAGCAAACAGACGGCCTTGTCCTCCCATCGCTTCCTGCAGTTGCGGCAGTAGTACTTCCAGCGTCTGATTCCCTGCCGCCACAATGCTCGGGTTAGTGGTCACCCCTGCCAGCGGGAAAATGCGTGCCAGAGCCTTTACCGCATCAACATCAGACGTATCTAAATAGAGTTCCATAACCTTTCCTCAAACGAATAATTAGCATGAATAAAAGGTAGCACGGCGAAACCTCACGGTTAGTTGACGCATGTCAATATAACTTTCATTCGAAAGTAATTTAATCTTTATACGAAAGAAATGAGGCCGCTTATGATTTTCAATATCCAGCGCTATTCCACACATGATGGTCCCGGTATTCGTACCGTGGTGTTCCTTAAGGGATGCTCCCTGGGCTGTCGGTGGTGCCAGAATCCGGAAAGCCGCGCCCGCACGCAGGACCTGCTTTATGACGCGCGTTTGTGCCTCGACGGTTGCGATCTCTGTGCTCAGGCGGCACCCGCGGTGATTGAACGGGCGCTGGGCGGATTACTGATTCATCGCGAAAAACTGACCGATGACGCTCTCACTGCGCTGACCGACTGCTGTCCAACTCAGGCGTTAACCGTCTGTGGAGAGATAAAAAGCGTGGACGATATCATGGCGACCGTATTGCGAGATAAACCGTTTTACGACCGCAGTGGCGGAGGCCTCACCCTGTCCGGCGGTGAACCGTTTATGCAGCCAGAGCTGGCAGCGGCTTTGCTCAAAGCCAGCCACGACGCAGGCATTCATACCGCGGTGGAAACCTGTCTGCATGTCCCGTGGAAGTATATTGAACCGTCACTGTCTTACATCGATCTGTTCCTGGCTGATTTAAAACATGTAGCCGATGCGCCGTTTAAACAGTGGACCGATGGCAGCGCCTCTCGCGTACTGGAAAATCTAAAAAAACTGGCCGCCGCCGGTAAAAAAATGATTATCCGCGTGCCGCTGATTCAGGGATTCAACGCAGACGAAGCCGCTATTCAGGCCATTACCGATTTTGCCGCCGATGAGCTTCACGTCGGTGAGATCCATTTCTTGCCCTACCACACCCTGGGCATCAACAAATACCACTTACTCAGTCAACCCTACAACGCACCGGATAAACCGCTTGATGCGCCAGCACTGCTCGAATTTGCCCAGCAGTACGCCAGCCTTAAAGGTTTAACCGCGACCCTACGAGGATAATCGCCATGACCACTCTGAAACTGGACACACTCAGCGACCGTATCAAAGCGCATAAAACGGCCCTGATCCACATCGTGAAACCACCGGTTTGTACCGAGCGCGCCCAGCACTATACCGAGATGTATCAGCAACACCTGGATAAGCCTATCCCGGTACGTCGCGCACTGGCACTAGCCCATCATCTGGCGGAACGCACCATCTGGATCAAACATGACGAACTGATCATTGGTAACCAGGCAAGCGAAGTGCGTGCCGCGCCTATTTTCCCGGAATACACCGTCTCCTGGATTGAAAAAGAGATCGACGACCTCGCCGACAGACCGGGTGCAGGATTTGCGGTAAGCGAAGAGAACAAACGTGTATTGCATGAGGTGTGCCCATGGTGGCGTGGTCAAACCGTGCAGGATCGCTGCTACGGGATGTTCACTGATGAGCAGAAAGGGCTGCTGGAAACCGGCATTATCAAAGCCGAAGGTAACATGACCTCCGGCGACGCGCACCTGGCGGTAAACTTCCCGCTGCTGCTGGAAAAAGGTCTCGACGGCCTGCGTCACAAAGTCGATGAACGTCGCTCCCGCATCAATCTGACATGTCTGGAAGACCTCCATGGCGATCAGTTCCTGAAAGCGATAGATATCGTGCTGGAGGCCGTCAGCCTGCACATTGAGCGCTTTGCCGCGCTGGCACGTAAAATGGCATCCACAGAAACTCGCGCCAGTCGTCGAGATGAACTGCTGACCATGGCGGAAAACTGTGATGTTATCGCCCATGAGCCGCCAAAAACATTCTGGCAGGCGCTGCAGCTGTGCTATTTCATCCAGTTGATCCTGCAAATTGAATCTAACGGTCACTCGGTGTCGTTTGGTCGTATGGATCAATACCTCTACCCATTCTATCGTCGCGACGTCGAACTGAACCAGAGCCTTGATCGTGAGCACGCTATTGAACTGTTGCACAGCTGCTGGTTAAAACTGCTGGAAGTGAACAAAATCCGTTCCGGCTCCCATTCGAAAGCCTCGGCGGGCAGTCCGCTGTATCAGAACGTGACCATTGGTGGTCAAAACCTGGTCAACGGTCAGCCGATGGATGCCGTCAACCCGCTCTCCTACGCCATTCTGGAGTCCTGCGGCCGCCTGCGTTCTACGCAGCCAAACCTGAGCGTGCGTTATCACGCGGGGATGAGTAATGACTTCCTCGATGCCTGCGTGCAGGTGATCCGCTGCGGCTTCGGGATGCCCGCCTTTAACAACGATGAAATCGTCATACCGGAATTCATTAAGCTGGGCATTGAACCGCAGGACGCCTATGACTATGCGGCTATTGGATGTATCGAAACTGCTGTTGGCGGGAAATGGGGCTATCGTTGCACCGGCATGAGCTTTATTAACTTTGCCCGCGTGATGCTGGCGGCACTGGAAGGTGGGCGCGATGCCACCAGTGGCAAAGTCTTTCTGCCACAGGAAAAAGCGCTCTCAGCCGGTAACTTCAACAATTTCGACGAAGTGATGGACGCCTGGGATACACAGATCCGCTACTACACGCGTAAATCCATCGAAATTAAGTATGTCGTCGATACCATGCTGGAAGAGAACGTGCACGATATTCTGTGCTCCGCGCTGGTAGACGACTGCATTGAGCGGGCGAAAAGCATTAAGCAAGGCGGCGCGAAGTATGACTGGGTATCGGGTTTGCAGGTGGGTATTGCCAACCTCGGTAACAGCCTGGCTGCAGTGAAGAAACTGGTCTTTGAACAGGGCGCTATCGGTCAACAACAGCTGGCCGCCGCGCTGGCCGATGATTTTGACGGTCTGACCCATGAGCAGTTACGCCAACGACTGATCAACGGCGCGCCGAAATACGGTAACGATGACGATAGCGTTGATACGCTGCTGGCCCGCGCTTATCAGACCTATATCGATGAACTGAAACAGTATCATAATCCGCGTTACGGACGTGGCCCGGTTGGCGGCAATTACTACGCCGGGACCTCGTCTATTTCTGCAAACGTGCCTTTTGGCGCAGCAACGATGGCAACGCCGGATGGCCGTAAAGCACACACTCCACTGGCAGAAGGCGCCAGTCCGGCTTCCGGTACTGACCATCTCGGCCCAACGGCGGTAATTGGTTCGGTGGGTAAACTGCCGACCGGTTCGATTCTTGGCGGCGTGCTGTTAAATCAGAAGCTCAACCCGGCCACGCTGGAAAATGAATCCGATAAGCAAAAGCTGATGATCCTGCTGCGCACCTTCTTCGAAGAGCACAAAGGCTGGCATATTCAGTACAACATTGTCTCCCGTGAAACGCTGCTGGAAGCCAAAAAACACCCGGATCAATATCGTGACCTGGTGGTCCGTGTAGCAGGTTATTCCGCCTTCTTTACTGCGCTTTCTCCGGATGCGCAAGACGACATCATCGCGCGTACTGAACATATGCTGTAAACAATATTGTCGGCCGGATGAGATTCCGCACCACCATCCGGCACGCTACCCTCCCCATTCCCGGATGCGCTGACGCTTATCCGGCCTACAACGATTCTCCCCGTAGCCGGGTAAGGCGAAGCTACCACCCGGCTTTTTACTTTCATTCGAAATTAAATTTGTGCTACAGGTCACATTGTTATTAGAATGTTTCTGGTTGCAGTAATCGCCAGGAGCCTATCTTTATGACCATCAAAGTTATCGTCACCGATATGGACGGAACTTTTCTCGACGACGCCAAGAAATACGATCGTGCACGTTTTATGGCGCAGTATCAGGAACTGAAAAAACGAAATATTGAATTTGTCGTGGCCAGCGGCAACCAGTATTACCAGCTGATCTCCTTTTTCCCGGAGCTCAAAGAGGAAATTTCCTTTGTCGCCGAGAACGGGGCGTTAGTTTTTGAACATGGCAAACAGCTATTTCACGGCGAGCTAACCCGCCACGAGTCCCGTATTGTCATTGGTGAACTGCTAAAAGATAAGCAGCTCAACTTTGTGGCTTGTGGGCTGCAAAGCGCTTACGTTAGCGAAAATGCGCCGGAGTCCTTTGTCGCATTGATGTCAAAACACTACCATCGCCTGAAACCTGTAAAAGATTATCAGGATATCGACGATGTGCTGTTCAAGTTCTCGCTAAATTTACCGGACCAACAAATCCCATTGGTTATCGATCACCTGCATGCTGCGCTGGACGGCATCATGAAGCCCGTCACCAGCGGCTTCGGGTTTATCGATCTGATCATTCCGGGCTTACATAAAGCCAACGGGATCAGCCGCCTGCTTAAACGCTGGAACCTGTCACCGCAAAACGTAGTCGCCATTGGCGATAGCGGCAACGACGCGGAAATGCTGAAAATGGCGCACTACTCTTTCGCCATGGCCAACGCGGCAGAGAGTATTAAAGCGATTGCTCGCTATCAGACCGACGACAACAACCATCAGGGCGCGCTGAACGTAATTCAGGCAGTGCTGGATAACACCTCCCCTTTTAACGTCTAATCCTGCCAACCGGGGTATCCCTCATCCCGGTTTTCACTCTTTTTCCATTTTGCTCACTCCATCAAGTTTTAAACTTGCGTTAACTAAATTTTAACTTATATTATCATCTGTAAGTTATTTTTGTTTCGAATGAAAGTTAATGCGAGGTGGATATGGCTTTTACTTTTACCAGCGACACGCTGCCCGCCGATCACAAAGCGGCAATCCGGCAGATGAAACGGCAACTGCGGGCACAGCTTGGGGATGTTCAGTTGATCTTCAATCAGTTGAGCGACGCTATCGCCGCCCGCGTGGCAGAAATCAACGCCCTCAAAGCACAGGGAGCCCCGGTGTGGCCAGTGATATCTTATGCAAATATCAAAGCTGGCCACGTAAATGCAGAGCAGCGTGAAGAAATTAAGCGTCGCGGATGCGCGGTTATTAAAGGTCATTTCCCTCGCGAACAGGCTCTCGGCTGGGACAGCTCAATGCTGGACTATCTGGACCGCAACCACTTTGACGACGTCTATAAAGGACCAGGCGATAATTTCTTCGGTACCCTGAGCGCATCACGACCTGAAATCTACCCCATCTACTGGTCCCAGGCGCAGATGCAGGCCCGCCAGAGTGAAGAAATGGCCAATGCACAGTCGTTTCTCAATCGTTTGTGGACCTTTACAAGCGAAGGTAAACAATGGTTTAACCCGGATGTCAGCGTTATTTACCCTGACCGCATTCGCCGTCGACCGCCGGGAACCACGTCCAAAGGGCTGGGCGCGCATACGGATTCCGGCGCGCTGGAACGCTGGCTTCTTCCGGCATATCAGCAGGTCTTTGCTCATGTATTCAATGGCAAGCTGGAAGATTACGATCCGTGGCAGGCGGCGCATCGCACCGAGGTAGAAGAGTACACGGTGGATAACACCACCAAATGTTCGGTATTCCGTACCTTCCAGGGCTGGACTGCACTGTCCGATATGCTGCCAGGTCAGGGATTGTTGCATGTGGTCCCGATCCCTGAAGCGATGGCGTATGTACTGTTACGCCCATTGCTTGACGATGTGCCAGAAGATGAACTTTGCGGCGTCGCGCCCGGCCGGGTGCTGCCGATTTCCACGCAATGGCATCCGCTGCTGATTGAAGCGCTAACCAGCATTCCACAACTGGACGCCGGAGACTCCGTCTGGTGGCATTGTGATGTGATTCACTCCGTCGCACCGGTGGAAAATCAGCAGGGTTGGGGTAACGTGATGTACATTCCTGCCGCACCGATGTGCGAAAAGAATCTGGCCTACGCCCACAAAGTGAAGGTCGCGCTGGAAAAGGGTGCGTCGCCGGGTGATTTTCCACGGGAGGATTATGAAACTAACTGGGAAGGACGCTTCACGCTGGAGGATTTGAATATACACGGTAAACGCGCGCTGGGGATTGTTTAATTTTATATACCCTTATCCCTAAGTATCCCGTGTTACAGGTGCAACCATCACACCTGTAACACGAGAACGACGGGATAATTATTCGACGCCTTTGCTACGCAGGTAATCTTCGTAGTTACCGGTGAAGTCAATTACACGTTCTGGCGTAATTTCAATCACGCGGGTTGCCAGCGAACTGACGAACTCACGGTCGTGAGAAACGAAGATCAGCGTGCCCTGGTACATTTCCAGCGCCATGTTCAGCGACTCGATAGATTCCATATCCAGGTGGTTGGTCGGTTCATCCATAACCAGGATATTCGGTTTCTGCATCATCAGTTTACCGAACAGCATGCGTCCTTTTTCACCACCGGAGAGCACTTTCGCAGGTTTCTTGATATCGTCCTGGCTGAACAGCAGACGGCCAAGGAAGCTACGTACTACCTGCTCATCATCGCCTTCTTGTTTCCACTGGCTCATCCATTCGAAAACAGTCAGATCGTTTTCGAACTCGTATTCATGATCCTGCGCGTAGTAACCGACCTGGGCGTTTTCAGACCACTTAACGGTACCGTTGTCCGGCTGCAAGTCGCCAACCAACGTTTTCAGCATAGTGGATTTACCCACGCCGTTGGCACCAATGATGGCAACCTTCTCCCCTACTTCCAGCAGCAGGTTGAAGTTTTTAAACAGCGGGCCTTCATCAAAACCTTTCGCCAGCGCTTCCACTTCCAGCGCGTTACGGAACAGTTTCTTATCCTGTTCGAAGCGGATAAACGGGTTCTGACGGCTGGACGCTTTCACTTCGTCGAGCTTAATCTTATCAATCTGACGCGCACGAGAAGTCGCCTGTCGAGATTTAGACGCGTTGGCGCTAAAGCGGCTGACGAAGGATTGCAGATCGGCAATCTGTGCTTTCTTCTTGGCGTTATCGGCCAGCAGACGTTCACGCGCCTGGGTTGCCGCCGTCATGTATTCGTCGTAATTACCCGGATAAACACGCAGTTCGCCGTAGTCCAGATCCGCCATGTGCGTACAGACCATGTTCAGGAAGTGACGGTCGTGCGAAATGATGATCATGGTGCTGTCACGCTCGTTCAGCGTCTGCTCCAGCCAGCGAATGGTGTCGATATCCAGGTTGTTCGTTGGTTCGTCGAGCAGCAGAATGTCCGGGTTAGAGAACAGCGCCTGCGCCAGAAGCACACGCAGCTTCCAGCCGGGCGCGACTTCGCTCATCGGGCCGTAATGCTGTTCTACCGGAATGCCTACGCCCAGCAGCAGTTCACCCGCACGCGCTTCCGCAGAGTAGCCGTCCATTTCGCCATACTGAACTTCGAGGTCAGCCACTTTATAGCCGTCTTCTTCGCTCATCTCGGCCAGGCCGTAGATACGATCGCGCTCCTGCTTCACTTCCCACAGTTCAGCATGACCCATAATAACGGTGTCAAGCACGGTGAACTCTTCAAAGGCGAACTGATCCTGACGCAGCTTACCGATGCGCTCGTTCGGATCGAGTGAAACGTTACCCAGCGTCGGTTCGAGGTCGCCGCCGAGAATTTTCATAAAGGTGGATTTACCGCTACCGTTCGCGCCAATCAGGCCGTAACGATTGCCGCCGCCAAACTTGACGGAAATATTTTCAAACAGCGGCTTACTGCCGAACTGCATAGTGACGTTGCTGGAAACTAACACAGGCGTATCCTGAAAGAGAAAGAAATATGTGACAAACCGCTTATTATGCCATAAGTCTGCAATAAGATCGCGCCGTTCATGCTGCACAGATAAAGTGAAAGCAAAAGGAAAAAAATGTGATTTAGTACACATCCGAATTCCTTGTTGCTCAGAATGCACATATAATGCGTGCCCAACACTACATAAATCTCAACCCACTAGCCTGCTTGGCTTCAGAATCTCGCAAAAATGAATATGAAATTGACAACGCTTTTCGCGGCGGCGCTCGCGGTAGTTGGTTTTTGTAACACTGCTTCAGCCGTCACGTACCCGCTGCCTACCGATGGTAGTCGTTTAATTGGCCAAAACCAGGTTATCACCATTCCTGAAGGCAACACCCAGCCGCTGGAATACTATGCGGCAGAGTACCAGATGGGTCTGTCTAACATGCTGGAAGCCAACCCGGGCGTGGATACCTTCCTGCCGAAAGGCGGCACCGTGCTGAACATTCCTCAGCAGTTGATCCTGCCGGATACTGTGCATGAAGGTATTGTTATCAACAGCGCTGAAATGCGTCTGTACTACTACCCGAAAGGCACCAACACCGTAATTGTTCTGCCGATCGGTATCGGCCAGCTGGGCAAAGACACGCCAATCAACTGGACCACCAAAGTAGAACGTAAAAAAGCGGGCCCAACCTGGACGCCAACGGCGAAAATGCATGCGGAATACCGCGCTGCAGGCGAGCCGCTGCCAGCCGTTGTTCCGGCGGGTCCGGATAACCCGATGGGTCTGTACGCGCTGTATATCGGTCGCCTGTATGCTATCCACGGCACCAATGCTAACTTCGGCGTAGGCTTACGCGTCAGCCACGGTTGCGTGCGTCTGCGTAACGACGACATCAAATTCCTGTTTGAAAATGTGCCAGTCGGCACCCGCGTACAGTTTATCGATGAGCCGGTAAAAGCCACTACCGAACCAGACGGCAGCCGTTACATCGAAGTACATAACCCACTGTCTACGACTGAAGCACAGTTCGAAGGCGGAGAAATCGTACCGATTACCCTGACCAAGAGCATTACCAGCATCACCGGCCAGTCTGACGTCGATCAGGCCGTCGTTGAGCAGGCGGTACAGAACCGTTCAGGTATGCCGGTTCGTCTGAACTAATCTGCTATATATGCCCGATAGCGCTACGCTTATCGGGCCTACCAACGCAGTAGGCCGGATTAGGCGCCAGCTGCCATCCGGCACACCACATCAATTACATCAACAGCAGCAAACCATACCCCACCAGCGCCGCCCATATCAGCATCGGTACCGAATACCAATGAAAACGCCACCAGATCCGTCGGTCGTTTGCCATCCGTAACGCAATGAGATTCGCCAGCGATCCCGGCAACAGCCCAAAGCCGCCCACATTAACCGCCCAGGCCAGCAGCAGCGTCGGCGGGACATAGTTCAGCAGCAAAATCGTACTGGGCACATTACTGATAAACTGCGACAAGCCAATAGCCGTTAACCAAAGTCCCGGTGCTGAGAGCGTGCCAATCTGGTGGGTAATCCCCTGCAAGGCCGGGAGCTGCGTCAGCAAATGCACATCAATGAACATCGCCATAAACACTAACAGCAACGTCCAGTCCACGCTGAGGATCACGCGACGCGCCAGCACCATGAACCCTGCCGCCACAATCGCCAGCCCCCACAGCTCTTGCTTTAACTCCAGCGCCGCAAGGAAGACGATATACAGCGCCAGACAGCTCCATACCAGGCGTGGTTGCCAGTCAGGTGCGCGCGTACCGGTATGATAGTGCAACGCTTTAGGCGGGAAACTGAACCAGCACAGCACCACCAGCGTCAGCATCATGGCCCCCGCAAGCGGCGCCATTTGCCAGGTAAACGCGGTAAACGATAAGCCTGAGCGTCCCCACATCAGAATGTTTTGTGGATTGCCTATTGGCGTGAGCAACGATCCGGCATTTACCGCCAGCGCCTCAAAGATAATCAGGCGATTCACCGGAATGGCACATAATTTTTTCAGCGTGATGGTTAGCGGAACAACAATAAACAATGCAACGTCGTTGGTCAGAAACGTCGACAACAACGCCGCCGCCAGCACCATAAATATCGCCAGCTGGCGCTCTGTTTTGAAGCGGCGGGTCATCTTGCGCCCTAACACATCGAAATAACCGCTTAGCTCTACGCCTTTGGTCAGTAACATCAGGCCGCTAAGCGTGATAATCGTGTGCCAGTCAATCGCCCCTGGCCAGGACCGGGGCGTAAATGGCGTGAACAGACTCAGTACAACCCCAACGATGATTAACAGCTGGAAAAAACGATCGCGCTGTAAGGCACGTAATAAAGGAAAACTCATTCAGAGCCAGTTCCTTGCTGTTGCGTAAACCGGCTAAAAGCCTCCAGCGTTTCCTTACTGACGTGATGCTCCATCCCCTCCGCGTCGCGACGGGCAATTTCCGGGCTGATGCCTAACATCAACAGGAAATTTTCCACAATCTGATGACGTTCCCGGCTCTCCTGGGCTAGTCGTTCACCTTCTGCGGTTAAAAACACCCCACGCCACGGAATCATTTCAATCAATCCGACTGAAGCAAGGCGCTTAAGCATTTTAGCAACCGTCGGCTGAGAAACCCCAAGTCGCGCTGCCATATCCACCTGGCGCGCTTCACCCACCTCAATAATGAGATCGGAAATCAGCTCTACGTAGTCATCAATCAGTTCGCGGCGATGCGCCTCCCGGACCTGACGAAATCCTTCAACGTGTTCTTCGACATTCACCAATTGCGTCACTTTTTTTGTTGTTGGCATACCTGCGCGACGACTCATTCTGCTTCCTCGTTACTGTGACGCGTTAACGGCATCTGATTAGAGAGCGCTCATTGTAAACCAGAGTTGCGTGGGCACAAAAAATTAACGTTTTAGCAATAGCTATATAATATAGCCTGTGCTATATCTGTATATAATAAAGACATCCCTCAAGGACTGATGGGATCGTGAAGTCAGGAGGTTTACATGAATGAATTTAAGAGGTGTATACGCGTGTTTAGCCACTCTCCCTTTAAAGTACGGTTGATGCT
Organism: Citrobacter sp. Cpo030; assembly: GCF_030333005.1. NCBI lineage: Bacteria > Pseudomonadati > Pseudomonadota > Gammaproteobacteria > Enterobacterales > Enterobacteriaceae > Citrobacter > Citrobacter sp. Cpo030. The sequence continues at coordinate 193,111 of NZ_JAOWGT010000067.1, read as the reverse complement.
GATCTCTATGCTGTGTGACATGATTAACAGCAAACCAGAGCAGGATAAACCTTCAGAAAAATAATGCGGCGTCGCGGTACGCCGCTTCATTTTCCTACCGTCATCCGGGTACGGTGGTGGTTTTCGTCTCAATAACCCTTCTTTTTGTCAGTTTTGCCACGTCCCTCGCAAAACAATTTCTTTGTAGTAGTTGACCTTCTCTTGCGCACACTCTATCTTTTCGCAGCCCTGCGTATATTGCGGCTCGCGGATGCGGACCCTATCCCTCTTCTCGCTCTCTCAGGCAGGCAATGACCCTTAGCGCCAGGGTAAGCACATGGCGTTTTTGTAACAGTGGCATATGAATTTAACCCTCAAAGATTCAATCATTGCTCGTAGCCGGGCAATTAGTCCGTGGACTGGCCTCTATTTCTTACAGTCTCTGCTGATCAACCTTGCACTGGGCTATCCACTTAGCCTGCTCTATAGCGTTGCTTTCACCTGTATATTGATGCTGCTGTGGCGTAGCGCGCCGCGCGCGCAGAAAGCACTGATTGGCATTTGCTCACTCGTTGCGGCAATGTATTTTCCGTTCGGCCAGGCTTACGGCTCACCGAACTTCAATACCTTACTGGCGCTGCACTCAACCAATATGGAAGAGTCAACCGAGATCCTGACCATCTTCCCCTGGTACAGTTATCTGGTTGGAGTGTTTATTTTTGCCCTTGGCGTTATCGCCGTACGCCGTAAAAAAGATGTGCAGCAGCGCAGCTGGAATAAGTTCGACAGCATTTGTTTGCTGTTTAGCGTTGTCGCATTCTTTGTTACCCCGGTACAAAACCTGGCCTGGGGCGGCGTGTTCAAGCTGAAAGATACTGGCTATCCGGTTTTCCGTTTCGCCAAGGACGTTATCGTCAATAACAACGAAGTGCTCGACGAACAAGAGCGTATGGCGAAACTGTCGAGCGTAAAAGACAGCTGGACGGTAACCGCCGTTAAACCGAAGTATCACACCTACGTCGTGGTGATCGGTGAAAGCGCCCGCCGCGATGCGTTAGGCGCGTTTGGCGGTCACTGGGATAACACCCCGTTTGCCAGCTCCGTTAACGGCTATATCTTCGCGGATTACATTGCTGCCAGCGGTTCAACGCAAAAATCGCTCGGCTTAACGCTTAATCGGGTAGTGGATAATAAACCCCAGTTCCAGGATAACTTTGTCACCCTGGCTAACCGTGCGGGCTTCCAGACATGGTGGTTTTCCAATCAGGGACAGATTGGTGAATACGATACGGCCATCGCCAGCATTGCGAAGCGCGCTGATGAGGTTCAGTTCCTCAAAAGCGGTGACTTCGAAGCGGATAAAAACACCCGTGACGAAGCGCTGTTGAAGATGACTGCCCAGGTGCTGGCAACCGAGCGCACTCAGCCACAGCTCATCGTGCTGCATTTAATGGGCTCGCATCCGCAGGCCTGTGACCGAACACAGGGTAAATACGAGACTTTCGTCCAGTCAAAAGAGACATCTTGTTATCTGTACACCATGACGCAGACGGATGACCTGCTTCGCCAGCTTTACGAGCAGTTACGTAACAGCGGTAATAGCTTCTCGATGGTCTATTTCTCCGATCATGGCCTCGCGTTTAAAGAGCGGGGAAAAGAGGTGCAGTACCTGGCGCATGACGATCAGTTCCAGCAGAATTTCCAGGTGCCTTTCATGGTGCTTTCGAGCGATGATAAAGCGCATCGGGTGATTAAAGCCCGTCGCTCCGCCAATGATTTCCTCAGTTTTTTCTCGCAGTGGACAGGGATCAGCGCAAAGGAAATCACCAACAGCTACCGCTTTATCTCAGAGAAAAAAGCCGGGCCGGTGTACATCACCAACTTCAAACTGCAGAAGGTGGACTACAACCATCTGGGTACCGATATTTTCTCAACCAAATAATACGCTTGTAGGCCGTATAAGACGCACTGTGTCTTATCCGGCCTACAACGAACTTCCTTCCAGGATTACAGACAAAAAAAATCCGCCCCAAGAGGCGGATTTTTCATATCACCGAAGTGATTAGAAGCGGTAACCCACGCCAGCAATCCAGGTGCCAACGTCAACGCTACGAATACGGCTCTGCTCGTAGGAGAAGTCCAGAGCAACGTTTTCGATCGGGTTGAACTGCAGGCCCGCACCATAAGAGAAACCGTAGTCGCTGGTGCTGTGGTTGTAAGTCGAAGATTCTACGTTCTGGAATTTACCGTAACCAACACCCACAACGCCGTAGATGCTTGCCCAGTCGTTCAGACGGTAAGCCGGACCAGCAGTGATGCCGTAGTATTGGGTTTTGTTGTAGTCGCCAGAAGCATCGGTACGATCTTTTTCAGTGTAAGTGAAGGAACCGATAACACCCAGCGGGTTGTTGTCCTGCTCGTAGCGATACTTCAGGTTGAAACCGTTCATTTTGTTCGCTGCGCCCTGAGCATCGCTCTGAGCGTAACCACCGGTAACGGTAGAAGTAGCAGCTACAGCAGTACCTGCGGAGAAAGCCAGAACAGCGGCCAGTGCTGAAAGACATGCAATTTTTTTCATAACCACCTCAAATGTGCTTCAAGTAAATCTTAAGTTTTAAATATACCAAAAATTGATGGGAAACTCTTTGCGATTCGCGATGTCTAACGGGGTCTTTCATGTAACAGAACATTTCAAAAACCCGCTATCTCTTTCAATTAACATCACTTTTTCAATTGAAAATACCATTATTGCGCGCACAATATGGCACATTCATCCAGAACATTCCTAATCACACAGATTATTAATCCATCGTTTTCATGCCATTGTACGGAACTGAGCAATTTTTTTTTCAACGAATACTCAACCAGTTGAGCGTAATTCCATTACACTCGCTGTTTTACTTTTCTATACATAAAATCATCTGCGTCGTAACAATGCTGAAGCGTGGCACAGATGGAAATGTGTAATCATCATTTGACAGGAGAAAGGATGCCGGGGTTGTCACGTAAAGCGCCAGTCTGGTTGCCTATTTTGGTTTTGCTTATTGCTATGTCCTCCATTCAAAGCGGAGCATCACTGGCAAAATCGTTGTTCCCACTCGTCGGTGCGCCAGGCGTTACCGCGCTGCGCCTTGCGCTGGGTACGCTCATTCTTATCACTTTCTTTAAGCCCTGGCGTTTACGATTCGCCAAAGAACAACGCCTGCCGCTACTGTTTTATGGCCTGTCTCTGGGCGGGATGAACTACCTTTTCTACCTGTCAATCCAAACCGTCCCACTGGGAATCGCCGTGGCGCTGGAATTTACCGGCCCGCTCGCGGTAGCGCTGTTTTCATCCCGACGCCCGGTGGATTTCATTTGGGTTGCGTTGGCAGTGCTCGGGCTTTGGTTCCTGCTGCCTCTGGGTCAGGACGTTTCTCACGTAGATTTAACGGGTGCTGCACTGGCGCTGGGGGCTGGTGCCTGCTGGGCCATCTATATTCTTACCGGGCAGCGAGCCGGCGCGGAACACGGTCCTGCGACCGTCGCGGTAGGGTCATTTATTGCAGCACTGGTATTTGTACCAATCGGCGCACTCCAGGCCGGAGATGCCCTGTGGCACTGGTCCATTCTGCCGTTAGGTCTGGCCATTGCAGTCCTCTCTACTGCGCTTCCCTATTCACTGGAGATGATTGCGTTGACGCGCCTGCCTACGCGTACTTTCGGTACATTGATGAGCATGGAACCCGCGCTGGCCGCGATTTCCGGAATGATCTTCCTCGGTGAAACGCTGACGCTTATCCAGACGCTCGCTCTGGGCGCTATTATTGTCGCATCAATGGGCTCTACGCTCACTATTCGTAAAGAGCCACAAATAAAACAAGTCGACGTGAATTAACCACGTAATATTCTGCATGGTTTGCATAATCATGCAGAATATCCAATTGTAAATCTGCGTGATAATAATTCTAATAAATATAATTTTCTCATCCACATATTTCATTTAATCTTAAAATTAACATAAAAATAACACCACGCAAGTAACAAAACACTCATTGCATTGATTTTATTTGATATTTTATATTTACCCTCGTCTTCGCTATTAAAGTGATAGGCAACACCGGAAACAAAAATCCAAATTTAGCGCTATACTTAATTCCGTTGAAGAGTTGGGACATAAATATCAAGAGGATATGAAAATATGAGTACCGCGAAACTGGTAAAAACAAAAGCATCCGCCCTCCTTTATACCCGCAACGATGTGTCTGATAGCGAAAAGAAAGCGACCGTAGAACTGCTGAATCAGCAAGTAATCCAATTCATTGACCTGTCATTGATCACCAAACAGGCTCACTGGAACATGCGCGGTGCAAACTTCATTGCAGTACATGAAATGCTGGATGGCTTCCGTACAGCTTTGACCGATCACCTCGACACCATGGCTGAACGCGCCGTACAGTTGGGCGGTGTGGCACTGGGCACAACTCAGGTTATTAATAGCAAAACGCCTCTGAAAAGTTACCCGCTGGATATCCATAGCGTACAGGACCACTTAAAAGAGCTGGCCGAACGTTATGCCGTAGTTGCAAACAGCGTACGTAAAGCTATCAGCGAAGCAAAAGACGAAGATACCGCGGATATCTTTACCGCAGCTTCTCGCGACCTCGATAAATTCCTGTGGTTTATCGAAGCCAACATTGAGTAACAGCAGACATAAGAATTACCTATATAACCCTCGCTCCGGCGGGGGTTTTGCACATCTATGGTGCATAACATTGATCATTCGTCACTCCAAAGTAAATTATTTGTAATAATCACCTCACACAATCGTTAACGAAAGATTGTTTTATCAACAATTTTTACGCTAAATAGTCATACCGTTTGCACCGTGACTGGTTCGCACCAAATGAGTGCCCCAAAACAGTGCAGATTACTCACTTTGCCCTACTTATTGTGCAACAAAACGAGACACCCTCTTGTTAAAACAATGAGTTGCAAAATTGGCACGATTTTTTCATTAAGCCATTTGTTCTCGCAGGGGATCGCCCCGTGGATATAAAAGGAAATCCTATGAAGTCTGTATTAAAAGTTTCACTGGCTGCACTTACCCTGGCTTTTGCGGTGTCCTCCCATGCCGCAGACAAGAAACTGGTTGTCGCAACCGACACCGCGTTTGTACCGTTTGAATTCAAACAGGGTGACAAATACGTTGGTTTTGATGTGGATCTGTGGGCTGCCGTGGCCAAAGAACTGAAACTGGATTATGAACTGAAACCAATGGATTTCAGCGGCATCATCCCGGCTCTGCAAACCAAAAATATCGACCTGGCACTGGCAGGTATCACCATCACCGATGAGCGTAAAAAAGCGATCGACTTCTCCGACGGCTACTACAAAAGCGGTCTGTTAGTGATGGTGAAAGCGAATAACAACGACGTCAAAAGCGTAAAAGATCTGGATGGTAAAGTCGTTGCGGTTAAGAGTGGCACCGGTTCCGTTGATTACGCGAAAGCGAATATCAAAACCAAAGACCTGCGTCAGTTCCCGAACATCGATAACGCATATATGGAACTGGGCACCAACCGCGCAGACGCTGTACTGCACGACACACCAAACATTCTTTACTTCATCAAAACAGCTGGCAATGGTCAGTTCAAAGCTGTAGGCGAATCGCTGGAAGCCCAGCAGTACGGTATCGCCTTCCCGAAAGGCAGCGACGACCTGCGTGAGAAAGTGAACGGCGCACTGAAAACGCTGAAAGAGAACGGTACTTACAACGAAATCTACAAAAAATGGTTCGGTACTGAACCTAAATAATAACCGGCAGCGTTGCCCGGTAGCGTGATGCTTACCGGGCCTACGCCTGGATTTTTGAGACCTGTAGGCCGGATAAGCACAGCACATCCGGCAAAACGGGCATTTGAATATTTACACCACGGTAACAGGAACGACATATGCAGTTTGACTGGAGTGCCATCTGGCCCGCCATCCCGCTTTTGATTGAAGGCGCCAAAATGACCCTGTGGATCTCGGTCCTCGGTCTGGCTGGCGGTCTGATAATCGGACTTGCAGCAGGGTTTGCGCGCACTTTCGGCGGTTGGATCGCCAACCACGTAGCGCTGGTGTTTATCGAAGTCATTCGCGGTACGCCAATCGTTGTGCAGGTAATGTTTATTTACTTCGCTCTGCCAATGGCATTTAACGATTTACGCATTGACCCCTTTAGCGCCGCCGTTGTCACCATCATGATCAACTCCGGGGCCTATATTGCGGAAATCACCCGCGGTGCGGTGCTCTCAATCCATAAAGGGTTCAGCGAAGCCGGTTTGGCGCTTGGACTTTCACGCACAGAGACTATCCGCCACGTTATTTTACCTCTCGCACTGCGTCGTATGCTGCCGCCGCTGGGCAACCAGTGGATCATCAGCATTAAAGATACCTCGCTGTTTATTGTCATTGGCGTCGCTGAACTGACCCGTCAGGGCCAGGAAATCATTGCCGGTAACTTCCGCGCACTGGAAATCTGGAGCGCCGTTGCGGTGTTCTATCTGATCATTACGCTGGTGCTGAGCTTCATTCTGCGTCGTCTGGAAAGAAGGATGAAAATCCTGTGATTGAATTTAAAAACGTTTCTAAGCACTTTGGTCCAACCCAGGTGCTGCACAATATTGACCTAAACATTCAGCAGGGTGAAGTCGTGGTGATTATCGGGCCGTCAGGATCCGGTAAATCTACCCTGCTGCGCTGCATTAACAAGCTGGAAGAGATAACCTCCGGCGATCTGATCGTCGACGGTCTGAAAGTAAACGATCCGAAGGTAGACGAGCGCTTAATCCGTCAGGAAGCCGGAATGGTATTTCAGCAGTTTTACCTGTTCCCACATCTGACGGCGCTGGAAAACGTCATGTTTGGACCGCAGCGCGTACGCGGGGCGAATAAAGAACAGGCCGAGAAACTGGCGAAAGAGCTGCTGGCAAAAGTGGGTCTGGCCGAACGTGCACATCACTACCCTTCTGAACTGTCCGGCGGTCAACAACAGCGTGTGGCTATCGCCCGTGCGCTGGCGGTAAAACCGAAAATGATGCTGTTTGATGAGCCAACCTCAGCACTCGACCCGGAACTGCGCCATGAAGTTCTGAAAGTTATGCAGGACCTGGCGGAAGAAGGGATGACCATGGTGATTGTGACCCACGAAATTGGCTTTGCCGAAAAAGTGGCTTCACGCCTGATTTTCATTGATAAGGGACGAATTGCCGAAGACGGTAATCCGCAGGCCCTGATTGAAAATCCACCCAGCCAACGCTTACAGGAATTCTTGCAGCACGTATCCTGATAGCTCTGCCTCCCTTCTCCCGAAGGGAGGTTTTTCACCAGAATCCTCTCATTTCATTTCTCCCCCGCCCTGACATCTATACTTATCCTTTTGAATTTATTTTCTCATGGGAGGAGTCATGCGCTGGATCCTGTTCATCTTTGTTTGTCTGTTGAGTCTTCCGGCCCAGGCAGTGACGATACCTGGCGTCACCACGCCAACGTCAACCAACGCACAAACCGCCCCGGCAAAGGAGCCAGATGTTGAACAGAAGAAAGCGGCTTACGGCGCACTGGCTGATGTGCTGGAAAATGACACCTCGCGGAAGGAACTGATCGATCAATTACGCAAAGTGGCAACTGCGCCCCCTGCTGAGCCGGTGCCAACCATTGTCCCACCCACGTTAACGGAAGAAAAAACGGTACTGGAAAACGTCACGGATGTCACCCGGCACTACGGTGAGGCGCTCTCCAGCCGCTTTGCCCAGCTTTATCGCAATATTACCGATGCACCGCACAAGACCTTTAACTCGCAAACGTTCACCAATGCCCTGACTCATTTTTTAATGCTGGCGGCGTCAGTGTTCGGGTTTTACTGGCTGATCCGCCTGTGCGCGCTGCCTCTGTATCGCAAAATGGGGCAATGGGCACGGCGGAAAAACCGCGAACGCAGCAACTGGCTGCAGCTTCCGGCGATGATCGTTGGCGCATTCATTATTGATTTGCTTCTGCTGGCGCTGACATTGTTTGTCGGGCAGATACTGAGCGACAGAATGAATGCCGGCAGTCGCACCATCGCCTTTCAGCAAAGCCTGTTTCTCAATGCCTTTGCCCTGATTGAGTTCTTCAAAGCCATTTTGCGTCTGATATTTTGCCCAACGGTGGCTGAACTACGCCCGTTTAACATTCAGGATGCAGGTGCGCGCTACTGGAATCGGCGTTTGAGTTCATTAAGCAGTTTGATTGGTTACGGGCTTATAGTTGCCGTTCCCATTATCTCCAATCAGGTCAATGTGCAGGTCGGCGCGATGGCCAACGTCATCATCATGCTGTGTATCACGCTATGGGCGCTGTACCTGATTTTCAGAAACAAGAAAGAGATAACGCTGCATTTACAGAATCTGGCAGAAAGATCGTTAGCTTTTTTCAGCCTGTTTATCCGTGCCTTTGCGTTGGTATGGCACTGGCTGGCCAGCGCCTACTTCATTGTGCTGTTTTTCTTTTCGCTGTTTGATCCGGGCAACAGCCTGAAATTCATGATGGGCGCTACGCTGCGCAGCCTGGTAATCATTGGAATTGCCGCCTTTGTTTCCGGCATGTTTTCCCGCTGGATAGCCAAAACTATTACCCTTTCGCCACACACCCAGCGCAGCTATCCGGAATTACAAAAACGACTGAATGGCTGGCTGTCGACGGCGTTAAGCGTGGCCAGGATCCTGACGGTGTGCGTTGCGGTGATGCTGCTATTGAATGCCTGGGGATTGTTCGACTTCTGGAACTGGCTGCATTACGGCGCAGGAGAAAAAACGGTGGATATTCTGATCCGTATCGCGCTGATTTTATTCTTCTCCGCCATCGGCTGGACGATCCTTGCCAGCCTGATTGAAAATCGTCTGGCTTCCGATATTCACGGACGCCCGCTACCCAGCGCTCGTACCCGAACCCTGTTGACGCTGTTTCGCAACGCGCTGGCGGTGATCATCAGCACGATCACCATCATGATTGTGCTGTCGGAAATTGGCGTTAATATCGCCCCATTGCTGGCCGGGGCCGGGGCGCTGGGGTTGGCTATCTCTTTCGGCTCGCAAACGCTGGTAAAAGATATTATTACCGGGATTTTTATTCAGTTTGAAAATGGCATGAACACCGGCGACCTGGTGACCATCGGTCCACTCACCGGTACGGTTGAACGAATGTCCATTCGTTCTGTGGGCGTGCGTCAGGACACCGGAGCGTACCATATCATTCCCTGGTCATCGATTACGACCTTCGCCAACTTTGTGCGTGGAATTGGATCGGTCGTCGCCAATTACGACGTAGACCGCCATGAGGATGCGGATAAAGCGAATCAGGCGTTGAAAGACGCAGTTGCTGCGGTGATGGAAAAAGATGATATTCGCGGGCTGATTATCGGCGAGCCGTCGTTTGCCGGGATTGTAGGATTAACCAATACGGCATTCACGCTACGGGTCTCGTTTACCACCTTACCGCTGAAGCAGTGGACGGTACGTTTTGCGCTCGACAGCCAGGTGAAGAAATACTTCGATCTGGCCAACATACGCGCCCCGGTACAGACGTATCAAGTGTTACCTGCACCAGGGAATGGTCCTGCGTCGGCGGCAAGCGAACCGCTACCGCCAACCGAGCCAACGCTTTAGCGTTTACGCGCCATAAAACGACGACGCTGATCGTTATCCATAAAGGTCCAGGCAATAAAGCGACTCTGCTTTTGCCCCTGGGCCATCTCTTTCTTGACCACTTTCACCGCGCCCGCATCCGTTAATGCGTGGTACAGCGGAGGCAAGTTCTCGCCGCGAGAAACCAGTGTAGTAAACCACATCACCTGGCGACCAAAGGCCTGGCTTTCAGCAATCATTTTCTTGATGAACGCCACTTCACCGCCTTCACACCACAACTCCTGCTGCTGTCCGCCAAAGTTCAGCGCATCGTCTTTGTCCTGTCCCAGATTACGGCGTTTGCGCTCGCTTCCGGCACGGGCTGAGGCCGCAGAATCATGGAATGGCGGGTTACATAATGTGGCTTCATACTGCTCATTTTTGTGAATGATGCCGTTGAAGATTGCCGTTGCATCTTTCTGGCGACGCAGACGAATAGCACGGGTTAATCCCGGATTGGCATTGACGATCGCCTGAGCGCTGTTAAACGCTTCGCTACTGGTTTCACTACCCGTGAATCGCCAGCCATATTCATGCACGCCGATCAGTGGATAAATACAGTTTGCCCCAACTCCCACGTCCAGCACGCTCGCATTTGCCGGAATGGTTCCGCTGGTTTCACTCAACAGATCGGCCAAATGGTGTATGTAGTCAGCACGACCAGGCACCGGCGGACACAAAAAACCATCTGGAATATCCCAGTTTTTCACCGCATAAAAATGCGCCAGTAGTGCTTTATTGAGCGCCTTTACTGCCTGCGGATTCGCGAAATCAACACTCTGCTCGCCGCCGGGCGTGAGGGTGAGAAATTGCGTCAGCTCGGGCGTAACCTGGCATAAAGTCGCAAGATCATAACGGCCATTGTGGCGGTTGCGTGGGTGTAATCCCGGTTTCAGGGCGGACATAGCATTCTCCTTTTAACAGCGGCGTAAGATACCCGCATAACGCCACGCGGTAAACACACACAACAAGGAAATTTGATTTTTTACACCTGTTTGACGCTTTGCGAATTGTTCAAAAAACAGGCAGCTCATCACCAATTTTTTGCGGTAAATGTCATCCGCTGACGACCTAAACTTATCAGGCACACCTGTTGTTTTTCAGAGGATATCACCATGAAGAAATGCCTCACATTACTTGCTGCTACCGTACTTTCCGGCATGACATTTGCCTCCTTTGCTGCACAGCCATACACCAGCCCAGCTACCGGTCAGCTACAAGCTTCCGGCACAGTATCCGCTACCGGCGCCTCTAACCTGAGCGACCTCGAAGACAAGCTGGCAGAGAAAGCGAAAGAGCAAGGGGCAAAAGGCTTTGTCGTTGATTCTGCGGGCGGCAAAAATCAGATGTACGGTACCGCAACCATCTATAAGTAACCCCCCATCTCAGCCCAACTGCATTCACCCCGAATGCAGTTTTCTGCGTGCGGTTCACTTCATTGCAGCTCAATTTGTAATCAATATGTTGGCATTTTGAATCCAATGTAAATAAATGTATTTATTTTTGAATTAATGAATGCTAAAACGTCGCACTGATTAGTAATGCTTATCAAAATCATTATCAATTACATATTCATTTCCGCGAGGCCTGCAGGGTATAACATCCATAGAGATGTCCCTTCGCGCGAGTGAAACCGTCCACTCAAACAATAATAAGTCACTCATTAACATGGATAAAAATCACAACTTGCCGTCCAGTAGCTTTCACTCACTGACTTTTTTTGCCGGTCTGTGCATTGGCCTGTCCCCTATAGCTCAGGCTGTCGCTGCGGACGACCAGGATAAAAAACAAGAAGACACTCTGGTCGTTGAAGCGGCCAAACCTTCGCTGTACGCCCCGACACAGTCTGCCGACCCTAAATTCTCCCGTCCGGTGGCGGATACAACCCGCACCATGACGGTGATTTCTGAGCAGGTGATTAAGGATCAAGGCGCAACAAATCTGACCGACGCGCTGAAAAACGTCCCGGGCGTTGGCGCATTTTTCGCCGGTGAGAATGGTAACTCCAGCACCGGAGACGCGGTTTACATGCGTGGTGCGGATACCTCGAACAGTATTTATATCGACGGTATCCGTGATATTGGCAGCGTCACGCGCGACACCTTCAATACCGAACAGGTGGAAGTAATCAAAGGTCCTTCCGGTACCGACTATGGACGTAGCGCACCGACTGGCTCTATCAATATGATCAGCAAACAGCCACGCACCGACTCAGGAATCGATGCATCGGCCAGCGTCGGTAGCGCCTGGTTCCGCCGTGGTACGCTGGACATTAACCAGGTCATCGGCGAGACCACCGCCGCACGTTTAAACCTGATGGGCGAAAAAACGCATGATGCCGGTCGCGATAATGTTAAGAATGAACGTTACGGTGTGGCCCCCTCTCTCGCTTTTGGCTTAGGGACTGAGAACCGACTGTACCTGAACTATCTACATGTCACCCAGCACAACACGCCGGATGGCGGCATCCCTACCATTGGCCTGCCGGGATATTCCGCACCTTCTGCGGGGACTTCTGCACTGAATCATTCAGGCAAAGTGGATACGCATAATTTCTACGGTACCAACTCGGATTATGACGATTCGACAACCGATACCGCGACGATGCGTTTTGAACATGACCTGAACGACAGCACCACTATTCGCAACACCACCCGCTGGTCGCGCATTAAACAGGATTATCTGATGACGGCGGTGATGGGCGGCGCGTCTAACATCACCCAACCCACCAGCAGCGTCGACAGCTGGACCTGGTCACGCCTGGCAAATACCAAGGATGTCAGCAATAAGATCTTGACCAACCAGACCAACCTGACCTCAACGTTCTACACGGGATCCATCGGTCACGACATCAGCACCGGTGTGGAGCTGACGCGCGAAACACAAACCAACTATGGCGTGGCGCCGATCACCCCACCACCGGTGAATATCTATCACCCCGACAGCAATGTGAATATCGGCGGATTGTCTCGTAACGGCGCCAACGCTAACGGGCAAACAGACACCTTCGGTGTATACGCTTTTGATACGCTACAAATTACCCGTGAATTCGAGCTGAACGGTGGTATTCGCCTCGACAATTACCGCACAGAATATGACAGCGCGACCGCTTGCGGCGCTTCCGGTCGCGGCGCAGTCGCGTGCCCGACAGGCGTGGCTAAAGGTTCCCCGATCACCACTGTGGATACTGCCAAATCAGGCAATCTGGTGAACTGGAAAGCTGGCGCGCTGTATCACCTGACCGATAACGGTAACGTGTACATCAACTATGCCGTTTCTCAGCAACCGCCGGGCGGCAGCAACTTTGCTCTTGCTCAGGGCGGCAGCGGTAACAGTGCGAATCGTACCGATTTCAAACCGCAGAAAGCGAAAACCAGCGAGATCGGCACCAAATGGGAGGTGCTGGATAAGCGCCTGCTGTTAACCGCTGCGATTTTCCGCACGGATATTGAGAATGAAGTTGAGCAGAACGACGACGGTACCTATTCCCAGTACGGAGAGAAACGCGTTGAAGGCTACGAGCTCTCGGTAGCAGGCAACATCACCCCCGCATGGCAGATTATTGGGGGTTACACCCAGCAACGCGCGACCATCCACAGCGGTAAAAACGTTGCTCAGGATGGCTCCTCTTCCCTGCCATATACACCGGAACATGCGTTCACGCTGTGGAACCAGTATCAGGCTACCGATGATATCTCCGTTGGCGCAGGCGCTCGCTACGTGGGTAGTATGCATCGCGGTTCCGACGGTGCAGTGGGTACGCCATCCTACACTGAAGGTTACTGGGTCGCTGACGCCAAACTGGGCTATCGCGTGAATCACAATCTCGATTTCCAGCTAAACGTCTATAACCTGTTCGACACCGATTATGTATCCTCCATAAACAAGAGTGGATACCGTTATCATCCGGGCGAGCCAAGAACTTTCCTGCTCACCGCCAATATGCATTTCTAATCCATCGCGTGGGGCGTAAGCCCCACTTTCAGGAGAAATACTGATGATGTACCACATTCCCGGCGTTCTGTCGGCGCAGGATGTAGCCTGGTTTCGTGAACAACTGGACGCTGCCGACTGGGTTGATGGCCGCACAACCACCGGCGCTCAGGGGGCGCAGGTAAAAAACAACCAGCAGGTGAATACGCAAAGTGAACGCTACGGCGTTTTACAACAGGCGGTACAGACTGCGGTAAATAACAGCGCGCTTTTCTTCGCCGCAGCACTACCGAAAACGCTCTCCACACCGCTGTTTAATCGCTACCAGGACAACGAGACCTACGGTTTTCACGTTGACGGTGCGGTGCGTAGCCATCCGCAAAACGGCTGGATGCGCACGGACCTTTCCGCAACTTTATTCCTGAGTAACCCGAATGATTATGAAGGAGGAGAACTGCTGGTCAATGATACTTACGGCCAGCATGCGGTGAAGCTTCCGGCAGGCGATCTGGTGCTTTACCCTTCCAGCAGCCTACATTGCGTCACGCCAGTGACCCATGGCGTTCGTGTAGCGTCTTTTATGTGGATACAGTCGATGGTCCGTGACGACAAAAATCGCGCCATGCTTTTTGAACTGGATAAAAACATTCAATCCCTGAAAGCTCGCCATGGGGAGAGCAGCGAGATCCTGTCATTACTCAATCTCTACCATAACCTGCTGCGTGAATGGTCTGAAATCTGATACTGCTGGCGCGTGGTCGTTTTTCAGCCATCACCTTCGCTATACTTAGTCTGTAGACATCAGCAGGAGGTACACATGGCATCCGGATGGGCAAATGACGACGCGGTTAACGAACAGATCAACAATACTATTGAAGATGCTGTTGCCCGCGCTCGCGGTGAGTTACCGACGGGGGAAAGTCTGTATGAATGCGAAGAATGCGGCAATCCTATCCCTCAGGCCAGACGTGAGGCCGTGCCAGGGGTACGCTTGTGCATCGCCTGCCAACAGGATAAAGATTCACATAACTCAGCATTTTCAGGATATAATCGCAGAGGTTCGAAAGACAGCCAGCTACGTTGACTTATCTTTACTAAAAGTTTCAGCGCATACGATTTCCTTTACGAGCACGATTTTTTGCACCCTGTGTAGCAAAATGTGCCGTTGTCGCCTTCTCTGTAAAGCGCAATGACAAGAACTGTAAATCCCTTACTCGAATTTATTAATATTCAATAAGTTATTTGTCATTCAATTTATTTGATTGATGTGGTCAATTCTATTCGATTTTCTCTCACCAAAAAAAACGTGATACTTATCACATCGACGGAACAACGTCTTCTTAAAGAACACTGACTAACAGAACAACCCTGCGAGAGATTAATCATGAAAAATATCAAATTTGCTGTTGCTGCTATCGCCCTGTCTACCCTGTCATTTGGCGTTTTCGCTGCCGAGCCGGTTTCCTCTACTCAGGCGCAAAACATGAACAAAATTGGTGTGGTATCTGCTGACGGCGCTACTACGCTGGACGGCCTGGAAGCCAAACTGGCTGAGAAAGCGAATGCAGCTGGCGCAACTGGCTACAGCATCACTTCCGCTATCGGCAAAGACAAAATGAGCGGCACCGCGGTTATCTATAAATAACCGAAAGATTACCTGTACGACCCAATGCTCCAACCCTCATTGACCCTGTTTGTTACCCTTTGTTTGCCCGTCCGCCACTGGACGGGCTTTTTTTTGCCTATTTTTCCAGCCGTTGACAGAATTCCTGCAACACGGTGTCTGGCATCCCAATTTGCAGTGCCGCCTCACAAATCGCTTGCCAGCTTCCGGCATCCAGCGGAATACCGTGTTCCAGCCGTTCCTCGCGAGTATTCACTTCCCACTCCCCAGGCAACAGGATCGGGGCATCTTCAGCATGCGGGGACGCTTTCACCCACTCAGCAAATGCCGCGACCTGGTTGTCGCAGTCCGGCGCGCCGAACAGTTGTGGATTCATAATGATGGTGGTCATACAGTTAATGATGGCGTCCGCGCTGGTCTGCAGGCTCTCTTCATGTGTGGTTTTACCGCCAGAAAGCGCACCGCCCATAATTTCGCACATCGCCGCCAGCGCATACCCCTTGTGCTCGGCAAAGGTCAGCAACGACCCCAGCGGAGAAACCTGCATTACCGCAGGATCGGTAGTGGGCACACCCGCCACATCAATCAGGCATCCTGGAGCCACCGGCTCGCCCTTATGCCATGCCACACGGGTTTTGCCAAACGCGATGGCGCTGGTTGCATAGTCCAGCAACAGTGGGAAGGTATTTTTACGCGGGAATACGACGCAGAAGGGATTGGTGCCAAAACGGCTATCGCGGCCATGAAACGGTGCGACCATCGGGATCCCCACCACATTCACAAAATGCACCGAGACAAAACCTGCTGCCGCACATTGCTCCGCCCAGTAGCCAATACGGCCGATATGGTGCGAATTATGTAATGCCACAGCGGCGATTCCGTACTGACGCGCCTTTTCGATTCCAAGCGTGATTGCCTCGTGCGCCGCCACCTGACCAAACGCACAGTCGCCGTCAAGCGTAATCACCGCCCCTGCATCTTTTACCACTTTGGCATGACGGTTGATCTGCAGATGCCCCTGCGAGAATGAGCGAATATAGCTTGGGATCATACCGATGCCATGGGAGTCGTGACCGGCGAGATTAGAGGCTATCAGATGGTCGGCCACCAGCCGCGCCTCCTGATCATTGCTTCCCATCTGATGAAAAACGGCCTGGATAAAGGCGTGCAGCGTTGGCACATGGAAGCGATGTCCACTGTTCATTGTTATCTCCTTTGTGTCGCGTGTTTGTTGTGTTTCTTATTTTTCAACAAACTATGCTGCGCCACGGTGCGCTGGAGGTCAATAAACGTGCAGAAATTTCACATTGCCGAAAAGAGAGAACCGACAGGCCAGGCAACAGGCCCGTCGGGATAACAAATGGTTTAGAAACTTTGCTCGACGCGGGCAAGTCCTTCAGCCAGTGAGGAAGACTCACCGGTTGCCACCAGGCAACAGGCCATCTGGATTTTCAACGATGCCGGAACAGGCTCGCTGCCAGCCAGACAACGCTCAATCCAGCGCGCGGTGGTTTCCGGGTCTTTTGCTACCGGTAGCGGTACCGGCTCGTCAGGCATCTCGCTCTGTCGGTCTTGTAGCACTCGCACACCGGATGAATCGATCAGGCTTATCTGCGGGCAGCGCTGCGGGTTGGCATACACTTCGCCCTCGGTACCATGCATCAACAGGCCGCGCCCACCGATATCGCCGAAGAACTTCGCCACGCGCGAAACGTATTCCGGGTGGGACACGCTGGAAAGACGCAGCGCGGCATCTTCAGCAAACGGCGTGGCTAATTTAGCCAGCGTGTGCGCACTGTTACGCACACCCATGCGCCAGCGCATCGCCAGCTGTTTCTCCAGCGGAGGGCACAGCGCGCTCACCGGAATAAACACCGGCTCATGACCATCCAGCTTTGCCTGCGCCTGCCCGGCATGCAGCGTTGGCGTAATTCCCATCAGTTCGAAAATGGTTTCAGTCAGCACGCGGGTCGGATCCTCGCTGACGCCGTGCACCACCACCGGGAAGCCAAGTTTATGCAATAAAATCGCCAGCAGCGGAGTCAAATTCGCCTGCTTGCGCGCACCATTGTAGCTGGGAATGACAATCGGCATGGGTTTGGCTACCGGCGGAGTCAGGCGAATGGTGTGGTTTTGCATCGCTTCGTAAAAGCCCAGCATCTCCGCTTCACCTTCGCCCTTGATACGTAGCGCAATCAGTACCCCGCCCATCTCGAGGTCAGGTACGTCGCCGTTCATCATATGGGTATACAGTCCGCGAGCGGTATCCTTGTCCAGGTCACGCGCGTGATTTTTTCCTCGCCCAATCTCTTTAATGATTTTGCGGTAATCCATCGATAACTCCTTGCCTGTTGCTCGCATCGTTAACGCCGACGGCGGCGCGTGGGTTTCGCTTTTTCTTTTGGTTTTACTATAACGTCTGGCACAGCAGGTTGCTCTATCGGAAATATGGGTAACGCGTTCAGTAAACGCTTGCCATAGCTTTTGGTCAATAAACGCTTGTCATAAATAACCACTTCTCCCCAGCAGCCATGGCTACGGATGAGTCGCCCAACCTGCTGGATCAAATTGAACGACGCCGCAGGCAGGCTCTGCACCTCGAAGGGGTAGCGGTTCAGGCTTTTCAACCACTCGCACTCGGTGATCACCACCGGACTGTCGATAGGCGGAAAAGCAATTTTGTGAATATGCACCTGAGTCAGCAGATCGCCTTTCAAGTCCAGACCTTCAGCAAAAGATTGCAGCCCAACCAGCACACTGCGCTCTCCGTTGGTCACCCGTTTGCGGTGCAACTCCACCAGACGGTAGCGCGGCTGATCGCCCTGCACCAACAACAGCAGGCGCAAATCGGTAACATGCTCAAGAAAACGCTGCATCGCCCGACCGCTGGCAAAAAGTACCAGCATGCCCTGATGCTTTTTACTCTCCAGCTGTTCACGAAAATAGGCGGCCATTTCCGCGATATGCTGCTCTTCGTTATCAATTAACGGTTCGTAGCGCATTTGCGGAATGACGATTTTGCCCTGTTCAACGTGATTAAACGGTGAATCCAGCGCGACAAACCGGTCCCCTGCTTTTTCCTTCAGACCGCTCATCTCCTGCAAACGCGAGAAGCTGTTGAGCGAGCGCAGCGTTGCGGAAGTGACAATAATATGCGGGACGCTACGCCACAGCAGTCGTTCGAGCTGATCGCTCACACGAATCCCCACGCAGTGGAACCAGACGTGGATCTGCCCGTCACGCACCTCGCGCGTCGCCCATTTACTTACCGGTGCGCCTGACGACTGCGCGAGCGATGCCAGCCGCCACAGTTTGCTTTGCGCCTCAAACATGCCAAGCGCCCGGTTCATCTGCAAAATAACCCGATGCAGACGCACGATATCGTGAGTGCCTGTTTTTTCGCTGAGATCGTTGAGGAACAGTTCCGCCAGACCGCGCAGCATTTCTGTTAGCTTTGCCAGACGCTGACAAATCTCCATCACTTCCGTAGGCAATTCGCCCATCGCGAAGCGGTGTTCCGCCTCCTGGGTAGCGGGCATATACAGATTAAGAATGTTATTGAGCGATGAAATCAGCTCATACAGCTCCTCACAGTGACCGTTCAGACGCTCGGCATTTGCCAGTGGCGGCGTGGTCTTCGGGCGAAACTGCTCCAGGCAGGTAGCCACTAATTTGCAAAATAGATCCAACTGCAGTCGATACCAGGGAGCGCTGATTTCTGCGCTCATCTCCAGCGCATCGCGCGCGACATCCGGCAAATGGTGGCCTTCATCAAGTACCAGCAGTAGATTTTTCGGCTCCGGCAAAACGGCTTCGCTTTCCATGGCCGCCATTACCAGCGCATGATTAGCCACGACCACTTCAGCTTCCTGAATCTCCCGGCGGGCGACAAAAAAAGGGCATTCACGATAGTAGTGACAGTTGCGATTCAGACAGCTGGCTTTATCGGTGCTCAGACGCTGCCAGAGTCCGTCGTCGATAGCGATATCGGTGTGATCGCGCAGCCCGTCCCACTTGTAGCTGTCGAGATCGCCTTTTAGCCTGGCACAGCGCTTTTGTTCTTCCTGGTTGTTGGGCGTCAGGTCATCGTCGAGAAAAGCCAGCAGATCCTGCTGATTGGGTTCAGTGCTGGCCAGCGCCGCTAAGTTACGCGGGCAGACATAGCGTCCGCGACCAAACGCAGCGGTAAAACGCAGGTCGGGGATAATTTTGCGCAGCAGCGGTAAATCTTTGCTGTAGATCTGGTCCTGCAAAGCGACGTTGGCGGTACTGACCACCAGCGTTTTTTGTTCTTCACGCGCGATGGCAATACCGGGAATCAGATACGACAGGGTTTTCCCCACCCCAGTCGGTGCTTCAATCGCCAGATGTCGCCCTTCTTCCCCGGAGAGCGTTTTCGCGACGTCAGCAATCATCTGCCGCTGCGGCGCACGGGGGATAAAGTCGGGGATCTGTTCCTGAAGCGCCTTGTACCAGGCGGCGATTTGCGCTTTTAGCGCAGCCGTAAGTGCCATGAGAAAACCTGAAATACTGTATAAACAGCCACTATTGTGGCACATTTCAGGTGTTGGATGTACCTTTTTCCCCCATTCTGGAAAGCGCTTCGCAGCTCTGGCTTAAATTACCGGATGGCGGCTTACACCTTATCCGGCCTACAGTCAGGTACATTGCAGGCCGAATAAACGTGTCGGTTAATAGTATCCCAGCAGCTTCCACCACAGCATGCCCACTGCAAAAATGATAATCACATTTGCCGTTACCACACAGAGGTTAATTTTGTAAAAACGCGGTCGTTCAAAATAGCCCTGGGCAAAATAAATAGGACCAGGTCCGCCACCATACTCGGTATTCCCCCACATCAGATTACTAAAGATACCGAAGCAAATAGCAACCATCATCGGCGGTGCACCCGCAGCGATCGCCGTGGCCGCGAAAGGAGCATACAGCGCAGCTACGTGCCCGGTAGCCGTAGCAAAGAGATAGTGGACGTAAATGTAAAGGATCCCCAGCACAATAAAGGACTCAATCGCACCAAACCCTTGAATACCGCTGCCTAACTTTATTGTCATCCATTTAATAAAACCCAGATCGGCAAGTCCGGTCGCAAGGCTAATAATGACGCTAAACCAGATAACCGTATCCCAGGCTGCATGGTCATTAAGCAAACTTTTCCAGCTAACAGCACCCGAAGCAAACAGATAAGCAGCCAGCCCCAGCCCGACAGATGTGGCAGACAATCCAGTAATCAAACTGGTGCCCCAGCCAACCAGCGCCAGCACAAAACCAAACGCGACCTTTTTCTCGTTGCTGCTCATCGAACCGAGCTCACCGAGCGCCTGCTTACCCATCGCTTTTGCCTCTGGCGTACGCTTAAGCTCAGGATCCAATAATTTATAGACCAGTAGCGGCATCAGACAGAAACAAACCATCGCAGGGACTACTGCGGAAATAAACCATCCGCCCCAGGTTATCTCCATACCCAATGACGATTTCGCCAGGCTCGCTACCAGCGGATTCGCCGCCATCCCGGTGAGAAATATCGCCCCGGTAATCGGCGTAAACTGGAAGCACACCATGGTTAAGAAATCGCCAATACGTTTGCCCGTTACCCCTGGAGCGGAGCCCAACACATCATTGATGGAACGCGTGATGGGAAAAATTATGCCCCCGGACCGCGCAGTTACTGACGGCATTGCCGGGGCCATAATCAGATCGGAAACCCCCAGTGAGTAAGCGATACCCAGGCTGCTGCCGCCAAAGAGCGATAACATTTTATACGCGATACGTTTCCCCAGTCCTGACGTCACAAACCCCAGAGACAAGACGTAGGCACAGAAAATGAGCCATACCGTACCGGACGCAAACCCTGACAGCGCCTTTGCCTCTGGCAACGTTTTGGTGAAAATAACCACGCAAAGTGCAATCAACATCACCGCCCCCGAAGGGAGCGGCTGGGTAAGAATGGCGGCAATGGTCGCGGCAAATATCGCGAACATATGCCAGGCCTGAGGCGTCAGACCATCAGGAACAGGATAAAACCAAATGATCGCGCCTATCGCCAGCGGTATCAGGAACGACAGAATGGATTTTCCCGTGACAGAATTCGTTGACATAAAAATATCCTTATTCCGTTAGCCCGAGAGCATTCATTTCCGCGACATGTATCTTGCTAATACCTGATCCACCATCGCCGGTGCCATTCCAAGGTAATTTGCCGGGTCGGTCAGTTTTTCAATCAACTGTGGGTCCAGTCGTTCAGAGACAGATGGCATCGCATTCAGCACATCAGCCAATCGTCCACCTTGTTCGTTGACGATACGACAGGCGTCATACACCACGTCATGTGCATCCTGACGACCAATATACGGAGCCAACCCCATCATGACCGCTTCAGCCACAATCAATCCGTTAGTCATGCCGAGGTTACGTTTCATCGCCTCTTCATCGACCACCAGCCCCGCCAGCATAAAGTTGGCCTGATGCAATGCCCCCGCGCTGAGAACGAAACTTTCCGGGATAGCAATCCATTCGGCATGCCACGGCCCGGTTGCACGCTCCAGATCTTGCACCATCGCATCAAGCATCAACCCGGCCTGTTGGCGAACGCCTTTGGCACAGGCCAGCATCAGCTCGCTGGAAATAGGGTTGCGTTTCTGCGGCATGGTACTGCTGGCGCCACGCCCTTTAACAAACGGCTCATACAGTTCGCCAAACTCGTTTGCTGCCAGCAGCATTACGTCGTAGGCAATCTTGCCCAGCGACCCGGTAATCACCGCTAACAGGTTCACCGCTTCGGCAAAACCATCACGCGCGACGTGCCAGGTGGATGTTGGGACATTTAGCCCAAGCTCTTCCATCATCGCTTTTTGTACCGCGAGGCCTTTATCCCCCAGTGATGCCAGCGTACCGGCTGCCCCCGCAAATTCGCCGACCAATACACGAGGACGCGCCTGGGTAAGACGTTCCGCGTGGCGTTCAAACATATCCAGCCAGATGGCAGTTTTGTAGCCAAAGGTCACGGGCAAAGCCTGTTGTAAATGGGTTCGCCCGGCCATCGGCGTATCACGGTAGCGGCGTGAAAGATCGGCCAGCGTGGCGCGGAGTTTGTCCATATCGGACTCAATGAGCGCAAAAGCATCACGAATTTGCAGAACCACTGCGGTGTCCATAATGTCCTGAGTGGTGGCCCCCCAGTGCACATAACCTCCGGACTCGCCTGCCTGTTTAGAAATCTGGTGCACCAGCGGTAGGATCGGATAACCCACAATTTCGGTTTCATGGCGCAATAAATCAAAATCGAGCGTGTCAGCATTACATTTTTCTGCGATTTCCTGCGCCGCAGCCTCGGGTATCACACCGCAGCGTGCCTGGGCTTTGGCTAATGCCACTTCCACTTCCACGTATTTGCGTACCAGCTCGCGATCGTCAAACACCGCGCGCATCGCCGGTGTGCCGAAAGAATCCCTGAACAGAACAGAATCAAGTACATTCGAAGCCATAAATCCCCCTGGAAAATCTGATAATGATAAGATGCGTGTTTACGGCAGTTTGTTGGATATTCAAATGCCGCCACAATGTCCAGACATAAATAAATGTCCGTACATTTGAATGTACGGACATTTATAGTATTCATAAGAAATGTAGGGAATAGTCCGTACAAATTTTCGTGATAAAGATCACTAATATTTTGATGAAACTGCGATGAAAGAATCTCTGTACAAGCGAATAGCACGTGAACTGGCGCAGCAAATTGCGGTGGGAACTTTTGCCCCCGGTTCGCTGTTTCCTACGGAAATGGAACTGTGCGAAACATGGCAGGTCAGCCGCCACACCATGCGTGAGGCGTTAAGGGAATTAACAGAGCAAGGTCTGATATCACGGCGTAAAGGCGCGGGAACCCGCGTTTGCGAACCTAAGGCTAACGGCGTCAATCACCCGCTATCGCATCTTGAGGATCTGTTGCTGCTGGCCAAAAACAATCTGCGCGTCATCAAGAAAATCGATGAGATTGTGGCGGACATAGAGTTGTCCCAGATGATTGGCTGCCCGCCCGGTTCCCGTTGGCTGCACATTGCCAGCACTCGCGAAGATGCGCAAAACCCCGACGCGCCAATCTGCTGGACGGACAGTTATGCCAGCACGGATTACGCCAAGCTGCGCACGTACATCCGCGACGATCCACACTCGTTAATCAGCGATTTGATCGAAACGCATTACGGTATTAAAAGCCATGAGGTGCATCAGACCATTACGGCTGTCGGCGTGCCCAAAAAGGTGGCAAAGATTCTCAATGTAGCACCTGATTCGCCAGCGATGAGAATCGTGCGTCGTTATCTGGACAGGGACGGGAAAGTATTTGAGACGACGATTTCGATTCACCCGGCAGGACGATATACCTGCTCAATCGTGCTGAAATCGCAAAGTTCGGGGGAGTGATTGACCTATCCGGTCTACACAGTGTGTAGGCCGGATAGCGTGTTTATACTGCCATACAGCAAGGTGAATTACTGTGCTGCAGACGGTTTGCGCGGACGGCGCGGTGGACGAGGCTTATCGCCTGCCGGTTTGCCTTCTCCGCTACGCGGTTTCGCTTTTGGCGCACCGCCATCCTGACGACGCGGCTGCTGGCCACGCCCTGCTCCGCCCTGCCCACGACCACCGCCGCCGCCACGCTGCTGGCGACCGTTCTGGATCGGCTCAGCTTTAATGGACGGATCTGGCTCGTAGCCTGGTGTTGCAATACGCGGGATCTCTTTTTTCAGCAACTTCTCGATATCACGCAACAGCTTGTGTTCATCGACGCACACCAGAGACAACGCTTCGCCGGTAGCGGCCGCACGACCGGTACGACCAATGCGGTGCACGTAGTCTTCCGGGACGTTTGGCAGCTCGTAGTTCACCACGTGCGGTAACTCTTCAATGTCCAGACCACGTGCGGCAATATCGGTCGCTACCAGCACGCGAATATCACCGGATTTAAAATCAGCCAGCGCACGCGTACGCGCACCCTGAGATTTATTACCGTGGATAGCCGCACTGCGGATGCCGTCTTTATTCAGCTGCTCTGCCAGATGGTTCGCGCCATGTTTGGTACGGGTAAACACCAGCACCTGCTGCCAGTTGCCCTGACCAATCATCTGCGACAGCAGTTCACGTTTACGTTTTTTATCAACGAAATGAACGTGCTGAGTAACCTGCTCTGACGCGGTATTACGACGCGCCACTTCAATTTCCAGCGGGTTGTGCAGCAGTTTTTCGGCCAGCGATTTAATGTCATCAGAGAACGTTGCCGAGAACAGCAGGTTCTGACGTTTTGCCGGCAGTTTTGCCAGAACGCGACGAATATCGTGAATAAAGCCCATATCCAGCATGCGGTCAGCTTCATCCAGTACCAGGATCTCAACCTGATCCAGTTTCACCGCATTCTGGTGTTCCAGATCGAGCAAACGACCCGGAGTGGCGATCAGCACATCTACGCCGCCACGCAGCTTCATCATCTGCGGGTTAATACTGACGCCACCGAAGACCACCAGCGAGCGAATATTCAGATACTTACTGTAATCACGGACGTTTTCGCCAATCTGGGCCGCCAGTTCGCGGGTTGGCGTGAGGATCAGCGCACGAACCGGACGACGGCTTTTACCATGCGGCTGATTGGTGATCAGGTGCTGCAACAGCGGCAAGGTAAATCCTGCCGTTTTCCCCGTACCGGTCTGGGCGCTGGCCATCAGATCGCGGCCTTCCAGCACGGCAGGAATAGCCTGCTGCTGAATAGGGGTAGGTTCACGGTAACCCTGCTCGGCAACGGCACGTAAAATTTCAGGGTTTAAACCAAGGGAATCAAAAGACATAACAACTCCGAACCGCCCTGACCGTTACCGGTGTCGTTTTCAGGGAGATACATACAATAGAGATGACAAAAACCACAATGTCATGAAGGGGCGGAGTGTAGCAGTTTTTGTGATGTGCCGCATAAATTATCCCTTCACTGGAAAATAACGCTCCGGACTGGACAAGGCTACACATCAGTCATAATCTTAATCAATCGATTGATTAAGATCAGAGTCGTGCCATGAATACACCCACCATGACAACCAAAGGTGAACAGGCGAAGAACCAGCTCATTGCCGCCGCATTGGCGCAATTCGGCGAGTATGGTCTGCACGCCACGACGCGCGATATAGCTGCACAGGCCGGGCAAAACATTGCGGCTATCACCTACTATTTTGGCTCAAAAGAGGATTTATATCTCGCCTGCGCCCAGTGGATTGCGGATTTTATCGGTGCACAGTTTCGCCCGCACGCTGAAGAGGCCGAGCGTTTATTCGCCCAACCAGAGCCGGACCGTGGCGCGATGCGCGAACTGATCCTGCGCGCCTGCAAAAATATGATCATGCTGTTAACTCAGGACGACACCGTTAACCTGAGCAAATTTATCTCGCGTGAACAGCTTTCCCCCACCGCGGCTTATCAACTGGTGCACGACCAGGTTATCAATCCGCTGCATACACATCTGACGCGCCTGATTGCCGCCTATACGGGCGGCGATGCCAATGATACCCAAATGATTCTGCACACCCACGCCATTCTCGGCGAGGTGCTGGCTTTTCGTCTGGGGAAAGAAACCATTCTGTTGCGTACGGGCTGGTCACAATTTGATGAGGATAAAACCGCGCTGATTGACCAAACGATCACCTGTCACATCGATCTTATTCTGCAAGGTTTAACGCAAAGGAGTCTGGAGTCATGAAAAAACCTGTCGTTCTCGGGCTGGTTATCGCGGCCCTCGTTGCCGTGATTGCCGGTGGAACGTGGTGGTATCAAAGTCGGCAAGATAATGGTTTAACACTGTACGGCAATGTCGATATCCGTAGCGTCAACCTGAGTTTTCGCGTCGGCGGCAGGCTGGCCTCGCTGGCGGTTGACGAAGGCGATGCCATTACCGCCGGTCAGGTGCTGGGTGAACTGGACCGCGCACCGTATGAAAACGCATTGATGCAGGCAAAAGCCAACGTTGCCGCCGCACAGGCACAATACGATCTGATGCTGGCAGGGTATCGCGAAGAAGAGATCGCGCAAACCGCGGCAGCAGTCAAACAGGCGCAGGCCGCCTATGATTACGCGCAGAACTTTTACAATCGGCAGGTCGGATTGTGGAAAAGCCGCACCATTTCTGCCAACGATCTGGAAAACGCCCGTTCATCTCGCGATCAGGCGTTAGCTTCGCTTAAATCCGCACAGGATAAACTCACGCAATATCGCAGCGGTAATCGTGTGCAGGACATTGAGCAGGCGAAAGCCACGCTCGAACAAGCTCAGGCCGAGCTGGCACAGGCAGAGCTTAATTTGCATGACACCACGCTGACCTCGCCGTCTGACGGCACGCTTCTCACCCGTGCGGTTGAACCCGGCAGCATGCTGAACGAAGGGGGCACAGTACTGACGCTGTCGCTCACGCGTCCGGTTTGGGTTCGTGCTTACGTTGACGAACGAAATCTGAGCCAGGCGCAGCCAGGACGTGAGATCCTGCTCTATACCGATGGCCGACCGGACAAACCGTATCACGGCAAAATCGGCTTCGTTTCTCCTACCGCCGAATTTACCCCGAAAACGGTCGAGACTCCTGACCTGCGTACCGACCTGGTTTATCGCCTGCGAATTGTCGTCACCGACGCGGACGATTCGCTGCGCCAGGGAATGCCGGTAACAATTAAGTTTGGCGATGAGGCACGGCATGAATGACGCCGTCATTACGCTCAAAGGGCTGACGAAAAACTTTGCCGGAATGGAAAAACCGGCCGTCGCCCCGCTCGACTGTACCGTTCATGCGGGCTACGTGACCGGGCTTGTCGGGCCGGACGGCGCGGGCAAAACTACGTTGATGCGAATGCTGGCTGGATTATTAAAACCTGATGCCGGAAGTGCTGCGGTGATTGGTTTTGACCCCATCAAAGACGACAGCGCGCTGCATGCGGTGCTGGGCTATATGCCGCAGAAATTTGGTCTGTACGAAGATTTAACCGTCATGGAGAACCTCAATCTCTATGCCGACTTACGCAGCGTCACCGGTGAAGCGCGAGAAAAAACCTTTGCCCGACTACTGGAGTTTACCTCGTTAGGGCCGTTTACCGGGCGACTGGCGGGCAAGCTTTCTGGCGGCATGAAGCAGAAGCTCGGGCTTGCCTGTACGCTGGTTGGCGAACCCAAAGTGTTGCTGCTGGATGAGCCAGGCGTGGGTGTCGACCCTATTTCCCGTCGCGAACTGTGGCAAATGGTCCACGAACTGGCCGGGGACGGCATGCTGATCCTCTGGAGTACGTCGTATCTGGATGAAGCAGAGCAATGCCGTGATGTGCTGCTGATGAACGAAGGTGAACTGTTATACCAGGGCGATCCTACTCAGCTTACGCAAACCATGGCAGGTCGCAGCTTCCTGATGAGCAGTCCACAGGAAAACAACCGCCGACTGCTGCAACGCGCGTTAAAACTGCCGCTGGTCAGCGACGGAATGATTCAGGGGAAATCCGTCCGTTTAATCCTGAAAAAAGAGGCTACTGCTCAGCAGATCCAAAACGCTGACGGCATGCCGGAGATAACCATCAACGAAACAGCCCCCCGCTTCGAAGATGCCTTTATCGATTTACTCGGCGGAGCCGGAACATCGGAGTCCCCGCTGGGCGCTATCCTGCATACCGTGGAAGGCACGCCTGGTGAAACGGTGATCGAAGCCAAAGCGTTGACCAAGAAATTTGGCGATTTTGCCGCTACCGACCACGTAGACTTTGCCGTGCAGCGCGGCGAGATTTTTGGTCTGTTAGGCCCTAATGGCGCTGGCAAATCCACCACCTTTAAAATGATGTGCGGCCTGCTGGTCCCCACTTCCGGCAAAGCGCTGGTGCTGGATATGGACCTGAAAGTCAGCTCCGGCAAAGCGCGTCAGCATCTGGGCTATATGGCGCAGAAATTCTCCCTGTACGGTAACCTGACGGTTGAACAGAATCTGCGCTTTTTCTCCGGCGTCTACGGCCTGCGCGGTCGGGCGCAGAAAGAGAAAATCGATCGTATGAGCGAGGCATTTGGCCTGAAGAGTATCGCTTCCCACGCCACCGACGAACTGCCGCTGGGATTTAAGCAGCGTCTGGCGCTGGCCTGCTCGCTGATGCATGAACCCGACATTCTGTTCCTTGATGAACCCACTTCCGGGGTCGATCCCCTCACCCGTCGTGAGTTCTGGTTGCATATCAACAGCATGGTGGAAAAAGGCGTCACGGTGATGGTGACCACCCACTTTATGGATGAGGCGGAATACTGCGATCGCATCGGGCTGGTGTATCGCGGCAAACTGATTGCCAGCGGTACACCGGACGACCTGAAGGCTCAGGCTGCCGACAGCGACACGCCGGACCCGACCATGGAACAGGCGTTCATCACGCTAATCAATGACTGGGATAAGGAGCATACGCATGAGTAACTCCGCTCTCTCCTGGCGTCGCGTCCGCGCGCTGTGCGTGAAAGAGACGCGCCAGATCGTCCGCGATCCCAGCAGTTGGCTGATTGCGGTGGTGATCCCGCTGCTGCTGCTGTTTATCTTCGGCTACGGGATCAACCTCGACTCCAGCAAGCTGCGGGTAGGGATTTTGCTCGAACAGCAGAGCGAAGAGGCGCTGGATTTTACCCATACCATGACCGGTTCGCCGTATATTGACGCCACCATCAGCGATAATCGCCAGGAACTGATTGAGAAAATGCAGGCCGGGCGCATTCGCGGGCTGGTGGTGATCCCGGTGGATTTTGCCCAGCAGATGGCACGACCCAATGACGTGGCACCGATCCAGGTGATCACCGACGGCAGCGAACCCAATACCGCCAACTTTGTGCAGGGTTATGTCGAAGGCATCTGGCAAATCTGGCAGCAACAGCGGGCAGAAGATCGTGGGGAATCGTTCAAACCATTGATCGACGTGCAGACCCGTTACTGGTTTAACCCGGCGGCCATCAGCCAGCACTTTATTATTCCCGGGGCGGTCACCATCATCATGACGGTCATTGGCGCCATCCTCACCTCATTAGTGGTGGCGCGCGAATGGGAGCGCGGCACCATGGAAGCGCTGCTGTCTACCGAAGTCACCCGCGTCGAGCTACTGCTGTGCAAACTGATCCCGTATTACTTTCTGGGCATGCTGGCGATGCTGCTGTGTATGCTGGTGTCGGTGTTTATTCTTGGCGTGCCCTACCGCGGCTCGTTGCTGATCCTGTTTTTCATTACCAGCCTGTTTCTGCTCAGCACGCTGGGTATGGGGTTGCTTATTTCCACCATCACCCGCAACCAGTTTAACGCCGCGCAGGTCGCGCTGAACGCCGCCTTCCTGCCCTCTATTATGCTGTCGGGTTTTATCTTCCAGATAGACAGCATGCCCGCGATTATCCGGGCGGTAACCTACATTATTCCGGCGCGTTATTTCGTCAGCACCCTGCAAAGCCTGTTCCTGGCGGGAAATATTCCGGTGGTGCTGATTATCAACGTGCTGTTTTTAATCGCTTCGGCGGTGATGTTTATTGGCCTGACGTGGCTTAAAACCAAACGTCGGCTGGATTAAATATGTGTATGGATAATTGTAGCCGTAGGCCGGATAAGGCGTTCACGTCGCCATCCGGCATTATGCCTGATGCGCTTTGCTTATCAGGCCTACAAACTGGACTGAGAGGACGGGCATGTTTCATCGCTTATGGACATTAATTCGCAAAGAGCTGCAATCGCTATTACGCGAACCGCAGACGCGAGCCATTCTGATTTTACCGGTGCTGATTCAGGTTATCCTGTTCCCGTTCGCGGCAACGCTGGAAGTCACCAACGCCACAATTGCTATCTATAACGAAGACAACGGTAAACATTCGGTTGAGCTTACCCAGCGCTTCGCTCGCGCCAGCGCTTTTACGCATGTTCTGCTGCTGAAAAGCCCGCAGGAGATCCAGCCCACCATCGACACGCAAAAAGCCCTGCTGCTGGTGCGTTTCCCGGCTAACTTTTCGCGTAATCTGGATACCTTCCAGCAGGCACCCATGCAGATTATCCTCGACGGGCGCAACTCAAACAGCGCGCAAATTGCCGCGAATTACCTGCAGCAAATCGTTAAGGAGTATCAGCAGGAGCTGATGGACGGCAAGCCGAAACCGAACAACAGCGAGCTGGTAGTGCGTAACTGGTATAACCCGAATCTGGATTACAAATGGTTTGTGGTTCCGTCGCTGATCGCCATGATCACCACCATCGGCGTAATGATCGTCACCTCGCTGTCGGTTGCCCGCGAGCGTGAGCAAGGCACACTGGATCAACTGCTGGTTTCCCCGCTGACCACCTGGCAGATTTTCATCGGTAAAGCGGTGCCCGCGCTCATTGTGGCTACTTTTCAGGCCACCATCGTGCTGGCGATTGGTATCTGGGCTTATCACATTCCGTTTGCCGGTTCACTGGGGCTGTTCTATTTCACGATGGTGATTTACGGGCTGTCGCTGGTCGGCTTTGGTCTGCTGATTTCGTCACTGTGCGCCACCCAGCAGCAGGCGTTTATCGGCGTGTTTGTGTTTATGATGCCGGCGATTTTACTCTCGGGCTACGTCTCACCGGTCGAAAACATGCCGGTCTGGTTGCAGAATCTGACGTGGATAAACCCGATCCGCCATTTTACGGACATCACGAAACAAATTTACCTGAAAGATGCGAGTCTGAAGATTGTCTGGGGAAGCTTGTGGCCGCTGTTGGTGATAGCGGCCACGACCGGCTCAGCGGCGTATGCGATGTTTAGACGCAAGGTGATGTAGCTTTTTGTCTTTCGCCAGCAGCGAGACCACGGCGGGTCCGGCAAGGATTACCAGCCCCGCCAGTGCCAGCAAGACGTTGTTTTGCAGCACACGCGACAGCAGCCACAGCACGATCATTGCGGCACCGAAATACCACGTCGTGGTCAACTCTTCCAGCACATCAGCCACGTCGCGCCAGCGCTGTTCGTGGTGACGTTGCAATGCCAGCATCAATAAAACCGTAACGCCGTACACGACGCACAATCCCAGGCCAACATGCACCAGTCTGCCGCTCATCCAGCCCATTACCAGCAACGCCACTACCAGTAAATGCAACACTATCTGCCAGCAACTTAGACCCGTTGCGACACGAACACGTTGTTGCCACCTCATGGCTATTCTCCTGAAGGATTTTCGACTAATTGTTCAGAGTACCGGACTTTACGGAAAATTCCGCAACACCGCATCTTTTTGTGACGACGACTACACTATTTTATTTAGGAAGTGACGCCATCGGGAGGCTCATGAGCGGATCGGGAGTTCAATTTTCATTCAATGTGCTCACCATTAATACTCACAAAGGGTTCACCGCCTTCAACCGGCGTTTTATTTTGCCTGAGCTACGGGAGGCCGTCAGAACGGTTGGTGCAGACATTGTATGTCTGCAGGAAGTCATGGGCGCACACGAAGCGCATTCGCTGCACATTGATAACTGGCCGGATACCAGCCATTACGAATTTCTGGCGGACACCATGTGGAGCGACTTCGCCTACGGGCGTAACGCCGTGTACCCGCAGGGACATCATGGTAATGCGGTGCTGTCGCGGTATCCCATTGAGCATTATGAAAATCGTGATGTGTCAGTCGGCGCGAGTGAAAAGCGCGGAGTCCTTTACTGCCGAATCGTACCGCCAATGCTCTCCCACCCCATCCATGTGATGTGTGTACATCTCGGCCTGCGTGAAGCTCACCGCCAGACCCAGCTCTCTATGCTGGCAGACTGGGTTAACGCCCTACCCAACGCGGAGCCCGTAGTGATTGCCGGAGATTTTAATGACTGGCGGCAAACGGCCAATCGTCCGTTGAAAGCCAAAGCTGGCCTTGACGAGATTTTTACCCGCGCCCACGGCCGCCCGGCGCGAACCTTTCCGGTGCAGTTTCCCCTGCTGCGCCTGGACAGGATCTATGTGAAAAACGCGAATGCCAGTACCCCAACGACGCTGGCGCTGCGTCACTGGCGACATTTGTCCGATCATGCCCCCCTGAGTGCGGAGATTCATTTATGAAATATGGCTGGCGTGAAGGCAATCAAATTCAACTGCTGGAAAATGGCGATCAATTCTACCCCGCCGTCTTTGACGCCATTGAGCAGGCAGAGCAAAAAATTATCCTTGAGACCTTTATCTGGTTTGAAGATGCGGTCGGAAAACGGCTGCATGCCGCGTTGCTCGAAGCCGCCCGGCGAGGTATCAAAGCAGAGGTGCTGCTGGATGGCTACGGCTCGCCGGATCTGAGCGACAGTTTTGTTGAAGAGCTGACCGTAGCCGGCATTGTTTTCCGCTACTACGATCCGCGCCCGCGCCTGTTCGGTATGCGCACCAATCTCTTTCGCCGTATGCATCGAAAAATAGTGGTCATTGATGACCGTGTTGCCTTTGTCGGCGGCATCAATTACTCCGCTGAACATATGTCTGATTACGGCCCGGAGGCCAAACAGGATTACGCCGTGCGCGTTGAAGGTCCAGTCGTAGCCGACATCCTAAGATTCGTGCT
The DNA here is from genome assembly GCF_030333005.1 of Citrobacter sp. Cpo030. NCBI lineage: Bacteria > Pseudomonadati > Pseudomonadota > Gammaproteobacteria > Enterobacterales > Enterobacteriaceae > Citrobacter > Citrobacter sp. Cpo030. The sequence goes on along the minus strand of NZ_JAOWGT010000067.1, from coordinate 160,318 downwards.
GGAAAACTTGCCCGGACAGAGCGCCGTACGACGCTGGTGGCGACGTCATCACCGGGCAATCGACAATCATCGCCCTGGCGAAGCGCAGGCGCTGTTTGTCTGGCGCGATAACGAAGAGCATCGCGATGATATTGAACGCCACTATCTGAAAATGCTGACCCAGGCCCGGCGGGAAGTGATTATCGCCAATGCCTATTTCTTTCCAGGATATCGCCTGCTGCATGCCCTGCGTAAAGCGGCACGACGCGGCGTTCGGGTAAAACTCATCGTGCAAGGTGAACCGGATATGCCGATTGTGAAAGTGGGCGCCCGCCTGCTGTACAACTATCTGGTTAAAGGTGGCGTCCATGTCTATGAATACCGCCGTAAACCTCTGCATGGCAAAGTGGCGCTGATGGACGATCACTGGGCGACGGTGGGATCCAGCAATCTTGATCCGCTGAGCCTGTCGCTGAATCTGGAAGCGAATCTGATTATTCATGACCGCACGTTTAACCAGACCCTGCGCGACAACCTGAACCCTATTATTGCGCAGGACTGCAAGCGGGTTGATGAATCCATGCTGCCAAAACGCACCTGGTGGAACCTGACTAAAAGCGTGTTGGCCTTCCACTTTTTACGCCACTTCCCGGCGCTGGTCGGCTGGCTTCCGGCGCATACCCCGCATCTGGCCGAGATAGAGCCGCCCGCGCAGCCCGCTCTGGAAACTCAGGACCGTATACAAACCGAGGATGCAGGAGGGAAAACCTGATGGCAAAAAATCACCGACGCTGGCGGTTAGCGAAAAAGATCCTCACATGGTTATTTTTTATTGCGGTGATCGTGCTGCTGGTTGTTTATGCCAGCAAAGTCAACTGGCAGGAAGTGTGGACGGTAATTCGCGATTACAACCGGATCGCCCTGCTCAGCGCTGTAGGGTTGGTGATCGTCAGTTATTTACTTTACGGCTGTTATGATCTGCTCGGGCGCTACTACTGCGGTCACAAACTGGCAAAACGCCAGGTCATGCTGGTGTCGTTTATTTGTTACGCCTTCAACCTGACGTTAAGCACCTGGGTGGGTGGTATTGGGATGCGTTATCGACTCTACTCGCGTCTCGGGTTGCCGGGGGGCACAATAACGCGGATTTTTTCGCTGAGCATAACCACTAACTGGCTGGGCTATATTCTGCTGGGCGGTTTTATTTTTACCTTCGGCGTCGTCGAACTGCCCGCACACTGGTATATCGATGAAGGCACATTGCGCATTTTAGGCATAGCGCTGCTGATGATTATTGTTGTTTATCTGTGGTTTTGCGCTTTCGCTAAACATCGTCACATCACCATCAAGGGCCAAAAGCTGGTGCTACCCTCGTGGAAATTTGCCCTCGCGCAAATGGCGATATCCGGGGCTAACTGGATGGTAATGGGGGCGATTATCTGGTTGTTGCTGGGCCAGAACATCAACTATTTCTTCGTGCTGGGCGTGCTGCTGGTAAGCAGTATTGCCGGGGTGATTGTGCATATTCCGGCGGGGATCGGCGTGCTGGAGGCAGTGTTTATGGCGCTGCTGGCAGGAGAGAATACGTCTCAGGGCACGATCATTGCTGCCCTGCTCGCGTATCGCGTGCTCTACTATTTTATTCCGCTACTGCTGGCGCTGATGTGTTATTTGCTGTTGGAGAGTCGGGCGAAAAAGCTACGGGCAAAGAACGAGAAGGCGATGGCGAAATGATGGTGCATATAGTGCCGGATGCGGCCTACCGCCTGGTATCAAAAGTAGGCCGGATAAGGCGTTAAGCCGCATCCGGCAACAGACAATTAACGACGATTGCCGAAAATACGCAGCAGCATCAGGAACAGGTTGATGAAGTCCAGATACAGCGTTAAAGCCCCAAGAATTGCGTATTTACGCAGATTGGAGCTGTCTCGCAGGTCAATCTGCTCACCGATATTTTTCAGCTTCTGCGTGTCATAGGCGGTCAGACCGACAAACACAATCACCCCGATATAGGTCACCGCCCACATCAGCGCTTCGCTCTTCAGCCAGAAGTTAACCAGCGAGGCCAGCACAATACCGATCAGCGCCATGAACAGCATATTGCCGAAGCCGCTCAGATCGCGCTTGGTGGTGTAGCCATATAAGCTCATGATCCCGAACATCCCACCAGTGACCACGAAGGTGCTGGCGATAGACGAGTAGGTATAGACGATAAAAATGCTTGATAGCGTCAACCCGGTTAATGCCGAATAGAGCATAAACAGCGTGGTCGCCATACCCGCGCTCAGCCTTTGCACCATGCCGGACAGGACAAACACCAGCGCCAGTTGAGCGATGATCAGGCCAAAGAAGGTGATTTTGCTGGAGAAGACAAACATCATCACCGCGGGCGTATTTGCCGCATACCAGGCGATAAACGCAGTCAGCAACAGTCCGCAGGTCATCCAGCCGTACACCTGCGCCATATACGTTTGCAGACCGGAACGGGCCTGTACAATAGAATCGGATCGTGGGAATCGGTCCATGACAATCTCCTGAATCAGTATGAGCCTACAACAATTGTACTCTACCAGCGTTTTGCTGCTAGCTTATCGCTGTCGCGGGCATCAACCCAGCGCTCACCTTCCGGCGTAGCCTCGCGTTTCCAGAACGGCGCGCGGGTTTTCAGGTAATCCATAATGAACTGCCCGGCATCAAATGCGCTGCTGCGATGCGCACTGGTCACGCCAACAAACACGATTTCGTCACCCGGCCACAGTTCGCCAATGCGATGAATCACCGTCACCCGACCCAGTGGCCAGCGCGAACGCGCTTCGTCGACAATCTCCGCCAGCGCTTTTTCGGTCATTCCCGGATAGTGTTCCAGCGTTAACGCCTGCACGCTGTCACCGAGATTGTGATTGCGCACTTTACCGGTGAAAGTGACGACCGCGCCGTCTTCATCGCGCTCTGCCAGCCAGGGATACTCATCCCCGACGCTGAACGGCGCGTGGCCAACAACAATTCGCGTTTCAGCCATCTTAGCCTCCGGTTACCGGCGGGAAGAAAGCGACTTCATCACCCGCGTTAAGAGGATGGTCAAAACTTACCAGCGTCTGATTCACCGCCGCCAGCAGTTTGCCGTCTTCCAGCGCCAGCGCCCAGCGATCGCTTTGCGCCGCCAGATGCTTGCGCAGTGCTTCTACCGTTGCAAACTCGGCGGCAACTTCTAACGCATCGGTGTTCACCAGTTCCCGTACCTGAGCAAAGAAAAGAACCTTAATCATGCGCATCCACCTTAAAATCACCCGATTTGCCGCCGCTTTTTGCCAGCAGACGCACCGGACCAATCACCATATCCTTTTGCACCGCTTTGCACATATCGTAGATGGTCAATGCCGCCACGGAGGCTGCCGTTAACGCTTCCATTTCAACGCCGGTTTTACCGGTCAGGCGACACAGCGTTTCAATACGTACGCGATTGTGCTCCGGCTCGGCGTGCAAATTGACTTCGACCTTGCTCAGCATCAGTGGGTGACACAGCGGGATAAGATCCCTGGTGCGTTTGGCTGCCTGAATACCGGCAATACGCGCTGTGGCGAAAACGTCACCTTTATGGTGGCTGCCGTCGATGATCATCGCCAGCGTTTCGCTATGCATGGTTACGAATGCTTCTGCACGCGCCTCGCGTACGGTTTCCGCTTTGGCGGAGACATCCACCATATGCGCTTCGCCAGCGGCGTTAATATGAGTCAGTTGCGACATACTTATTTCTTCAAATGTGGGTGGAAATTACACGGACGCGTACGGGCATCAAGCTGCGGCGCAATGATATTTTCCCATGCGGTACGACACGCTTTCGTCGAACCCGGCATGGCAAAAATCAGCGTTTTATTGGCCACCCCGGCAATCGCCCGGGATTGCAGCGTCGCGGTGCCAATCTCTTCAAACGACAGCATACGGAAGACTTCGCCAAACCCTTCAACTTCTCTGTCGAACAGCGGTTGCAGCGCTTCCGGTGCCTGGTCCCCTTCGGTTAAGCCAGTGCCACCGGTAATGAGCACCACCTGTACATCGTCACTGGCAATCCAGGCAGAAACCTGGGCGCGGATGGCGTAGCGGTTCTCTTTGACAATCGCCTTATCGACAATCTGATGACCCGCTTCTTGCGCCGAGTCACGCAGATAATGGCCGGAGGTGTCATCTTCTTCGCCGCGACGGTTGGAAACAGTAAGAATAGCAATGCGTGTCGGGATAAATTCAGCGCTTACCTGACTCATGAAAAACTCCTTTTAGCGATCAGCCGCCAATGTAAGATAAGTTTTGCGTAATACCGGTATTGTTCTGATGCAGGAAATGGGTCTGCTTTTTCTCCAGCAGCGCGGCTGAAATACGTTCTTCCAGCGCCGGTTGCTGAGCATCGTCTTCCAGCAAATCACGCAGGCTTACGCCACCTTCACCAAATAAACACAGATGAAGCTTGCCGACAGAGGAAACGCGCAGACGATTACAGGTGGCGCAGAAGTCTTTCTCATAAGGCATGATCAGACCAATTTCGCCAACATAATCAGGATGACAGAATACCTGAGCCGGGCCGTCGCTACGCTGTCGGATCTGGTGGATCCAGCCGCGACGCAGCAGCTCATCGCGCAGTACCTGTCCGGAAATATGGTGTTTACGGAAGAGAGAGCTGCCCTCGCCCGTTTCCATCAGTTCAATAAAACGCAGTTGGATTGGTCGAGGTTGGATCCACGCCAGGAAGGTGTCCAGTTGATGATGGTTTACGTCGCGCATCAGCACGGTGTTGACTTTCACTTTTTCAAAACCGGCATCAAAGGCGGCATCAATGCCTGCCATCACCTGCTGAAACTTGTCCTGTCCGGTAATGGCGTGAAACTGACGGGCATCGAGGCTGTCGACGCTGACGTTGAGCGCGGTCAGTCCGGCATCGCGCCAGGCGGCGGCATCGCGCGCCAGACGATAACCATTGGTGGTTACCGCAATCTGGCGGATGGCGTCGTTTTCGCGCACGGCGGCGATGATGTCAGTGAAGTCGCGACGCAGTGAAGGTTCGCCCCCCGTCAGACGCACTTTTTCCGTTCCCAGACTGGCGAACGCACGCGTGACGCGGCGAATTTCATCAACGGTCAAAAAGCCGTTATTGGTGACCCCGCCGGGCTTATAGCCATCCGGCAGGCAGTAGGTGCAACGAAAGTTACACACATCGGTAATCGACAAACGTAAGTAGTAAAACTTACGTGCGAAAGCATCGGTAAGTTGAGAGCCCATGTACACCTTTCCAAATACGGGAGACGTAGTCATTTCTTCCTGCGCCCTGGTGACAAACTTTTTCAAGTCTTGTCACGGCCAAAGCACCGTATCATTTGACCCAGGTGCAGAGGCTAGAGTGTTTATACTCATCATACTTCGAGTTGCAGATGCGTTGGCTTTCGACAACTCAAATTATTAAAAGTACTTTGTGGTTATGCCGATACTAGCGTGTAAATGACGCTTTTGCCATGTACACTTTCGCTATATAAATACATACATAACGACATGATCGTGCAATTTCGCTACAGAATAAGCAAAAACCACAGTCTTGCATTGATATACATCATCTTGCCATCAGGTGGGTGTCGTCAGAAAGGAGTAGATCGCAGAAAAAAATTACGGCAGATGCCGACTGGATAATTGCCGAAAACACGCTATTTACGTTACTGTAGCGCCGATCAATTGATATCAGGAAAATATATGCGCACTCGCACGCTGGCAGATCTGGACCGCGTTGTCGCTCTCGGCGGAGGGCATGGATTAGGACGCGTTCTCTCCTCTCTTTCCCCATTAGGTTCCCGCCTGACGGGTATCGTCACCACCACCGATAACGGCGGGTCGACAGGTCGTATTCGTCGCTCTGAAGGAGGGATAGCCTGGGGAGACATGCGTAACTGTCTGAACCAGTTAATTACCCAACCCAGCGTTGCATCCGCCATGTTTGAGTATCGTTTTGGCGGTAATGGCGAACTTTCCGGGCATAACCTCGGAAATCTGATGTTAAAGGCGCTCGACCACCTCAGCGTGCGGCCTCTGGAAGCCATCAATTTAATTCGTAGCCTGCTGAAAGTTGACGCACATTTAATTCCGATGTCGGAGCTGCCGGTGGATCTGATGGCCATTGATGACCAGGGACATGAAGTTTATGGCGAAGTGAATATCGATCAGCTCACCGTCCCGCCTCAGGAACTGATGCTGTCGCCAAAAGTCCCGACTACGCGTGAGGCCGTTGAGGCTATCGCTGAAGCGGATTTGATTTTGATAGGCCCTGGCAGTTTTTACACCAGCCTGATGCCGATTCTGTTACTCGATGAAATGTCACAGGCATTACGTCGCACACCGGCTCCGATGGTCTATATAGGCAATCTTGGGCGCGAATTAAGCCTGCCAGCAGCCAGCCTGACGCTTAGCGATAAGCTGGCCATTATTGAACAGTACGTCGGGAAGAAAGTGATTGATGCGGTGGTTGTGGGGCCGAAAGTGGATGCTTCCGCTGTTACCGACCGCGTTGTGATCCAGGAAGTGCTGGAAGCCAGCGATATTCCCTACCGCCATGACCGCCAGCTATTACATAGTGCGCTGGAGAAAGCAGTGCAGGCGCTGGGCTGAACGGATTTGCCTGATGCGCTGCGCTTATCAGGCCTACAAAACGATTTGCTCCGGCATCCGGCATCAAACAATGCCTGATGCGCTGCGCTTATCAGGCCTACAAAGGCGATCTACCCCGTAGGTCGGATAAGGGTTTACCCCGCATCCGACACCGCCTTACGATGCCGCAATAAACAACTCGCGCAGCTGATGCAACTGGTCACGGATTGTCGCGGCCTCTTCAAACTCGAGATTCTGTGCGTGCTGCATCATCTGCCCTTCCAGCTCGTGAATCTTCTGCTGCAGCGCTTTTGGCGTCATATCCAGTTCGACAACCTCAGACTTCGCGCCTGCGCGTGACTTCCCTTTGCCTTTCGCTTTGGTCTTCGCAATATTCTGACCCAACGCCAGAATATCGACCACTTTCTTGTTCAGGCCCTGCGGCGTAATACCGTGCTCTTCGTTGTAGAGCTGCTGTTTCTCACGACGACGTTCGGTTTCACCAATCGCTTTGGCCATTGAGGCGGTAATTTTATCACCGTAAAGAATCGCCTTACCGTTGATATTACGCGCCGCACGACCGATGGTCTGGATAAGCGAACGTTCAGAACGCAGGAACCCTTCTTTGTCTGCGTCCAGAATCGCCACCAGGGAGACCTCAGGCATGTCCAGGCCTTCACGTAACAGGTTGATACCCACCAGCACGTCAAACTCGCCCAGACGCAGGTCACGAATGATTTCCATACGTTCCACGGTATCGATGTCAGAGTGCAGATAACGCACCCGCTCGCCGTGTTCTTCGAGGTATTCTGTGAGGTCTTCCGCCATCCGTTTGGTGAGCGTGGTGACCAGCACACGTTCGTTAATCGCCGCACGGGTGCGGATTTCAGACAGCAGGTCGTCAACCTGCGTCGCCACCGGACGCACCTCAATAACCGGATCCAGCAGCCCGGTCGGTCGTACCACCTGATCGACCACATCATCACCGGATTTCTCCAGCTCATAGTTGCCCGGCGTCGCCGAAACGTAGATGGTTTGCGGGGCCAGCGCTTCAAACTCTTCAAATTTAAGCGGACGGTTATCCAGCGCCGACGGCAGACGGAATCCGTATTCGACCAGGGTTTCTTTACGCGCCCGGTCACCGCGATACATGCCGCCAATTTGCGGGATAGTCACGTGGGATTCATCCACAACCAGCAGGCCATCGGCAGGCAAGTAATCAAACAGCGTCGGCGGCGGCTCGCCCGGACCACGCCCGGACAGATAGCGGGAATAGTTTTCAATCCCCGAGCAGTAACCCAGCTCGTTCATCATTTCCAGATCGAACTGGGTACGCTGACTTAAGCGCTGTTCTTCCAGAAGTTTGTTATTTGCCAACAGGACTTTTCGCCGCTCTGCAAGCTCAACCTTAATTTCTTCCATCGCCTGTACAATACGTTCGCGCGGCGTCACGTAGTGCGTTTTAGGGTAGATGGTAAAGCGCGAAATAGTGGATTCGACCTGCCCGGTAAGCGGGTCAAACAGCGACAAACGTTCGACCTCTTCATCAAACAGTTCCACGCGCAACGCAATGTCGTCAGATTCTGCCGGGAATATGTCGATCACTTCACCGCGCACGCGGAAGGTCCCGCGCTGGAATGCCTGATCGTTGCGGGTATATTGCAGCTCCGCCAGACGACGCAGGATCGCGCGCTGGTCGATAATCATCCCCACCGTCAGGTGCAGCATCATTTTCAGGTACAGATCCGGGTCACCCAGACCATAAATCGCGGAAACCGACGCCACGACAACGACATCCCGTCGCTCAAGCAACGCTTTGGTCGCTGACAGTCGCATCTGCTCAATGTGTTCGTTAACCGAGGCATCCTTCTCGATGAAGGTGTCAGAACTTGGCACGTAGGCTTCCGGCTGATAATAGTCGTAGTAGGAGACGAAATATTCCACCGCGTTATCCGGGAAAAACTCTTTCATCTCACCGTACAACTGTGCGGCAAGCGTCTTATTGGGGGCCAGCACCATGGTAGGTCGCTGTAAGTCCGCAATCACGTTCGCGATGGTGAATGTTTTCCCCGACCCCGTCACCCCCAGCAGCGTCTGATGCGCCAGTCCATCCTCCAGACCTTCTTCCAGGCGACGAATCGCCTCAGGCTGATCGCCAGAGGGTTTAAAAGCGGAATTTAGTTTGAACGGTTTACTCATGAGCAGCTACCTGAAGCAATGGGCGGGCAGGTGTGTAATTTTACTCGCAGCCGTATATTTTGCCAGTAAAATATACTGGATGGAAAAACAGTAACGCGCCAGAATATTTCTGTTACCCCAGCAAAATGGCCGTGACTACAGGCTAAAATTTGTCCGCAGGCAAGATAAAACACCAGCAAAAATGTGTTATCCCCAAACCAATGACTTTTTTAACATTTGTCAAGCTACCCGATGAAAGTTTTGTGGCAACACATGACACTTCTGCGACAGCCATTGCATTTATCTAACACACTGTAATTTAATGACTATTATCTCAAGCCGTCTTTCGCATCAATTTAGTCGCAGGCCGCGTCTTCTCTCGCTTACCTTGTGTTTTCTAACTCTAATACACAAGGTTATCCACAGGAATAGTGGATAACTGCCTCCAGCCCGTATGGACTGTAGCCTGGCAAAAACGTCCTGATGCTCTTTTCTGGTGGGATAAAAAAAAATTATCGCTATTTTTTGATATTTATCAGCTAACGAAGCGACCTGGAATGGCCGAGATCTTGCTCGCATTTTCATCATTTTCCTGCCTGCACCATCACAACGCCACCAGGCACTGACAATGTGCACACTGCGCCGCTCATCCACAACAAGCCAGATACCGCAACCCCCTCAATACGCTATTCTGCTGTATTTTCCCCTCATTCCGCTTCTGGCAAGAGATTTGCAGTTTTCTCCCGACCATCAGCCCGCGAGGCGGATATCATCATGAGGGAGAAATCTATGTTGAGTCTTCGTGCAGTGAATCACTATTACGGTAATCAACACTCGCTTTGGGATGTCGATCTCGACCTGTTGCCCGGCAAATGTACCGCCGTGCTGGGTCTTCCAGGGATGGGAAAAACCACGCTGGCCAATTGCATCATCGGCAATTTACCGATTGAGAGCGGAACCATGTTCTGGCATCAGGCTGGCGCACCACCTTGCGATCTGCTTCAGATTCCGGCGGCAAAGCGCATTGCGCTGGGTATTAACTGTGTATCACAGGAACGGCGAATTTTTTCGCAGCTGACGGTAGAGGAAAATCTGCACATTGCGCGCCAGGCGGTTGAGAAAAGCGAAACGATGAACAGCAGCGATATTTACCGCCTGTTTCCACAGCTGTTTGTACTGCGTCAGGCCAAAGGGGTGGCATTGTCGGAGGAAAATCAGCACCAGCTTGCACTCGCCAGTGCGTTAGTCACTCGCCCGCGCCTGCTGATTCTCGATGAGCCGACGCGAGGAAGTGGCCAGGCGTATATCCACAAACTGGGGAATCTGATAGTGAGGCTAAGCCAGGAGCTTGGCATCGCCATTATGCTCGCGGAGCAGAGCCTGCCGTTTATTCGTCGGGTCGCTGACTGCTATTGCTTGTTACATCGTGGACGCAACGTGGCTCAAGGGCAAATAACACAATTCAGCGACCCGCTAATCAACGACTGGTGGATGCCAGAGACAAAACGCTAAGATCGATATAACGACCTGTCGCTGCTCGTTCCGGCTCTTCTGCCAGCCAGGGAATTTCCCCCAGTAGCGGAGCCGCAAGCGCACGCTTTAGTGTCGCCATATATTCAGCATGACGCTTACCGGGTGGCTGCACATCATTGGCAACCCATCCGGCGAGCGTCAGCCCGGCCTGCTGCACCGCCTGGGCGGTCAAAATGGCATGATTGATACAGCCGAGCTTAACGCCAACCACCAGAATCACCGGCAGTTGTTCCGCTTTTACCCAGTCAGAAAAACTCAGCGTTGGCGAAAGTGGCGTAAACCATCCGCCTGCGCCTTCCACCAATACCCAGTCAGCCTGTTCTTCAAGCAAGCGTAAACCCGCAGACATCACTGAGGCCTGAATGGGGCGCCCTTCGTCAGCACTGATGATATGCGGTGAGGTAGGTTCGGCGAAGGTATACGGATTGATGGCCGCATAATCCACTGCCACAACGCTGTTGCGCTGTAGAGCCAGCGCATCGCTGTTTCGCAGACCTTCAGCCGTCATTTCACTGCCTGACGCCACCGGCTTATAGCCGACCGTTCGCAACCCCAGCTGTCCCGCCGCCTGAAGCAACGCACAGCTGGCGATAGTTTTACCTACTTCGGTGTCCGTCCCGGTGACAAAATAGGTGTTAGTCACGTTGAATCACTCCCAAAAAAAGATGATAGGTCAGCGGATATTTCCCCTGCTGACAGGGCCAGGCGAGCTGTAGCTGACGCAGCTGCGAGCGGGTCAGCACACGCTGTTCGCGTCCGTCGTGCAAATGCGTCGCGCCAATACCCTTCAGCGAGCGCATGGCGCTCAGCGCATCGTCAAACCACAGCGTGACGGCATGAGACTGGTATTCAACGTCCCAGCCGCACAGCGCGTTTTCCAGTTGCTCCACCGGCAAAAAACGGTTGGCGTGCTCCCGATCATCAACTGCTCGCCACGCCTGACGAAGTTCAGGCATCGACCCTTGCGCCAGGGTACTAAACGCCACCGTCCCGCCAGGACGCACCACCCGATATAGCTCGCGTAACGCGCCGCGCAGGTCGTTGCACCACTGCACGGCCAGATTGCTCCAGGCCAGGTCGAAAGTGGCAGCGGCCTGCGGAATGGCTTCGATATCCGCCAGCAGATAGTGATGGGCAACATCGTGACGCTGCGCTTCGGTCAGCATTTGTGCCGACAGATCCAGCGCACAGACCTCGCTCCCCTGCTCCCGCCAGTAGCGACTCATACGCCCAGGCCCACAGCCCGCGTCCAAAACCCGTGAGAACGCCCGGCCATCGAGTCGTGCCAGTAACGCATCGGCGCTCTGACGCTGAAGCTCCGCATGTTGCTCATAGTGCGTGGCCGCGCGACCAAACGCAGCGGCAATCGCCTGCTTATTGACCTGCACCATGCAGCACCTCCAGTAAGTTGTCGATATCCTGGACTTCATGCGCCTGGGTCAGCGTAATCCGCAGCCTGGCCGTCCCAACCGGCACCGTCGGTGGACGAATCGCCGTCACCCAGCATCCCTGTTGCCGTAACGTCTGTGCCAGTTGCAAGGCTTTATGATTGTCGCCAACGATCAGCGGTTGAATAGCGCTGTCTGAATGCGCCAGCGTCAAATCCGTGGTATTCAGCCCTGCGCGAAAACGCTGGATCAGCATCGCCAGCTTTTCTCTGCGCTCATCGCCTTCGCTGCTGCGGATCACCGCCAGCGCGGCGCGCAAGGCCTGAGCCTGGGCTGGCGGCATGCTGGTGCTGTAGATCAGATGACGGGCAAACTGCAGCAGATAATCGGCCACGCTATCAGAACACAGGATCGCCGCACCGCTGACGCCGAACCCTTTGCCAAATGTCACCACCAACAGCTCAGGTTTCACCTGCTGTCGAGAGCACGAACCACGTCCTTCCTCACCGCTTACGCCAATCCCATGCGCATCATCCACCAGCAGCCACGCGCCCTGCCGTTTCGCCACCACGTGGATTTCTGCCAGCGGCGCGCTGTCGCCATCCATGCTGAACACGCCTTCAGTGACCACCAGCTGCTGCCCCGGACAGGGGGCTGTCAGCAGACGATCCAGATGTTGCGAGTCGTTATGGGTAAAGCGACGTAACACGGCAGGGCTAAGACTGGCAGCCTCCAGCAGCGAGGCATGGCTGAGCCTGTCGGCAACAATCTTGTCATCTTTTCCCATCAGTGCGGCAATGACCGCCTGATTGGCGGCAAAACCAGAGATGAACAACAGCGCCCGGGAATAGCCGAGCCACTGCGCCAGCTCTTCTTCCAGCGCCTGATGAGCAACGGAATAACCGCTGACATGGCCCGAGCCGCCGCTGCCGACGCCAAAACGCTCAGCGCCCTGCTGCCACGCGCAGATAATCTGCGGATGGTGGCTTAAGCCGAGGTAGTCATTGCTGGAGAAATTCAGATACTGGCGACCGTCGGCCTGCAGCCAGCGCCCGGCTCCCTGCGTCACTGCATAGCGCTGACGCAGGGCATCAGCACGACGACGCGCTGTTAGCGCATCGTCAATTTTTTGCTGCCAGGTCATACGGTTGCCGCGTTGTAGTAATCGTCGGTATCCGGGGTACGCAGCGCCTGCTCCAGACGTTGTTGCTGTTCGTTATCGCCCGCCAGTACCGCCGTTTGCTGCGGGTTAAGACCCAGCTTGCGAAATAACAGCAAATCTTTATCTTCGTTCGGGTTCGGGGTGGTCAGCAGTTTGCAGCCGTAGAAAATCGAGTTGGCCCCGGCCATAAAGCACATCGCCTGGGTTTGTTCGTTCATCTGCTCGCGCCCGGCAGAAAGACGCACGTATGAGGTCGGCATCATGATACGCGCCACGGCGATAGTACGAATAAAATCAAAAGCATCTACGTCGTCGTTATCGGCAAGCGGCGTGCCCTTCACTTTCACCAGCATGTTGATCGGCACGCTTTCCGGCGGCGTCGGCAGATTCGCTAATTGCAGCAGCAGACCCGCGCGGTCGGTCACCGTTTCGCCCAGCCCAACAATCCCGCCGGAGCAAACTTTAATGCCCGCCTCGCGCACTTTATCCAGCGTGTCCAGGCGCTCCTGGTACGAACGAGTGGTGATGATATTGCCGTAAAATTCCGGCGAGGTGTCGAGGTTGTGGTTGTAGTAGTCCAGACCCGCATTGGCGAGGCGCTTGGCCTGAGATTCGTCCAGCGTGCCCAGCGTCATACAGGCTTCCAGCCCCAGTTCTTTTACGCCCTGCACCATTTGTTCCAGGTAAGGCATATCGCGCTCATGCGGGTTTTTCCACGCCGCGCCCATGCAAAACCGCGTTGAGCCGGCCTGCTTCGCCTTACGTGCCGAGTCCAGTACCTGTTCAACCTCCATCAACCGTTCTGTTTCCAGACCGGTTTTATAGCGGGAGCTCTGCGGGCAGTATTTGCAATCTTCCGGGCAAGCACCGGTCTTAATCGACAGCAGCGTACTAACCTGTACCTGCTGCGGATCGAAATGCTGACGATGAACCTGCTGCGCTTCAAACAGCAGATCCAACAGCGGTTTTTCAAATAATTCGGTGACTTGCGACATTGTCCAGCGAGAAGAATGAGCCATATTGGTATACGTTTCGTTGTTAGTTTGGTGTAGACTCGTAAACCTAAATCTTTTTAATTTGGTTTACAAGTCGATTATGACAACGGACGATCTTGCGTTTGACCAACGCCATATCTGGCACCCATACACCTCCATGACCTCCCCGTTGCCGGTTTATCCGGTGGCGCGTGCCGAAGGTTGCGAACTGATCTTAGCCAGCGGTGAGAAGCTGATTGACGGCATGTCATCCTGGTGGGCGGTAATCCACGGTTACAATCACCCGCAACTGAACGCCGCGATGAAAACGCAGATTGATACCATGTCGCATGTGATGTTTGGCGGCATTACCCATGCCCCGGCCATTGCGTTGTGCCGCCAGTTGGTGGCGATGACCCCAGAGGCGCTGGAGTGCGTTTTTCTCGCGGATTCAGGGTCGGTCGCCGTAGAAGTCGCAATGAAAATGGCGCTGCAATACTGGCAAGCTAAAGGTGAATCCCGCCAGCGTTTCCTGACATTTCGTAACGGTTATCACGGTGATACCTTCGGCGCGATGTCGGTCTGCGATCCCGACAACTCAATGCACAGTCTGTGGAAGGGGTACCTGCCGGAGAACCTGTTTGCCCCAGCCCCACAAAGCCGCATGGGCGGCGAGTGGGACGAACTGGATATGGTGCCTTTTGCCCGTCTGATGGCCGCGCATCGCCACGAAATTGCGGCGGTGATCCTTGAGCCAATCGTACAGGGCGCTGGCGGTATGCGCATGTATCATCCCGAATGGTTAAAACGCATCCGTAAGATGTGCGACCGTGAAGGGATCCTGCTGATTGCCGATGAAATCGCCACCGGATTTGGTCGTACAGGCAAGCTGTTTGCCTGCGAACACGCCGACATAACCCCGGACATTTTGTGCCTGGGCAAAGCGTTAACCGGCGGAACGATGACCCTTTCTGCAACCCTGACCACCCGCCAGGTTGCAGAAACCATCAGCAACGGTGAAGCCGGATGCTTCATGCACGGCCCAACCTTTATGGGCAATCCGCTGGCCTGCGCCGTCGCCTCCGCCAGCCTGTCGTTAATCGAAACCGGCGAGTGGCGCGCGCAGGTAGCGGCCATTGAAGCGCAACTGCGGGCAGAACTCGCCCCGGCGGCGGACTCCAGTTGGGTCGCGGACGTACGCGTGCTCGGCGCCATTGGCGTAATCGAAACCACGCATCCGGTGAATATGGCAGCGTTACAGAAGTTCTTTGTCGAACAGGGCGTGTGGATAAGACCGTTTGGCAAGCTCATCTACCTGATGCCGCCGTACATCATTCAGCCCGATCAGTTGCGTCGCCTGACGCAGGCCGTGAACGAGGCTGTGCGCAATGCAACATTTTTTAGCGATTAATCAGCGGTAAGCTCTACGGTTTCTGGCTACACTTTTTGGCTAACAAGAGGAGTCAGCATGAAACTAATCAGTAACGATCTGCGCGATGGCGATAAGCTTGGGCATCGCCACGTCTTTAACGGCATGGGGTATGACGGGGATAATATTTCCCCACATCTGGCGTGGGATGACGTACCCGCAGGAACCAAAAGCTTTGTCGTGACCTGCTTTGATCCTGATGCGCCAACCGGCTCCGGCTGGTGGCATTGGGTGGTGGTAAATCTGCCGGCTGATACCCGCGTACTCCCACAAGGATTCGGCTCCGGGCTGGTTGCACAACCGGATGGGGTGATTCAGACCCGTACAGATTTTGGTAAAGCGGGTTATGGTGGCGCTGCGCCGCCGAAGGGGGAAACCCACCGCTATATCTTTACGGTTCACGCGCTGGATGTGGAGCGTATTGATGTCGATGAAGGTGCCAGCGGCGCGATGGTTGGATTTAACGTCCATTTCCACTCGCTCGCCAGCGCCTCGATTACCGCGATGTTTAGTTAAGCTGTGTTGTGCCGGATGTCGGCTTAGCCTCATCCGGCCTACAAAGCAGACCGTAGGCCTGATAAGACGCGTCAGCGTCGCCATCAGGCAATTTTCTACAGAAATTCAGGCAACAATTTCAGCAACGTTCCTTGTGCTAACAGCTCGGTCGCGCACTCAATATCCGGGGCAAAAAAGCGATCCTGCGTGTAATGAGCAACCTGCTCGCGTAAAGCCTGGCGCGCCTGCTCCAGCAGCGGACTGGAGGTTAACCCTTCACGCAGGTCAATCCCCTGACACGCCGCCAGCCACTCCACGGCAATCACGCCGCGCGTATTCGCCGCCATCTCCCACAGTCTGCGCCCCGCCGCCGGAGCCATAGACACGTGATCTTCCTGGTTAGCGGAGGTCGGCAAGCTGTCCACGCTGTGCGGATGCGCCAGCGCTTTGTTCTCGCTCGCCAGCGCGGCGGCGGTCACCTGGGCAATCATAAAGCCGGAGTTAACCCCACCGTTTTTCACCAGGAACGGCGGCAACTGCGACATATGTTTGTCCATCATCAGCGCAATGCGCCGCTCTGATAACGAGCCAATTTCCGCAATCGCCAGCGCCAGGTTATCTGCCGCCATCGCCACCGGTTCAGCATGGAAATTACCACCGGAGATCACATCGCCCTCTTCGGCAAACACCAGCGGGTTGTCGGAAACCGCGTTGGCCTCAACCAGCAGAACATCCATCACCTGGCGCATTTGTGTCAGACATGCCCCCATCACCTGTGGCTGACAGCGCAGAGAATACGGGTCCTGTACTTTTTCACAGTTATGATGCGACTGGGAAAGCGCGCTGGTGTCGGTCAACACATGGCGATAAAGTGCTGCGGCATCAATCTGTCCACGCTGCCCTCGCGCCGCATGAATACGCGCGTCAAATGGACGACGGGAACCCAGCACGGCTTCGGTGGTCAGCGCCCCGCACACCGTCGCAGACGCAAACAGTTCCTGAGCTTCAATTAACCCGCGCAGTGCAAAGGCGGTCGACGCCTGAGTACCGTTGAGCAGCGCCAGTCCTTCTTTCGCCTCCAGCGTGATCGGCTCCAGCCCAGCCTTTTTCAGCGCTTCAGTCGCCGGGAGCCATTCCCCCTGCCAGCGCGCTTTACCTTCGCCCAGTAGCGTCAAAGACATATGCGCCAGCGGCGCCAGGTCACCCGATGCGCCTACCGATCCTTTCGCCGGGATCAGCGGATACACCTCGGCATTCACCAGCGCAATCAGCGCTTCAATCACGCTCAAACGAATGCCGGAAAAACCGCGCGCCAGGCTGTTGATTTTCAGCACCATAATCAGGCGAACCATCGCATCGTCCAGCGCCTCACCAACGCCTGCCGCATGGGAAAGCACCAGCGAACGCTGTAAATTCTGTAAATCTTCCGTGGCGATACGGGTCTGGGCCAGCAGGCCAAAGCCGGTATTAATGCCATACGCTGTACGGCCTTCAGCGACAATATTATTGACGCAAGCGACGCTGGCGTTGATAGCATCTATCGCCCCGGCATCCAGACTCAGTTTGACCGGCTGCTGCCAGATTTCACGTAGCTGGGTAAAACTCAGATGGCCCGGCGTGAGTGTCATGGTGTTCATATCAGCGTTTCTCCTGCGTCGCAGCAACCATCGGCAAATTCAGCCCTTCTTCGACGGCGCACTCCACCGCAATGTCATACCCGGCATCAGCGTGACGCATCACCCCGGTCGCCGGATCGTTATGTAAAACCCGGGCGATGCGCGCCGCGGCTTCATCGGTACCATCGCAAACAATGACCATCCCGGCATGCTGAGAGAAGCCCATGCCGACCCCGCCGCCGTGATGCAGCGACACCCAGGTCGCACCGCTGGCGGTGTTAAGCAGCGCGTTCAGCAGCGGCCAGTCGGATACGGCGTCTGAACCGTCGCGCATAGCTTCGGTTTCCCGGTTCGGGCTGGCAACAGAACCGGAGTCCAGATGGTCACGGCCAATAACAATCGGCGCGGATACTTCACCGCTGCGCACCATTTCATTAAACGCCAGCCCCAGTTTCTGACGCCACTCCAGGCCGACCCAGCAGATACGCGCTGGTAAGCCCTGGAAGTTAATCCGCTCACGCGCCATATCCAGCCAGTGATGAAGGTGCTTATCATCAGCCACGATCTCTTTCACTTTGGCATCTGTCTTATAAATATCCTGCGGATCGCCGGAAAGCGCCACCCAACGGAATGGCCCTATGCCGCGACAGAACAGGGGGCGAATATATGCAGGTACGAAGCCGGGGAAATCAAAGGCGTTTTCCACGCCCATCTCTTTGGCCATCTGGCGAATGTTGTTGCCGTAATCAAACGTCGGCACGCCCATTTTGCTAAACGCCAGCATCGCCTCAACGTGCGTTGCCATCGAACGTTTCGCCGCCTGCACCGTGCCCTGCGGATCGGACACCGCTTTTTCCTGATACTCTTCCCAGCTCCAGCCGGACGGCAGATAACCATGCAGCGGATCGTGGGCGCTGGTCTGGTCGGTGACCATATCCGGGCGCACACCGCGCTTCACCAGTTCCGGTACCACATCAGCGGCGTTAGCACACAGTGCAATGGAGACCGCTTTACCCTCGCGGGTGTATTTGTCGATACGCGCCAGCGCATCGTCAAGCGATGTTGCCTGCTCGTCGACGTAACGGGTACGCAGACGGAAATCAATTCGGCTTTGTTGGCATTCAATGTTCAGCGAACACGCACCCGCAAGCGTAGCGGCTAACGGTTGCGCCCCGCCCATGCCGCCCAGCCCGGCGGTCAGCACCCAACGTCCGCTCAGGTTACCCTGATAATGCTGGCGCCCTGCCTCAACGAAGGTTTCATAAGTCCCCTGCACGATGCCCTGGCTGCCGATGTAGATCCAGCTCCCGGCGGTCATCTGGCCGTACATCGCCAGCCCTTTGGCGTCCAGTTCGTTGAAGTGTTCCCAGGTCGCCCAGTGCGGGACCAGGTTGGAGTTGGCAATCAACACGCGCGGTGCGTTGTCGTGAGTTTTGAATACGCCTACCGGTTTTCCGGACTGGACCAGCAGAGTCTCATCGGTCTCCAGTTTGGTCAGCGCATTGACGATGGCGTCATAACATTCCCAGTCCCGCGCGGCGCGGCCAATCCCGCCGTAAACCACCAGCTCATGCGGATTTTCCGCCACATCGGGATCCAGATTATTCATTAACATGCGCAGCGGCGCTTCGGTCAGCCAGCTTTTGGCCGTTAAGGTGGTGCCGCGTGGGGCACGAATATCCTGCTGACGATATTTGCTATGGGACATGACAGAAAACTCCTCGCGAACGTCGGATAGATAAGTAACATATACTTGTCTATACAAGCTGCCGCAAGGGTCATTTTAACAATTAAGATACATTTTTATTATATTGCGTCAGCAATCACGGTTTTCATGTCCTGTATCAGGACATAAACCGTCCTTGCAGGCGATAGCGAGAACCCGGGAACAGCAAACGGGCATGAGAGACAATGGATGACGCAGACCAGGTTTTACGGCGGATCAGCAGGCAGGGATCGTGTTCTTTGATATTCAGCAGCGCGCACTCTTCAGCGCTGGCACGTACCGCTTCAACAATATGCTCACCTTCCGTTAAAGGGGCTATCAGCGACAGGTAAGCGTGCGGCGTGGTCTGGCTGTAATCCTGCGCCAGATACTCCGGCACAATTTCGGCATTCACGCAGCGATCTTCAATCTGCACCGGCAAATCGTTCTCGTAGTGCACCATGACAGAGTGAAAAATGGAGGTGCCTTCTTTGACGTTTAACACCAAAGCCTGCTGCGCGTTTGCCAGGGTTCTTTCCAGCGTCAGCACTTCGCACCGGTGCTGATGCTGACGGGCGTTGATTTCATCCGCAATGCTGCGGATTTCAAACAGCGCGGACTGGCCTTTTGGCTCGGCGACAAACGTCCCCACGCCCTGCAAACGCACCAGTAAACCTTCATCCGTTAACTCACGCAGCGCCCGGTTGATGGTCATGCGGCTGAAACCATACTGCGCCACCAGCTCTGCCTCAGACGGAATGCGATCGTGAGGTTGCCAGATACCGCTGGCAATCTTTTCGCTGATCTCCTGTTTGACCTTTTCGTAAAAAGGAGCCGGAGCAGAACGGGATGGGAGCATGCGTGAGCCTTCCTTAAGCTGAGAATGTGAGTGGGTACAGTTTACAGGCATTACCCGAACCTGATAAGCGCAACGCCATCAGGTATGTCAGTGCCACCAGTGGGCGATTTGCCAGCCTAATCGCGCCGCAACCCGCGCCGCCCTGCCATCATCGTCAAAGCGTGGATTAAATTCAACCATATCCACCGCCTGTAGTTTACCGCTACGACACAGAGGCTCAATCAGTCTCAGCAGCGTCGCCAACGGTACGCCAAGCGCGGCGGGGGCCGACACGCCGGGCATTTCCCACACCGGCAGCACGTCGAGGTCGATTGTCAGATAGATGACATCCAGATTGGCAATGAACTGCGCTAACTGCGCTTGCGCCGTATCACAATGCAGATCCTCCACCACGGTCGCACCGAGCCGTTGCGCTTCATCCCAAAGTGCCTGGGTGTTTGCCGCCCGACTGACGCCGATACAGGCATAGTGAAATTCGCGCTGCTGTTCACCGCACAGCTGCGCCAGCTGGCGAAACGGTGTCCCGGATGTGGCCTGCTCCGCATGGCGCAAATCGAGATGCGCATCGAAGTTGACTATCCCCACTTTCGCCTGCGGGAACGCGTCCAGTACGCCTGCGCCGTGCGCAAAGGCGGTTTCGTGTCCTCCGCCCAAAACAAAGGTACGCATATTCTCCTGCTGACAGCGCTGAACCGCATCGCGTAGCGCCTGCTGCGCGCCCTCAAGATCGGGAGCCTGTGCCACAATATTTCCCAGATCCACCAGCCGATGATGCCCATCATGACTGGCTAAATTCGCCAGCGCCTTGCGTAGCACATCGGGCGCTCCGGCGGCTCCCGTGCGCCCCTGATTACGTTTAACGCCTTCGTCGCAGGCAAATCCGAGCAACGCTATCTGCTCGCGGTACATCTCTGGGCTAAACGTCGGGCTCAGGGTGATAGTCTGAAACAGGCGCAGCGCATTCGGCGATTCGGCCCGGTCATCACGTCCCTGCCACAGCGCAGGTGAAGCTGGTTGCCAGTTAGTCATGCTATTTGTCCTTTGAATACGCGTTGGTAGAGCGGGTTGCGCCCGGGTTCATACAGGATCTCGACCGGGAGGGTTGCATCCCACACCACAAAATCGGCCACAAATCCGGCCTTCAGTTGGCCATGAGTGGCATGACGCCCCAGTGCCCGAGCCGCATGACGGGTTACACCCGCCCATGCTTCTTCCGGCGTCAGGCCAAACTGGACACAAGCCATATTCATTGCCCAGTGCAGGCTGATAAACGGACTGGTACCGGGGTTAAAATCTGTCGCTACCGCCATCGGTACCTGATATTGACGCAGCAATGCTACCGGTGGGCGCTGCTGCTCTTTGAGGAAATAGAATGCGCCGGGCAGCAGCACGCCGACCGTACCGCTTTGGCTCATCGCCGCCACGCCCGCTTCATCAAGGTATTCAATATGATCGGCAGATAGCCCGTGGTAGCGGCTTACCAACTGTGCGCCGCCAAGCAATGACAGTTGTTCGACATGGCCTTTAATCGGGATGCCCAGCGCCTGCGCAGCCTGAAACACCCGCTCACTCTGCGCCAACGAAAAACCAACGCTTTCACAGAACAGATCGACGGTCTCAAAAAGCCCTTGTTCCCACAGTTGCGGCAAAATGGTTTCGCACACCAGCGTAATATAGCCGTCAGGATCATCACGGAATTCCGCTGGAGTCGCATGCGCGGCCAACAGCGTCGGGCTGATTTCAACGATATTCTCTGCCGCCAGCGCTGCCACCACGCGCAATATTTTCTCTTCTGTCGGCAAATCCAGGCCGTAGCCGGATTTTATTTCCAGCAGCGTAACACCTTCTTTGATCAGCTGTGCCATCCGCTGATGGGCTACCTGTAAGAGTTGTTCATCCGTGACGCTGCGGGTCGCCGACACGGTGGCATTGATCCCCCCACCCTGAGCGCTTATCTGCTGGTAGGAGACACCATTTAGCCGCTGTTCCCATTCACCTGCGCGGTTTCCGCCAAAGACCAGATGCGTATGGCAATCAATCAGGCCAGGCGTAATCAGCCTGCCCTGCATATCAAAAGTATTGTCATGTGTGAGATATAACGATGATTCCGGGACGATATCGCGAATCTTGCCCTGGCGGACGATCAGCGCGTGACCATCCACCAGCCCATATGGGGTACCACGTTCAGGATCCATAGTCGCCAGACGAACATTGCGCCAGATAACATCATCAGGGAAGAATTGCTGCATTCGACTCACCACTTGTCATAGGTTGTATAGACATTTATTTTTGATTATAGGGATGTTGTCAACCTGAAGAACCATAATTGTTATCTATTTGTGATATAAGGACTCTCCGCGCCAGACATTGCTGCGATAAAAAACAACTTTTTACCTTTTCGCCTTCCCGTTTCGCTCAACTTAGTATAAAAAAGCAGGCTTCAATGGATAACTTTCAAAGCCCGGAGCAACCTGTGAACATATCATCAGTTTCCCGTCTGGCGCTGGCAATGGCTTTTGGCGTGACGCTGACCGCCTGTAGCTCTACGCCGCCCGATCAAATTCCTTCCGATCAGACCGCGCCTGGAACCTCTTCGCGCCCGATCCTGTCGGCCAATGAAGCGAAAAACTTCGTTGCTGCGCACTATTTTTCCGCGCTGACGCCAAACACCGCGCCATGGAGCCCTTCTTCAATTTCTCTGCCTGCGCAACCTGATTTCGTCGTTGGCCCGGCAGGGACTCAGGGCGTAACCCATACCAGCATTCAGGCTGCGGTTGATGCGGCAATCATCAAACGTACTAACAAACGTCAGTACATCGCGATTATGCCAGGCGAGTATCAGGGCACGGTATATATCCCGGCAGCAACGGGTAGCCTGACGCTGTACGGTATGGGCGAAAAACCGCTGGATGTAAAAATTGGCCAGGCCATTGACGGTGACATGAGCACCGCGGACTGGCGTCGTACGGTGAACCCAGGCGGTAAATATATGCCGGGTAAACCTGCGTGGTATATGTTTGATAATTGCCAGAACAAACGTGGCACAAATATTGGTGTGATGTGTTCTGCCGTCGTCTGGTCGCAAAACAACGGTCTGCAATTGCAGAACCTGACCATCGAAAACAACCTGGGTGACAGCGTTGATGCGGGCAACCACCCGGCCGTTGCACTGCGTACCGATGGCGATAAAGTGCAGATCAACAAGGTCAATATTCTGGGTCGTCAGAATACGTTCTTTGTAACCAACAGCGGCGTACAAAACCGTCTGGAAAACGATCGTCAGCCGCGCACGCTGGTTACCAACAGCTACATTGAAGGCGATGTGGATATCGTTTCTGGTCGCGGTGCCGTGGTGTTCGAGAATACCGATTTCCGCGTAGTGAGTTCCCGTACCCAGCAGGAAGGTTACGTGTTCGCACCAGCTACCCTGTCAAACATCTACTACGGTTTCCTGGCGATTAATAGCCGCTTCACGGCAAGTGGCGATGGCGTGGCGCAGTTAGGCCGCTCGCTGGATGTCGATTCCAACACTAACGGTCAGGTCGTGATTCGTGACAGCGTGATTAACGAAGGCTTTAACATGGCAAAACCATGGGCTGACAGCGTTATCGCAAAACGCCCGTTTGCCGGTAATACCGGTGCGGAAGATGACAAAGGTGAAATCCAGCGTAACCTGAACGACACCAACTTCAACCGTATGTGGGAATACAATAACCGCGGTATCGGTAGCAAAGTGGTTGCTGAACCTAAGCAGTAATCGTCATTCTCTGATGTAAGCCCGGCAGATTCATGCTCTGCCGGGCAATGTGCGGGATGGCGGCGAAAATCGCCCTCTCCGGCTTACAATTAGCGTTACACCAAACGCGACTTATTAAAGTTAATCAAACTCCCTGCCTTAATAATTTCACGCTCTTCTGCGGTCAGGCTTTCCATATACAGACTAATTTCACTCACCGCACCATCATCGTGAAGCACATACGCTTTGATTTCTTTACTGCACTCATCTAATGCGCGGCGAATACCGGGAATATAGATATAGTCACCCACTTCAAAAGAAGGTTGCTCTGCCATCTGGAGCGGTAACATACCCCAGTTGATCACATTGGAGCGGTAACGCTTGGTGGCATATTCCTGGGCGATATTTGCCAGTCCGCCAATCACTCGCTGACAGCTTGCCGCCTGCTCGCGCGCCGAGCCGTCGCCAGGTTTGACGGCGTAAATCATGCTACCAATCCCAGTTGCCAACGGTTGCACATTTTCCTGACCAACAATCTGTTGGATGCGTTCGAAAACTGACGCCAGTTCGCTGACATCGCCCCTCTCCACGCGCCGTTTTTCCAGCTCCGACGTCGCTTTACTTCTTCCCACATACCCAGGATCTCGTCGTGACAGCGTAAATTCCGCCAGTCCTAATGGATTAGAGCGATACGACGAGGTTTCACCGGACGGAATAAGCTCATCGGTTGTGGTCACGTCATCAAGGATCTTCGAGGCCACTTTCAGCAGAATATTTTCCGTTAATGCGCCCAGTTCCGGCCAGTCTTTAATGTTCGGGCCGTAAATGAGCGGCTGCTGCGTGGCCCCTTTCACGAACCCCTGGTATACGCGACTCTTATAAGGCGCAGGATTAAACGCATAGTCTGGGACCGTATCCCAGCAGTCCAACGCCGTCGCGGCAGTGAGGAATCCTCCGTTGGCTGCCGTAGCCGCAATTGATCGCGCATCCATCAGCGCAACGGCTGACATTTGGCCATTGCCCGGCTTCGAGCCTTCACGGTTAGGGAAGTTGCGCGTGGTATGGCGGATGCTAAGACCATTGTTGATAGGCGTATCGCCCGCGCCAAAGCATGGACCGCAGAATGCGGTTCTGATGACGGCCCCCGCTCCCAGTAAATCTGTAACGACACCTTTCTGCGCTAAATCCATAAACACCGGCTGTGACGAGGGGTAGACAGCCAGCGAGAAAGCATCATTACCGCAGGATTGACCACGTAATGCCTGCGCCGCAGCAATCACGTTTTCATAGTTGCCGCCCGAGCATCCGGCAATGATCCCCTGCTGTACTTTTAAGCGGCCATTTTCTACCTTGTCCAACAACGAGAGGCTGGCTTTACCCTGCGCGATACGTGCAGACTCAACTTCAATCTCCCGGAGAATATCCGTCAGATTCTCATTGAGTGTATCAATCTCATAGACATTACTTGGATGGAATGGCAGCGCAATCATCGGCTTAATCGCACTCAAATCAACATGAATACAACCATCGTACCAGGCCATCGGCTGCGGACTGAGCTGGCGATAGTCTTGTTCGCGACCGTGTAATGCCAGCCAACTGCGAGTTTCGTCATCCGTTTGCCAGACGGAGCTCAGACAGGTGGTTTCGGTGGTCATCACATCAACGCTGTTACGAAAATCAGTTGAGAGATGGCGAATACCAGGGCCGACAAACTCCATGACCTTATTTTTGACGTAGCCATTTTTAAATACCGCGCCAATGATCGCTAACGCCACATCCTGTGGACCAACACCTGCCGCGGGTTTCCCGGTCAGATAAACGGCAACAACGTCAGGATAATCAATGTCCCAGGTGTCGTTTAACAGCTGTTTGACCAGCTCACCGCCCCCTTCTCCTACCGCCATCGTGCCTAATGCGCCATAACGAGTATGGCTGTCTGAACCAAGGATCATTTTGCCGCCGCCCGCCATCATTTCACGCATGTATTGATGGATAACAGCAATATGTGGCGGCACAAAGATTCCGCCGTAACGCTGTGCCGCAGACAGACCAAACATATGATCGTCACCGTTAATAGTTCCCCCTACAGCACATAATGAGTTATGGCAGTTAGTCAGAACATACGGCAGCGGAAAACGTTCCATGCCAGAGGCTTTTGCAGTCTGAATAATACCGACAAAAGTAATATCGTGTGAGGCTAAGGAATCAAACTTAATTTTAAGCTTATTCATATCACTGGACGTATTATGCGCGGCGAGAATCGACCACGCGATGGTTCCCTTTTTTGCGTCCTCTTTGCAGATATGCCCAGGCAAAGAATCCTCAGCGACAATTTCATTATTACCGGAGAGATAAATTCCTTTTTCATACAACGTAATCATTTGATACTCCGTAGTCCTGTGCTTACATCAGCGCACAGCCAATAAAAAGTTTTAAACATGGTTTATGAATTACAGCATGTTCCAGTCAATCAACATGCTCCACCACCACACGCCGAGAGTGATATGGACAATAAAGGTCAGTAAGGTCAGCATGCCCCCCACCAGCCACCACGATTTAATATCGTTGTAGCCGACGCCAAAAATAACCGGACCCGCGGCACCGCCATAATGGGTGACCATTCCGCCATAAGAGTTAGAGAAGAGTAATGCCAGCGCGGTTAACATCAGTGGTGCGCCGGAGACATTCGCCAGCATGGCAAATACCGGCATCATTGCCACAATATATGCACTGCCTGAGGCAAAGAAATATCGAACGATAATGCTCAGGAACAAAATAACGAAGAACGCCACATTGCCGTGATTACCAAAGTCGAGATTATTTTTGAACAGTTCGGCTAACCAGTCGAAGAATTTCACTTTCGATAATAGTGAACTTAACCCGATAATACCGCCGTACCAGATTAATGTATTCCAGCCGCCCTTATTTTTAACGACATCATCCCACGTTACTACGCCAAATAAAAGCATCGTACCCATGACGACAATCGCTACCGTTGATTCATCAACGCTGAGGCTTTTACTGAAGATCCATCCCAATAATGCGAGAACGAAAATGCCCAGCAGCATTTTTTCGCGCCCTTTCATTGGTCCTAAATCCTGAAGGCCAGCTTTAGCGATGGTTTTGTTATCAACCTTTTTAATTTCAGGTGGATACATAAAATAGATAACGAGCGGCGTCGCCAACAGCATGACCAGTCCTGGCAGACCTGCAGCAAGCGCCCATCCGCCCCAACTCAACTGCAAGTGACAGATATCGTTGATCATCTTCAACGCCAGAATGTTTCCCGCCATCGCGGTAAAAAACATATAGCTGGTTGTTTTAGTGACCATATAGACCGACATCATCAGGTAGTGACCGACACGGCGCGGGCTCTTATCCGGTTCAGAACCCAGCGCCACCGCCACACTATTGATGATGGGTAATACGATTCCTCCCGCTCGCGCGGTATTTGACGGTGTTGCCGGAGCTAATACCAGATCAAGGAATACGGTCACATAGCCAAGGCCAAGCGTGGTGTTACCAATTTTGCCGATCAGAATATAAGCAATGCGCTTACCCAGCCCCGTCGTCACAAAAGCAGCACTTAACGTAAACGCGGAGAAAACCAGCCATGTCGTACCGGAAGCATAACCGCTCAGTACGCTGCTGGTCTTCAGTACGCCATGGCCTAAATTTCCGACAACCACCATAGAGGCGGCAACGGCAATCAATAACACCACCGGTTCAGGAAACGGTTTAATCACCAGTCCGACAATGGCCGCAAGATAAATACCAAACAGCACCCACGCTAGTTCACTTAATCCCGCAGGGGCAGGAATCAAACCAATAATACAGGGGATCGCTAATATTAAAATTAGCTTCCATAATGATTTAACGTTCATTTATTAATCCTGAATAATCTGTACAGGCAATACAGTATTTTTCGTTTTTCTGCGATCGCAGAGAAATGAGGCCAATGCTGTCAGGGAAGGAAAACATCACCAGCGAATATTTTTCTGGCGGTACGAATAACCGAAGCTCTGATAGTTTCAGGTTCATCCCCTTTATTGGTTAAATGAATATCAAGAGTGCCTCCAGGATGTTCGATAGTGATATTCCCGTAATGCGCACCCACCGTTACCTGACGCGAAACAGTACCGTTAATGACACAGCTGCTGGCGATAGCTATCGCCCCAGTAATCGCCAGCGCTTTATGGCAAGAGTGCGGCATAAAATAACGAACATTAATTTCGCCGTCGTGTTGAGGTGCAGAGATGAGAATCGGTTTTGGGAGAACCTTATTGCTGACATCACCCAGCCCCATAGCTTCACCGGCCTGTAAACGAATAGACTCAATGCGCGACAATAATTCGTTGTCTGCATCCAGTTCTTCCGCTGATTCATAGCCCGTTTTCCCAAGGTATTCGGCAGGAATAATTACGACAGGTGTCGCCATATCCATACAGGTCACCGGAACTGAGTTGATATAATCGATGTGTTGGCCCGTCGGAAAAATATGCCCGGTTTTAGAACCTGCGGCATTAAGAAACGTCAACGCAATAGGGGCCGATGTTCCCGGGACGCCGTCAATTCTTGCCGTTCCTTCATACTCAACAACACCATGCGGCGTCTGTATATCAGCTTCGATAAACGTGTTGGTGTTCACATTGCGAATGCGTACGCGGGTGGTCGGCGTAGAAGCAGCAATCAACCCCTTTTCAATAGCAAACGCACCAACGGCGGAAAGCATATTGCCACAGTTGGGTGTGGTATCGACCCGTTGCTCATGTACCAGTACCTGAGCAAATAAATAATCGATATCAGCGTTGGGGTCGTTTGAAAGACTAATAATCGCGACTTTACTGGTTAACGGATTGCCACCGCCAATGCCATCTATTTCCAACGCATTGCCAGAACCCATAACCCCAATCAATATTTCATCACGCAATTTTTCTTCTTCTGGCAGGTCTTGAGCTAATAAAAACGCGCCTCTGGACGTTCCTCCGCGCATCATAACGCAAGGTATTTTTTTCATGACAATGCTCTCTTCAATATTATTTCCACTATGTACATGGTTGCATGTCATGATTAGGGTGACTAATGACTTCATTTTCGTGATTAGTGATTTATTTTTATTAATTAAAAGTGATGAATTGCAGATACACTGAACACTTTCATCTTAGACAGGGTCTTCCCCGATTGAGTCCGGAGTCAAAATGAAACACGAGTTATCGAGCATGAAGGCGTTTGTCACACTGGCAGAGTCCGATTCTTTTAACAATGCCGCCAAGTTACTTAATATTACGCAACCTGCATTAACTCGCAGGATTAAAAAGATGGAAGAGTATTTACACACTCAACTCTTTGAAAGAACAACTCGCAAAGTGACATTAACAAAAGCGGGGAAAATGCTTTTACCTGAAGCCAAAGAATTAATTAGGGCATTAGATGAAACTATTTTTAATATTAGCGATGTGAATGTTCATCATCATGGCATAGTGACACTGTCCTGTATTCCTACCGCGGTTTTCTATTTCTTGCCGTTGGCAATAGGAAAATTTAATGAGCGGTATCCCAATATCAAAGTGCGAATTATTGAACAAGGGACGAATAATTGTATGGAATCCGTACTTTGCAATGAGGCTGATTTTGGAATAAACATGAACAACATCACAAATTCCTCTATCGAGTTCACTCCACTGGTTAATGAACCGTTTGTTCTGGCTTGTCGACGCGATCATCCGCTCGCTAATAAGCAGTTGGTTGAGTGGCAAGAATTGCTGAATTACAAACTGATAGGCGTTCGTTCCTCAAGCGGTAACCGATTGCTGATTGAACAACATTTGGCTGATAAAACATGGAAGTTGAACTGGTTTTACGAGGTCCGTCATCTGTCTACTTCGCTGGGTCTGGTTGAAGCTGGACTGGGTGTTTCCGCATTACCAGGGTTAGCAATGCCGCAAACGCCGCATCCAACGCTGATAGGGATCCCACTGGTTGAGCCTGTGATTAGACGCACGCTGGGAGTTATTCGGCGTAAAGACGCTATCCTCTCACCTCCCGCTGAACGCTTTTTCTCTCTTCTGCTTAATTTATGGGCAGATGATACAGATAGCCTTTGGACATCTGTGGCTAAGTGTCAGGAAAACATGTCGTTTGCTAAATAAGCAAAAAAAATCCGCAATCTTCACAAGATTGCGGATCGCTTGTAACGCCTGGCGTTTTAGTACGCGTTAACCACCACCCACATCGGGCCTTGTCCTACCGCGTAACGACCTTTCTCCATCAGCAACCCTTGTTCGCCAGCAATCTCGTACACCGCGATATGGTGCGATTTTTGTCCGGCTGCAATCAGGTATTTACCTCTGTTATCGATATTAAAACCGCGCGGCTGAGTTTCGGTAGGCTGGAAACCTTCTTTGGTCAGCACGCTGCCATCTTCAGACACGCTAAAGACCGTAATCAGGCTGGCGGTGCGATCACAGGCATACAGATGACGCCCGTCCGGTGTAATGTGAATATCTGCTGCCCAACGGGTATCAGCGAAATCAGCAGGCATCATATCCAGCGTCTGCACACACTCAATCTTACCGTACGGATCTTTCAGCTCCCAGACATCAACAGAGCTGTTCAGCTCATTCACGCAGTAGGCATATTGCTTATTCGGATGGAACGCCATATGACGTGGGCCCGCGCCTTCAACGGTAGTTACTTCAGCCGGTTCCTGCGCGACCAGATGGCCATCATCGCTTACGTCAAACAGGCAGATACGATCCTGTTTCAACGCCGGAACCCACAGGGTCCGGTTATCCGGAGAGATGTTGGCTGAGTGGCAGCCATCCAGACCTTCAACCACGTCAACCAGTTCCACCGGCAGGCCATCTTCCAGACGCGTGACGCTCACGCTACCCGCGTTATAAGAGCCAACGAACACGAAACGTCCCTGATGGTCGGTAGAAATATGCGTCGGGCTCCCCGGCAGCGCAGACTCTGCTGCAAAGGTCAGCGCACCGTCATCAGGCGCAATACGATAAGCCAACACGCGAAACTCCGGGCGCACGCCAACATAGAGGTAACGCTTATCCGGGCTGACGACCATCGGCTGTACCTGACCCGGTACATCAACCACCTGCGTCAACGTCAGAGAACCATCGTGATTCAGGCTCCAGACGTGGATTTGCTGACTTTCAGGGCTGGCGGTATAAACGGTTTGCTTCATGAATACTCCTTTGCTTTTTGGCAGGTGGCTGCAATTGCCTGACACACGCCTAAGGTAGACGCTTTTAACGGTGAATGCTTAATTAAGGCTCAGAATTTTGTCCGGCTCCCGTCTCGGTGTACCATTCCAGCAGACAAAATTCTCAACCTTAATCTGGAAAAAACTATGACCGCACGCGTGATTGCCCTGGATTTAGACGGTACCCTGCTGACCCCGAAAAAAACCTTGCTGCCATCCTCTCTCGAAGCGCTCTCGCGCGCCAGAGAAGCAGGCTACCAACTTATCATTGTCACAGGTCGTCATCACGTTGCTATTCATCCTTTTTATCAGGCACTGACGCTGGATACACCTGCAATTTGCTGTAACGGTACCTACTTGTATGATTATCAGGCAAAAAAGGTACTGGAATCCGATCCCCTTCCAGTAGATCAGGCATTACAGCTGATCGAAATGCTGGATGAACATCAGATCCACGGGCTGATGTATGTGGATGAGGCCATGCTGTATGAGCGCCCGACCGGGCATGTGGTGCGTACCGCTAACTGGGCACAAACTCTGCCGCCGGAACAGCGCCCGACCTTCACTCAGGTACCTTCGCTGGCGCAGGCCGCACATGACGTCAACGCCGTCTGGAAATTTGCCCTGACCGACGAAGATATTCCGAAACTGCAGCAGTTTGGCCAGTACGTTGAGCAACAGCTGGGGCTGGAGTGTGAATGGTCCTGGCACGATCAGGTCGACATTGCCCGTAAAGGCAACAGCAAAGGACGACGCCTTACCCAGTGGATTGAAGCACAGGGAGGGTCAATGGAAAACGTGATTGCCTTTGGCGATAACTTTAACGATATCAGCATGCTGGAAGCCGCAGGTACCGGCGTGGCGATGGGCAACGCGGATGACGCGGTCAAAGCCCGCGCCAACATCGTGATTGGTGACAACACCACAGACAGCATCGCTAAATTTATCTACTCCCACCTGCTGTAATCAGGCGGTAATCGATACGCTCTTAATTTGCGCGTACAGCCACAGGCCAGGTTTGATACCCAGTTCATCCCTGGCCCATGGGCTGATCCTTGCCCACAGCGTCTTACCGCCCACCTCAAGCTGAACTTCCACCTGACCGTTATCGTCATAGCATTGCGCGACTTTTGCCCGCAGCACATTACGAATACTGGTCTGCTGGGGTGGTTGGAGCACCAGTGAAACATCAGATGCCTGAATACGAATACGCAGCGCGGTTTGCAGCGGTTGCTCCAGCTTATTGACCCACAGATGCTGATCGCCAAGCGCCAGCGCGGTCATCGCATAGTGTGGATGATGTTCCAGCACGCTGACTTTCAGAATACTGCTTTGCTGTTCCTTAGGCAGCCAGGGGTGCATCACGCTGCTACCCCAGACATCTTCCAGCGAACCAAACGCTTTGACCTGCCCGTTCTCCAGCACCATCACTTTGTCTGCCAGGTGCAAAATCTCATCAAGCGAGTGGCTGACATACAGCATCGGAATATTGATTTCACGTGCAAGGCGTTGCAGGTAAGGCAGCAGTTCGCGTTTACGCGGTATATCCAGCGAGGCTAACGGCTCATCAAGCAACAATAACTCAGGCGCGGTCAGCAGCGCCCGACCGATGGCGACACGCTGCTTTTCACCGCCAGAAAGCCCACCTGGCAAACGGTCAAGCAGCGGCTCAATGCCCAACAGCGCCACCAGCTTATCAAACTGTCCGGCCATGCTTTTCGCCATTCCGTAACGCAGGTTGCCGCGCACTTTATAGTGCGGGAACAGACGCGCGTCCTGGAAAACATAGCCCACCCGGCGTTTTTCCGGCGTTAAGCAGATACCGTTCTCAACGTCGTTTAAGACGCGACCGTTGAGCACGATGCGTCCGGACTGCGGCTGCGTCAGACCGCTGATGGCGTTAATCAGTGAGGTTTTGCCCGCACCGGAAACGCCGAAAATAGCGGTAATACCACTGGCTGGCAGCGTTTCGTTGAGCGTCAGGCAATGCGTCCCCAGCGTCTGGGAGAAATTGAGTTCCAGCATAATTATCGCCCCGTCCGCTCACGGCTAATACGCGCCAGCCATTCAGAAATCAGCAGTGAAATCAGCGCTAACACAATAGAAATAATACATAACCTCGCCGCCGCGCTTTCGCCGCCGGGAGTTTGGATCAGGGTATACATCGCCGAAGGAATGGTGCGGGTTTCGCCAGGAATATTGGAGACAAAAGTAATAGTTGCGCCGAATTCCCCGAGGGAACGCGCGAACGCCAGCACCGTACCGACAATAATGCCGGGCAGCATCAACGGTAGCGTAATGGTCATGAATACGCGCCAGCGTCCGGCTCCCAGCGTGCGGGCCGCCTGCTCCAGCTTGACGTCAACACCTTCCAGCGCCAGACGAATTGCCCGTACCATCAGAGGAAAAGACATCACCGCCGCGGCCAGTACCGCACCGCGCCAGCTAAAGGCAAAAGTAATGCCAAACCAGTCGTACAGCCATTCACCAATGAATCCGCGCCGCCCCATGGCGACCAACAGCAGATAGCCCACCACGACCGGCGGCAGTACCAGCGGCAAATGCAGAACGCTGTCGAGCAGCGCTTTGCCCGGGAACTTGCATCGCACAAGCAGCCAGGCAAAGAAGATCCCAAACGGCAGGCTAAACAAGACGGCCAGGGAAGAAACTTTCAGGCTCAGTATGACGGCCTGCCATTCAGGATCGGTCAGTATCATTACTTGGTCGTAAATCCATAACGTTTAAAGATTTCAGCAGCCTGCGGTCCTTTCAGGTAATCATAGAACGCGCTAACCGTTGCGTTTTTGTGCCCATCAACAATCGCGATAGGGTATTCCACTTTTTTGTGCGAATCTTCCGGGAAAGTCGCAACAACTTTTACGCCCTTGCTGCCGACAGCATCGGAACCATAGACGATCCCCAGCGGTGCTTCGTTACGCTCTACCAGCGCCAGCGCACCGCGCACGTCTTCAGCAGGAGCCAGTTTCGGGGCCAGGGTATCCCATGCACCCAGTTTTTGCAGCGCTTCTTTGGCATAAATGCCCGCCGGAACATGTTCCGGATCGCCAACAGCCAGGCGTCCGCCGTTCAACAGACTGGTCCAGTTGGTTTTGCTGTCGATAGTGAAATCTTTCTGCGCGCTGGCTTTCGGCGCCACCACCACCAGGCTGTTACCCAACAGCGTTTCACGCGTTGCGGTATCAATCGACTTCTTGTCTACCGCGTAGTCCATCCATTTCTGATCGGCAGAAATAAACAGATCGGCCGGTGCGCCTGCTTCAATCTGACGCGCCAGTGTGGAAGAAGAAGCAAAAGAGGAGACAACATCAACGTTCTTCTCTTTTTTATATTGCGTTGCAATGTCCTGCATCGCGTTGGTCAGCGAAGCAGCTGCAAAAACGGTAATCTTTCCTTCATCCGCCAGCGCATGTCCGGCAACGGTAAGAGAAAGTGTTGCCCCTGCAAACAAGCGTAACCATGTACGTGCCATCTGTAACTCCTTTGCGTTTCGTTATGTAGGCGCAAATATAGCGAGTAAATCAGGATTTTCCCAGTGGTTATTGATACCAATTAGAGGTTACACAAAGAAAATATCGGCAGGGAAAGCAAGATCTTGAGAAAACGAGTTGGCAGGCAAAAAATATAAACGCCCGACTGAGCGGGCGTTTGGGGAATCAATGATTCTGTCTGGACTGGTCTTTCTGACCGATACCGGAGAAAATGTTAAACACTTCACCCAGTCCGTAAATCAGACCCAGAATGATGGCCATTACCACAGGTACCATGATTACGGCGAATACCAGACTTTTCAATAACTCTAACATGGTCAACTCCAGATATAGTCCTTAGTTGTATTCTAACCACATAACACAGAAAAGCACTCCCCTTTTGTGCGGTTGGCTTTGCGCGCGCGCGGTTTTCCGTCACAATACCCCTTTTGCCAGGAGCTTGTGATGCAGGCCGAAATCCTTCTTACGCTGAAACTTCAGCAAAAACTGTTTGCCGATCCCCGTCGCATTTCTCTGCTTAAACACATTGCGCTTTCCGGCTCCATCAGTCAGGGCGCAAAGGATGCAGGTATCAGTTATAAAAGCGCCTGGGATGCGATTAACGAAATGAACCAGCTCAGTGAGCAAACGCTGGTTGAGCGCGCCACTGGCGGCAAAGGCGGCGGCGGCGCGGTGTTAACGCGCTATGGCCAACGCTTAATCCAGCTGTATGATTTATTAGCGCAAATCCAACAGAAAGCCTTCGATGTTTTGAGCGATGACGATGCCCTGCCACTCAATAGCCTGCTGGCGGCGATCTCTCGCTTTTCGCTGCAAACCAGCGCCCGTAACCAGTGGTTTGGCACCATTACCGCCCGCGACCACGATCAGGTCCAACAGCATGTCGACGTCCTGCTGGCGGATGGCGAAACGCGCCTGAAAGTGGCAATCACTGCGCAAAGCGGCGAGCGTCTCGGGCTTGAAGAAGGCAAAGAAGTCCTGATTCTGTTGAAAGCGCCGTGGGTGGGAATCACTCAGGACGACGCCATTGCCCAGGCCGCCGATAACCAGTTGCAGGGTACAATTAGCCATATCGAACGCGGAGCTGAGCAGTGTGAAGTGTTGATGACCTTGCCAGACGGCCAGACGCTGTGCGCGACGTTGCCGATAGAGCAGACCCACACATTAACGGAAGGCGCTAACGTCACAGCATATTTTAATGCGGACAGAGTGATTATCGCCACACTGTGCTGAGTTAATTGACATCAGCCTGAAGAACACGTATCCCTGTTATTCATCGCTGCAAATAATGGGATACAAAATGTCATCATTGCAAATTTCGCAAGGCACGTTTCGTCTTAGCGACACAAAAACGCTCCAGTTAGATGCGTTGACGTTAAACGCAGGTGATAGCTGGGCGTTTGTTGGCTCTAACGGCAGTGGGAAATCTGCGCTGGCCCGCGCGCTGGCGGGCGAGTTGCCGCTCCTGAAAGGCGAACGCCGCTGCCAGTTCACACGTATTACCCGACTCTCCTTTGAGCAGCTCCAAAAGCTGGTCAGCGACGAGTGGCAGCGAAACAACACCGATCTTCTTAGTCCCGGTGAAGACGACACCGGGCGCACCACCGCAGAAATCATTCAGGATGAGGTTCACAACCCCGCCCGCTGCGCTACGCTGGCGCAGCAGTTTGGCATTTCTGCTCTGCTCAACAGGCGTTTCAAATACCTTTCCACCGGTGAAACCCGCAAAACTCTGCTCTGCCAGGCATTAATGTCCACGCCAGATTTGCTGATCCTTGATGAACCCTTTGACGGGCTGGACGTCGCGTCCCGCCGCCAGTTAGCAGATTTGCTCGCTGAGTTGCACCAGGCCGGTTTAACGCTGGTGCTGGTGCTAAACCGCTTTGATGAAATTCCCGAGTTCGTGCAGTTTGCCGGCGTGCTTGCCGATTGCACGCTGACGGAAACCGGCGCAAAAACAGACCTTCTGCAACAGGCATTAATCGCTCAGCTTGCCCATAGCGAACGGCTGGAAGGCATCCAGTTACCCGAACCGGATGAGCCTTCGGTGCGCCACACGTTGTCAGATAACGAGCCGCGCATTGTGCTTAACGACGGCACCGTCTCGTATAACGATCGCCCTATCCTGCATCATCTGAGTTGGCGGGTAAATCCGGGGGAACACTGGCAAATCATCGGCCCCAACGGTGCGGGGAAATCAACCCTGCTCAGTTTAATCACCGGCGATCATCCCCAGGGATATAGCAACGACCTGACCCTGTTTGGCCGCCGCCGGGGCAGCGGTGAAACTATCTGGGATATCAAAAAACACATTGGCTATGTCAGCAGCAGCCTGCATCTGGATTACCGGGTAAGTACAACAGTTCGCAACGTTATTCTCTCCGGTTATTTCGATTCAATCGGCATTTATCAGGCCGTCTCCGACAGGCAGCACAAGCTGGTGCAACAGTGGCTGGATATTCTGGGCATCGATAAACGTACCGCGGATGCGCCATTTCATAGTCTTTCCTGGGGGCAGCAGCGGCTGGCATTGATTGTTCGTGCACTGGTGAAACATCCTACGTTGCTGATCCTTGATGAACCGTTGCAAGGATTAGATCCGCTCAACCGTCAACTGATCCGTCGGTTTGTGGATGTCCTGATCGGTGAAGGTGAAACTCAGCTTTTGTTCGTCTCTCACCACGCCGAAGATGCCCCGGGCTGCATTACCCATCGGCTAGAGTTTGTACCCGAGGGTGATATCTACGCCTATCGACAAACCTCTCTGCGTTAATTTTCATGTCAGGGCGTTTATCACGCCCTTTTTTCTGCTTTTTTTTCAGACAAGTGCTGAAATAACAACCTAACATAATGATTTATAATAAAGTAACTGGCAGCATCGAGTGAAAACACCGGAGTGTAAACGATTCCACTAATTTATTCCGTGTCACACTTTTCGCATCTTTGTTATGCTATGGTTATTGCATACCATAGGCTTAACGGAGCGAATTATGAGAGTATTGGTTACAGGTGGTAGCGGTTACATTGGAAGCCACACTTGCGTGCAGTTGCTGAAAAACGGTCACGAAGTGGTGATCCTGGACAATCTCTGCAACAGCAAGCGCAGCGTACTGCCCGTCATTGAGCGTTTAGGCGACAAGCATCCGACCTTCGTGGAAGGAGACATCCGTAACGAAGCGCTGATAACCGAAATTCTGCACGATCATGCCATTGATACGGTCATCCATTTTGCCGGTTTAAAAGCCGTTGGAGAATCCGTTGCCAAGCCGCTGGAGTACTATGACAACAACGTCAACGGCACTCTGCGTCTGGTGAATGCAATGCGCGCTGCTAACGTGAAAAACTTCATTTTCAGCTCCTCCGCGACCGTCTATGGCGATCAGCCGCAAATTCCTTACGTTGAAAGCTTCCCCACCGGCACGCCGCAGAGTCCGTACGGCAAAAGCAAGCTGATGGTGGAACAAATCCTGACCGATCTGCAAAAAGCCCAGCCCGACTGGAGTATTGCCCTGCTGCGCTACTTTAACCCGGTTGGTGCTCATCCATCGGGAGATATGGGGGAAGATCCGCAAGGTATTCCAAACAACCTGATGCCTTACATCGCGCAGGTAGCCGTTGGCCGCCGCGAGTCTCTTGCCATATTTGGCAATGACTACCCTACTGAAGATGGCACCGGCGTACGCGACTATATCCACGTGATGGATCTCGCCGACGGCCACGTTGCCGCCATGGAAAAATTGGCAGGCAAACAGGGTGTGCATATTTATAACCTCGGTGCAGGCATCGGCAGCAGCGTGCTGGACGTGGTCAACGCCTTCAGCAAAGCCTGTGGT
Organism: Citrobacter sp. Cpo030; assembly: GCF_030333005.1. Lineage (NCBI taxonomy): Bacteria > Pseudomonadati > Pseudomonadota > Gammaproteobacteria > Enterobacterales > Enterobacteriaceae > Citrobacter > Citrobacter sp. Cpo030. The sequence continues at coordinate 122,085 of NZ_JAOWGT010000067.1, read as the reverse complement.
AAACCGGTTAATTACCATTTCGCCCCGCGCCGTGATGGCGATCTTCCTGCCTACTGGGCTGATGCCAGCAAAGCCGATCGCGAGCTCAACTGGCGCGTGACCCGCACACTGGATGAAATGGCACAAGATACCTGGCACTGGCAGTCACGCCACCCGCAGGGATATTCGGATTAAGGACCAATCATGACGCAATTCAATCCTGTCGATCATCCACATCGCCGTTTTAACCCGCTCACCGGGCAGTGGATCCTCGTCTCACCGCATCGCGCCAAACGCCCGTGGCAAGGGGCGCAGGAAACTCCGTCTAAGCAGGTACTGCCTGCACATGACCCGGACTGCTTCCTGTGCGCTAGCAATACGCGAGTTACCGGCGACAAAAACCCGGATTACACCGGGACCTATGTCTTTACCAATGACTTTGCGGCGCTGATGTCCGATACCCCGGACGCACCGGACAGTCACGATCCGTTGATGCGCTGCCAGAGCGCACGCGGTACCAGCCGTGTGATTTGCTTCTCACCCGATCACAGCAAAACGTTGCCGGAACTCAGCGTCCCTGCACTGACAGAAATCGTAAAAACGTGGCAGGAACAGACCGAAGACTTAGGGAAAACCTACCCTTGGGTGCAGGTATTTGAGAATAAAGGCGCAGCGATGGGGTGCTCGAACCCGCACCCACACGGACAAATTTGGGCCAACAGCTTTTTGCCTAACGAAGCCGAACGTGAAGATCGCCTGCAGAAAGCGTACTTCGCCGAACAAGGCGCGCCGATGCTCGTTGATTACGTCCAGCGAGAACTGGCGGATGGCAGCCGTACGGTCGTTGAAACCGAGCACTGGCTGGCGGTTGTACCTTACTGGGCCGCGTGGCCGTTCGAAACGCTGCTGCTGCCGAAAGCGCATGTGCTGCGTATTACCGATTTGACCGACGAACAGCGTGCTGACCTGGCGCTGGCGTTGAAAAAACTGACCAGTCGTTATGACAACCTGTTCCAGTGCTCATTCCCCTATTCCATGGGCTGGCACGGCGCACCGTTCAACGGTGAAGAAAACCAACACTGGCAGTTGCATGCACACTTTTATCCGCCGCTGCTGCGTTCCGCGACCGTGCGTAAATTTATGGTCGGATACGAAATGCTGGCAGAAACCCAGCGCGACCTGACGGCCGAACAAGCAGCTGAACGACTGCGTGCGGTCAGCGACATCCATTTTCGCGAATCCGGAGTTTAAATAATGAGTCTGAAAGAAAAAACACAATCTCTGTTTGCTGAAACATTTGGCTACCCTGCCACCCATACTATTCAGGCACCGGGTCGTGTGAACCTGATCGGTGAACATACCGATTATAACGACGGCTTCGTTCTGCCCTGCGCTATCGACTATCAAACCGTTATCAGCTGTGCGGCACGCGACGATCGAAAAGTCCGTGTGATCGCCGCTGATTACGAGAATCAGGTTGATGAGTTCTCGCTTGATGCGCCGATTATCGCTCATGACAGCCAACAGTGGTCAAACTACGTGCGTGGCGTAGTGAAACATCTGCAAAAGCGCAATAACGCCTTTGGCGGTGCTGATCTGGTGATCAGCGGTAATGTCCCGCAGGGTGCGGGCTTAAGTTCTTCTGCCTCGCTGGAAGTCGCTGTTGGTACGGTATTCCAGCAGCTCTATCATCTGCCGCTCGACGGCGCGCAAATTGCCCTGAATGGTCAGGAAGCTGAAAACCAGTTTGTCGGCTGTAACTGCGGCATTATGGATCAGTTGATCTCGGCACTTGGTAAGAAAGATCATGCGCTACTGATCGACTGCCGAACGCTGGGCACCAAAGCCGTTTCCATGCCTGAGGGCGTCGCGGTGGTGATCATCAACAGTAACTTTAAACGCACATTGGTCGGTAGCGAATACAACACCCGTCGCGAACAGTGTGAAACCGGCGCGCGCTTCTTCCAACAGCCAGCGCTGCGTGATGTCAGCCTTGAAGCGTTTAACGCCGTCGCCCACGAGCTGGATCCGATTGTCGCCAAACGCGTTCGCCACGTGATCACGGAAAATGCGCGTACCGTTGAAGCCGCGCAGGCGCTGGAAAAAGGCGACCTGCTGCGTATGGGTCAATTGATGGAGGAATCTCACGCCTCCATGCGCGATGACTTTGAAATTACCGTGCCGCAAATTGATACGCTGGTAGAGATTGTCAAAGCGACCATTGGCGATAAAGGCGGTGTCCGTATGACCGGTGGCGGCTTCGGCGGCTGCATCGTGGCGCTGATCCCGCAAGATTTGGTTCCTGCCGTACAGCAGGCCGTCGCGGAACAATACGAAGCGAAAACCGGTATCAAAGAAACATTCTACGTCTGCAAACCTTCACAAGGAGCAGGACAATGTTAAACGAAATCCCGGTGCAGGCTCCGGACGGTCAGCCGTTTCGCCTGCTCACCCTGCGCAATGACGCAGGGATGGTCGTCACACTCATGGACTGGGGCGCGACACTGCTCTCTGCACGTATTCCGCTTAGCGATGGCAGCGTGCGCGAAGCATTGCTCGGGTGCGCCAGTCCGGAACAATACCCGGAGCAGGCTGCATTTCTGGGGGCTTCGATTGGTCGCTACGCCAACCGTATCGCCAACAGCCGCTATACCTTTGCCGGCGAAACCGTTGAATTAATACCAAGTCAGGGTGAAAACCAGCTGCATGGCGGGCCAGACGGTTTCGACAAACGTCGCTGGCAGATAGTCAATCAGAATGACCGTCAGGTGCTGTTCGCCTTAACATCTGACGATGGCGACCAGGGTTTCCCTGGCCATCTATGCGCCACCGCGCAGTATCGCCTGACTGACGATAATCGTATTTCGATAACCTACCGCGCCACGGTCGATAAGCCCTGTCCGGTGAATCTGACGAATCACGTTTATTTTAACCTCGATGGTGACAAAACAGATGTGCGCCAGCATAAGCTGCAAATTATGGCAGACGAGTACTTGCCGGTTGATGAAATGGGCATCCCGCATGACGGGCTGAAATCCGTCGCTGGTAGCAGTTTCGATTTCCGCACGCCTAAAATCATCAGCAGTGAATTTCTTGCCGATGACGATCAGCGCAAGGTAAAAGGTTACGATCACGCCTTCCTGCTTCAGGCACAGGGCAATGCGCGTACGCCGGTCGCTCGACTGTGGTCCCAGGATGAAAAACTGCAGATGGTGGTATACACCTCCGCCCCGGCATTGCAGTTTTACTCCGGCAACTTCCTCGGCGGTACACCATCTCGCGGACCAGACGCCTACGAAGACTGGCAAGGTCTGGCGCTGGAAAGTGAGTTTCTCCCGGACAGCCCAAATCATCCTGAGTGGCAGCAGCCGGACTGCTTCCTGCGTCCGGGCGAAGAATATGCCAGCGTGACGGAATATCAGTTTATTCCAGTCTGATCCTTTCCCCTCACAGGCCCGATGACGTAACGTAGCGGGCCTGTTATTTGTTTATCACAGTAGAACCGCTCAAATCCCCACCACTCAAAGACAAAATCGCAACCTTGAATTCACAAGAACCTTACACTGTGGCGCTATTTTCGCTATGGTTATGCGTAAGCATTGCCGCTGACGCTTTACGGCAATATAATGAGAATTATTATCATTCAATATGATTTATAGGAGTGAGTGTATGGCTGTAACTAAGCTGGTTCTGGTACGTCACGGTGAAAGTCAGTGGAACAACGAAAACCGTTTTACCGGTTGGTATGACGTTGATCTGTCAGAGAAAGGCGTGGGCGAAGCAAAAGCGGCAGGTAAACTGCTGAAAGAAGAAGGCTACAGCTTCGATTTTGCTTATACCTCTGTGCTGAAACGTGCCATCCACACCCTGTGGAACGTACTGGACGAACTGGATCAGGCCTGGCTGCCGGTTGAAAAATCCTGGAAACTGAACGAACGTCATTACGGCGCGCTGCAGGGTCTGAACAAAGCTGAAACCGCTGAAAAATACGGTGACGAGCAGGTTAAGCAATGGCGTCGCGGCTTTGCGGTAACACCACCGGAGCTGACCAAAGATGACGAGCGTTATCCAGGTCACGATCCGCGTTATGCGAAGTTGACCGACAAAGAGTTACCGGTTACCGAAAGCCTGGCGCTGACCATCGATCGCGTTATCCCCTACTGGAACGAAACCATTCTGCCACGTATGAAAAGTGGTGAGCGCGTAATTATCGCCGCTCACGGTAACTCTCTGCGTGCGCTGGTTAAATACCTGGATAACATGGGCGAAGATGAGATCCTTGAACTGAACATCCCGACCGGCGTACCGCTGGTATATGAGTTCGACGAAAACTTCAAACCAATCAAACACTACTATCTGGGTAACGCTGACGAGATCGCAGCAAAAGCGGCAGCCGTTGCGAACCAGGGTAAAGCGAAGTAATTTTCATCCCGGGTCAAACGAAAAAAGCGTGGAATGCTCCACGCTTTTTTATTGCCGGATGACGGCGTTGCCTTATCCGGCCTACCGAGCGTAGCCCGGATGAATTTTTTAACCGCGTCGCGCTTTTACTGCATCCGCCAGCTGGCGCAACACCGCATCGGTATCTTCCCAGCCAATGCAGGCGTCAGTGATACTTTTACCGTAGGTCAGCGGCTCACCGCTATCCGGGTTCTGATTACCTTCTACCAGATGGCTTTCGATCATCACGCCAATAATTGCTTTTTCGCCCCCAGCAACTTGTCCGCAAACATCTTTCGCGACATCCATCTGCTTTTTGAACTGCTTGCTGGAGTTGGCATGGCTAAAGTCGATCATCACCTGCGCTGAAAGCCCTGCTTTGATCAGACCTTCTTTCACGTCGGCAACGTGCTGAGCGCTGTAGTTCGGCTCTTTGCCGCCGCGCAAAATAATATGGCAATCGCCATTACCACTGGTATTCACGATCGCCGAATGGCCCCATTTGGTCACAGACAGGAAGCAGTGCGGCGCTCCTGCAGCGTTAATCGCATCAATCGCTACTTTTATCGTGCCATCAGTACCGTTTTTAAAGCCAACCGGGCAGGACAGACCAGACGCCAACTCACGGTGCACCTGAGATTCAGTGGTACGTGCCCCAATCGCGCCCCAGCTCATCAGATCGGCGAGGTATTGCGGGGTGATCATATCGAGGAATTCACCCGCAGCAGGCAATCCGCTGTCATTGATATCCAGCAGCAGTTTACGCGCAATGCGCAACCCATCGTTGATCTGGAAGCTGTTGTCCATGTGCGGATCGTTGATAAGCCCTTTCCAGCCGACGGTGGTTCGCGGTTTTTCAAAATAGACGCGCATAACGATTTCAAGCTCGCCTTTTAACTCTTCACGCAGCGCCAGCAGGCGAGCGGCATACTCTTTGGCTGCTGCCGGATCATGAATTGAGCACGGCCCAATCACTACCAGCAGGCGATCGTCACTCCCTTTCAGGATTTTATGGATCGCTTTACGGGCATGAGCCACCGTGTTTGCGGCATTTTCAGTAGCGGGGAATTTTTCCAACAATGCGACTGGCGGTAATAACTCGTTGATCTCTTTAATGCGTAAATCGTCGTTCTGATAATTCATGATTATTCCAGCGTTGCCATACTTATATAAATGAATGCAATCCCTCCAATCTATATCTTCAGTCATAAAGTGTAAACGGGGTTTTACACTTTGGACGGATTAATCCTGGAATTGGCCAAAAAAACGCAATAAAGTAGCGAAAAACGAGATCCAACCTACAATTTATAACTGTAACAGCTTTAATTTTCATAAACTTCAAGATTCTATGCTGGGTTTAATTTCTCTGGCAAAACTATTAACCACATATTGATGATGTAACTGGCACATGCACTGTTGGAAGACGTTATCCGACATATCGACCATAACAGGAGCATATTATGCATATGACAAAGCTGGCTTCACTCTTTCTTACCGCTACACTCAGCCTCGCCAGCGGCGCGGCGCTGGCAGCTGAAACCAACACGCAGTCCAATAACGGCCAGGCAAATTCCTCGGCGGATGCCGGTCAGGTCGCCCCAGACGCACGCGAAAACGTGGCACCAAATAATGTCGACAACAGTAACGTGAATTCGGGTGGCACAATGCTGCACCCGAACGGTTCATCAATGAACCATGAAGGGATGACCAAAGACGAGATGCACAAAAACACCATGTGTAAGGACGGTCGCTGCCCTGATGTGAATAAGAAGGTTGAGACCGGAAACGGCATTAACAATGATGCTGAGACAAAAACTGATGGCACTACGCAGTAACGCTGAAAATAAAGCTAATAATGGGAGAGCAATAGCTCTCCTTTTTAATTTTATCATCCCAAAAACGGTATGATGGCATACAGTAAAGATGAGAATAACAAAGGGATGGCATAATGGCGCACTCGCATACTCATACTTCTTCTGAGCAACCCAAGGACAATAATGCCCGCCGCTTGATGTTTGCATTCTGCATTACAGCCGGATTTATGTTGGTTGAAGTGGTGGGTGGATTACTTTCAGGTTCACTGGCCTTGTTGGCCGATGCCGGGCATATGCTCACTGATGCCGCAGCGCTCCTTTTTGCGCTGCTGGCCGTCCGGTTTTCCCAGCGCCCGCCCACAATACGACACACCTTCGGCTGGCTGAGGCTCACGACACTGGCCGCGTTTGTTAATGCCATCGCATTGGTCGTGATCACCATTTTAATCGTCTGGGAAGCCATTGAGCGTTTCCATACGCCCCGCCCCGTGGCTGGCGGCATGATGATGGTTATAGCTGTCGCGGGTTTACTGGCCAACGTGCTGGCTTTTTGGGTTCTACACCGCGGCAGTGAGGAGAAAAACCTGAACGTCCGCGCCGCGGCACTGCATGTGATGGGCGATTTACTCGGCTCGGTCGGGGCGATCATCGCTGCGCTGATTATTATCTGGACGGGCTGGACGCCTGCAGACCCGATTCTCTCGATTCTGGTTTCCGTGCTGGTACTGCGTAGCGCCTGGCGACTGTTAAAGGATAGCGTTAATGAATTACTGGAAGGCGCCCCGCTGACGCTGGATATCGCCGCACTGCAGCGCCATCTCAGCCGGGATATCCCTGAAGTCCGCAATGTACACCATGTCCATGTCTGGATGGTGGGTGAAAAACCGGTAATGACGCTGCATGTGCAGGTGGTTCCGCCGCACGATCACGACGCGCTGCTGGAGCGTATTCAGCACTTTCTTATCCATCACTACCAGATTGAACACGCCACGATCCAGATGGAGTATCAGCCGTGTAATGGGCCGGACTGCCACCTGTATCAGGGGGTATCCGGCCATTCACACCATCACCATTAATGGGACAGCGCGTGGGACCCCCGCTCACGCGCGCTGTTAATCCACATCCTGCTACCGTTCAGGGCGATAACAGTCAGGATCACATACTCCAGCGACATGGCATATACGCCTTGCAGGGCGAAAATCACTACGCTTATTACGTTAATGATCACCCACAGCAGCCAGTTTTCAACGTACTTACGCGTCATCAGGATCATCGCCGCAATCGACAACACCATCATGCAGGAGTCCCAGAATGGGAATGCATCGGGTTGCAACTCAGGCACAACAACCTGTAATCCCAATGCCTGCATAATGTTCACCGCAATGCGGGTCAGGAACGCAAAGACCGGATCGATATAGACCGACATCAGGCCGATCGCCACCACGCAAGCCGCCAGCCAGCCGATCGCTTTTGGTAACGGCAGCCAGCGAATTTTCAGTTCCGCTTCATGCTGGCTGGTTTGCCTGGACCAGGCATACCAGCCGTAGATGTTGGCGGCAAAAAAGAAAACTTGCAGCAACAGGCTTGCATAGAGCTGGATCTGAAAGAAGATAATCGCAAACAGCGTGACGTTTATCAGGCCGAAGAAGTAATTGCTGATTTTCTCAAGGCTCGCCAGGCCAATACACAGCAACCCGGCGATCGTCCCCACAGCTTCGATCCAAGACAGATCGTAACCGCCAGCGCCAATCGGAATATGTACCAGAATGTTCTGCGTGCTAAAAAAGTCCATCTTTTCCCCCAGAGCAAAAATATTAATTAAGCTCGAAGTGTAGCCGCAAATTCCAACATGCGGTTTAACGGCAACAACGCCCCTTCTCGCAGCCCAGCATCAACATGTATCTCATGAGCCGCTCCGCCTTGTTCCAGGCCCTCAGCAATCGCCTTGAGGCCGTTCATCGCCATCCACGGACAATGCGCACAGCTGCGACAGGTTGCCCCCTCACCAGCCGTCGGCGCTTCGAGTAACTCTTTATCCGGAACAGCCTGCTGCATTTTGTAAAAAATGCCCCGGTCAGTCGCCACAATCAGCTGTTGATGTGGTAACGATTTAGCTGCGTTGATTAACTGGCTGGTTGAGCCAACCGCATCGGCCATATCAACGATAGACTGGGGGGACTCCGGGTGCACCAACACCGCAGCATCAGGGTAAAGCCCCTTCATGCGTGTTAAAGCCTGAGTTTTAAATTCGTCGTGGACGATACAGGCCCCCTGCCAACAAAGAACGTCTGCACCGGTCTGTTTTTGTACGTAGTTGCCCAGATGTCTGTCCGGAGCCCAGATGATTTTTTCACCTAAACTATCAAGATGCTCAATAAGTTCTACCGCGATACTGGATGTGACGACCCAGTCCGCACGTGCTTTAACGGCGGCTGAGGTATTGGCGTAAACCACCACGGTACGATCCGGATGCGCATCGCAAAACGCGCTGAACGCATCAATCGGACAGCCCAGATCTAATGAGCATTCCGCCTGTAGGGTCGGCATCAGGATGGTCTTTTCCGGGCTGAGGATTTTGGCGGTTTCCCCCATAAACCTCACGCCTGCAACCAACAGCGTAGAGGCAGAATGCTTTGAGCCGAAACGCGCCATCTCCAGAGAATCAGAAATACAACCACCGGTCTCTTCGGCCAACTGCTGAATTTCGGGATCGGTGTAATAGTGCGCGACCATAACGGCATCACGCTCTTTCAGCAGGCGCTTGATTTTTTCACGATAAAATTGCTTTTCATCCACACTCAGCGGGGCTGGCTTCGGCGGAAACGGATAAATTGCTGCTTCTGGATCAAACATCACGCTCATCTTGCTTTCTCGTTTTACTGGCTTAACGAAATAACCGATTAAAAGCGTGACGCACGCCGTATTCGGTTAGATTTGTTTTATATGCTAAACAAGATAGCGGATTGGCGTAAGAAAGTCACAATAATTGCGTGTGATGAATGCCGGAAGGCGACTGACGTCTTATCCGGCCTACGTGAATAGTGTCGTCTGTAGGACTGATAAGCGAAGCGCATCAGGCAAGCAGGTTCGAACCTTATAAATCGCAGATAGCAAAAAGGCGCCTTTAGGGCGCCTTTTTACACTGGTGGGGCGTGCAGGATGACTCGCTTTGCTCGCCCTCCGGGCCGTCGCCGTAAACGGCTCCGTTGTCTCACTACGTGAGACCCGAACCTGCTGCAGGTTCGAATCGTTAATTCTGCACATAGCAAAAAGGCGCCTTTAGGGCGCCTTTTTACACTGGTGGGGCGTGCAGGATTCGAACCTGCGACCAATTGATTAAAAGTCAACTGCTCTACCAACTGAGCTAACGCCCCCTTATGGGGTTTACTTCTTTATACTTTCAGGATGGTGGGTCGTGCAGGATTCGAACCTGCGACCAATTGATTAAAAGTCAACTGCTCTACCAACTGAGCTAACGACCCGCTCGGGTATAACCTGAAAATTTTTACTCGGTACCACCAATAAATTGGTGGGGCGTGCAGGATTCGAACCTGCGACCAATTGATTAAAAGTCAACTGCTCTACCAACTGAGCTAACGCCCCGAGTGGTGGGTGATGACGGGATCGAACCGCCGACCCCCTCCTTGTAAGGGAGGTGCTCTCCCAGCTGAGCTAATCACCCGATACTGCGCTGGATACTACTTACTAACTAAGTTAGTGGTGGGTCGTGCAGGATTCGAACCTGCGACCAATTGATTAAAAGTCAACTGCTCTACCAACTGAGCTAACGACCCACTTTTTTTGCCGCTTTCGGGCTGTTTGATATCCCTTGGCAACGGCGGCATATATTACTGATTTCAGATTTTAGCGCAACAAAAATTTCGATGTAAATAACCCAACTGCTTAGGAATCACACGACGCGACCAGAATTAACACGATTTCTGGTCGCATGGTGTTCATTACATCGCGCCAAGGCGTTTTTGCGCTTGTTTCGCGCCATCAGTGCCAGGGTATTTAGTGATAACCTGCTGATAAACGGCTTTCGCTTTCTCTTTATCACCTTTGTCCTGCATGATGACACCGACTTTATACATCGCGTCTGCAGCCTTTGGTGATTTAGGGAAGTTTTTGACTACAGAAGCAAAATAGAACGCTGCATCATCTTTTTTCCCCTTGTTGTAATTCAACTGACCCAGCCAGTAATTCGCATTTGGCAGGTAAGTTGAGTCTGGGTACTTTTTAATGAAGTTCTGAAATGCTTCAATCGCGTCATCCTGGCGGGATTTATCCTGCACCAGAGCAATGGCCGCATTGTAATCGGTATTCGCATCGCCAGTTTGTACCGGAGCACCTGACGCTGCCGCTGCACCCGCATCAGGTGCAGGGGTTGCTGCTGCCCCACTCTGATCGCCGCCCGCTGATTGCGCCGCAGGTGCACTACCGCTGCCAAGATTATTCATCTGCAGCAATATCTGCTTCTGGCGTTCAACAACCTGATTCAGTTGATACTGATTTTCCTGAATTTGACCGCGCAGGGAATCAATATCGGACTGATTATCGGAGAGTTGTTGCTGGAGTTGGGTTAAAAGCTGACTGTGAGCGTTAGAAATACGCTCGAGTTGAGTGACACGGTCTTCGACCGAGCCAGAGCCGACACTACTGATTGGCGCCTGTGCAAAAGCGGCCCAGGGGGCCGCTATGCCAACCAGTAACGACAGACTCAACAGATGATGTCTGAAGTTACTGCTCATGCAATTCTCTTAGTAAACCAGTACGGCGCGACGGTTTTTGGCGTAAGCCGCTTCGTCATGACCCAGTACTGCAGGTTTTTCTTTACCGTAAGAAACGATGGAGATCTGGTCAGCAGAAACGCCTTTACCCTGCAGGTACATCTTAACGGCGTTCGCACGACGCTCACCCAGGGAGATGTTGTACTCAGGAGTACCACGTTCGTCCGCATGACCTTCTACGGTGACTTTGTAAGACGGGTTGCTACGCAGGAAGTTAGCGTGAGCATCCAGCATTGCAGCGAAGTCAGAACGGATATCGTACTTGTCCAGATCGAAGTAAACGATGTTGTTCTGCTGCAGCTGTTGCATCTGAAGACGCGCTTGCTCTTCAGAAGACATGTTGCCGCTGCCGTTTGCATCCATACCAGTGCCGGCACCCAGCATGCCTTCGCTGCCGTCATTGCTGGCGTTCTTGTTAGAAGAACACGCTGCAATAGCCATAACAGGCAGAGCAATCATCAGCCCTTTCAGCACTTTGTTCAGTTGCATTTCAATGATTCCTTTATTAATCAATTATTTATTATCACAGATACGGCGACCAGGCAGGGAATTTAACCTGTCCATCAGTTGCCGGAAGACGCGCTTTGAAACGCCCATCTGTAGAAACCAAATTCAGCACGGATCCCATCCCCTGAGAAGAGCTGTAGATTACCATAGTGCCGTTAGGTGCCAGACTTGGCGTTTCGTCCAGGAACGTTGACGACAGAACTTGTACGCCACCCGCTACCAGATCTTGTTTGGCAATGTGCTGCTGACCGTTGGCCGAGCTTACCATTACCATAAATTTACCGTCGCTGCTCACATCCGCATCCTGGTTTTGCGAACCTTCCCAGGTAATGCGCTGCGGAGCACCGCCGTTGACGTTAACTTTATAAACCTGCGGACGACCGGCCTGGTCAGACGTAAAGGCCAGGTTTTGGCTGTCCGGGAACCAGGTAGGTTCCGTGTTGTTGCTACGACCATCCGTCACCTGACGGATCTGACCGGAACCAATGTCCATGACATACAGGTTCAGGCTACCGGTTTTAGACAGGGCAAACGCCAGTTTGCTGCCATCCGGAGAAAACGCAGGCGCACCGTTGTGACGTGGGAACGAGGCTACCTGACGAACCGCGCCGTTAGACAGTGTCTGAATAACCAGCGCAGAACGACCGCTTTCGAAGGTAACGTACGCCAGTTTTGAACCGTCCGGTGACCACGCCGGAGACATCAGCGGCTGCGGAGAACGGTGTACCACGAACTGGTTGTAACCATCGTAGTCGGACACACGTAATTCGTACGGGAACTGACCACCGTTGGTCTGAACAACATAAGCGATACGGGTACGGAATGCACCTTTAATGCCGGTCAGTTTTTCAAACACTTCGTCACTTGCAGTATGGCCCGCGTAACGCAGCCACTGCTTGTTCACTTTATAGGTGTTCTGTGCCAGTACGGTACCCGGTGCGCCACCGGTGTCAACCAGCTGATAGGCAACGCTGTAAGAACCATCCGGGTTCGGCGTAACCTGGCCGACGACTACGGCATCAATGCCCAGCGCAGACCAAGCGGCAGGTTGAACTTCCTGCGCGGTACCGGGCTGCTGAGGCAGACGAGAACGGTCTAACGGGTTAAATTTACCGCTGTTACGCAGGTCAGCACCTACGATACCACCGATATCTTCAGGTGCAGCACCCGGTCCTGCCCACTGGAAGGGGACAACACCAATCGGGCGCGCCGAGTCCACCCCCTGGGTGATCTCGATACGTACTTCTGCGTGCAGCACCGCTGCCCACAGCATCAGAAAACCAAATGCTACTCGTAATGCCTGCTTCATCATATCTCCCTTATCTGGACGGAAAGCCCACGATAATTTAGCAGAATGTTAACAAACTCAAATACACAAAACTACCAGAACTCTGTCTCAACCTTAGACCGTTTCCCCTGATTTCTCAGGGGTCGTTATTACAGTTTGAAGTCCAGTTTGGCATCTTTTACTTTTTCATAAACTGCCTGGCTAGGCGGTTTAGGAATTCTGGCGGTTTTCGCAGCCGTCAGCGCAGCCTGACACAATGCCGGATCCCCGCCCTCTTCGGTTACATCCAGTAACAGACCATCAGGCGCTAACTTGATATGTAATACGCAAGATTTACCTGCATACAAATCTGCCCCATACAGACGGCTCTGGATCGCATTACGAATTTGAGATGCATAAGCACTGATATCCGCGCCAGAAGCACCACCATTGGCACCACTTGTACCACTATCTTTCGCCGGTTGGCCGTTTCCTTTCGCTCCACCGCCCGATTTCGGTGCATTCTTACCGGAGCTCAGGTCGCCCAACAAGTCGTCAACGCCAGAGGCTGCAGCGGCTTTTTCGGCCGCAGCCTTTTTAGCAGCAGCTGCTTTATCTGCCGCAGCTTTCTTATCGGCAGCGGCTTTCTCAGCTGCAGCTTTTTTGTCTGCTGCTGCTTTTTCTGCAGCGGCTTTCTTATCAGCCGCCGCTTTTTCAGCAGCGGCAGCTTTCGCGGCAGCGGCTTTTTCTGCTTTCTCAGCAGCAGCTTTCTCGGCTGCAGCTTGCTTAGCGGCTTCAGCCTGTGCTTTCTTCGCAGCGTCCGCAGCTGCCTTAGCAGCTTGCGCTTCTGCAGCTTTCTTCGCATCAGCGGCGGCTTTAGCGGCTTCAGCCTCAGCTTTTTTCTGTGCGTCTGCAGCGGCTTTCTTCGCGGCATCTGCCGCTTGCTTAGCCTGAGCATCAGCTTTAGCCTTCGCGTCTGCAGCAGCCTTCGCCGCAGCCTCTTCAGCCTGTTTCTGTTGCTCTTGCGCTTTCGCTGCGGCGGCTTCAGCTTGCTTCTGCTGTTCCGCCTGTTCGCGCACTTTTTCCTGCGCGGCTAAACGTTCTTTTTCCAGCTGCTTCAGTCGCTCTTGCTCAGCTGCCTGCTTCTCGCGAAGTTCTTCAGCTTGCTGCTGCGCCTGCTTTTCACGCTGCTCTTCAGCACGTTTCGCACTTGCCTGCTGTTGCTGCTGCCTGTCGTACTGTTGCACAACGGCGCCAGGATCGACCATAACGGCGTCGATGGACGAACCGCCACCGCCGCCGGCTGAAGCATCAATGTGCTCATCGAACGAACTCCAGATCAGCGCTGCAAATAAAATGACATGCAGCACCGCTGAAATAATTATCGCCCTTTTGAGCTTGTCGTTTTGTTCGGTTGCCTTTGACACTCTCGGTTCCCAAAAAACTGTTCGCCTGTTACGTGCTATCTTTCAAGCCAGCAAAACGCAGTCATCAGATTGGCTGCGTCATCAAGCCAACCGATTTTACGCCTGCGCTGTGTAACAAGTTCAGCGCTTTAATTATTTCATCATAAGGCACGTCTTTCGCACCACCGATTAAAAAGACCGTTTTCGGATTGGTCTGCAGGCGGCTTTTCGCTTCCGCGATAACCTGCTCCGGCGGCAGTTGATCCATACGATCTTTCTCAACCACCACGCTGTATTGCCCAATACCGGAAACTTCAATAATGACCGGGGGTTCGTCGTTACTGCTGACGGCTTGCGACTCGGTCGCATCCGGCAGGTCGACTTCCACACTCTGCGTAATGATCGGTGCGGTTGCCATAAAGATCAGCAACAGCACCAACAGTACGTCGAGCAGCGGTACAATATTGATTTCGGACTTGAGTTCGCGACGACCTCGTCCACGCGTTCTGGCCATGGCTTACCCCTTGTTGCTCTCGCTAACGGTAAACGCCTGGCGGTGCAGAATCGCGGTGAACTCTTCCATAAAGTTGTCGTAATTCAGTTCCAGTTTGTTCACGCGCTGGTTCAGACGGTTGTAGGCCATAACCGCCGGGATTGCCGCAAACAGACCGATAGCCGTTGCAATCAACGCTTCTGCGATACCCGGTGCGACCATTTGCAGCGTCGCCTGTTTTACCGCGCCCAGCGCGATAAATGCGTGCATGATCCCCCAAACGGTACCGAACAGACCGATATACGGGCTGATGGAGCCAACTGTGCCGAGGAATGGAATATGCGTTTCCAGCGTTTCCAGTTCACGGTTCATCGAGATACGCATCGCACGGGAAGCCCCCTCTACGACCGCTTCCGGCGCGTGGCTATTTGCCCGATGCAAACGCGCAAATTCTTTGAATCCGCTATAGAAAATTTGTTCCGAGCCCGCCAAATTATCACGACGCCCCTGGCTTTCCTGGTACAGGCGCGACAATTCAATGCCGGACCAGAACTTGTCTTCAAATGCTTCGGCTTCACGCGAAGCAGCATTAAGAATACGGGTCCGTTGGATGATGATGGCCCAGGATGCGATTGAGAAACCAATCAAAATCAACATGATAAGTTTAACCAGAAGGCTTGCCTTCAGGAACAAATCAAGGATATTCATGTCAGTCACTGCTTAAACTCCGCGACAATAGACTTGGGAAGCGCACGAGGCTTCATTTTGAGTGGATCAACGCAAACAATCAGAACTTCGGCTTCATTCAGCACGGTGTTCTCTGCGTTGACAATGCGTTGCGTGAAAACCAATGAGGTGCCACGCATTGACGTAATTTCGGTTTGAACTTCGAGCATATCGTCGAGCCGGGCAGGCGCAAAATACTCGAGGGTCATCTTGCGCACCACAAAGGCTACACGTTCGGCCAACAGGACCTGCTGACTGAAGTGATGATGACGAAGCATTTCTGTGCGTGCTCTTTCATAAAAAGCGACGTAACTGGCGTGGTAAACCACCCCACCGGCATCGGTATCTTCATAATAGACACGAACCGGCCATCGAAACATATACTTATTCATTCCTACTGCCTCTTTGTTGGCTTCGCCCACTCGCACCAGTTACTTACCTTTGTAAGCGTCTGGTGATTCGCGTTCTTGCCGCCGCGATGCATCAAGAATGTCGTTGTATATCGCGCTGTCTTCACTGTACATCCCGGTAATGCAACAAAAGGTTAGTGCTTTCAAACTTCGCTACTATACGCGCGGGAATGGTGCTTTGGAATGGGGGAAAGTAAACGTAGAGTAAAAAATTATGGGCTTATGCAAGCCCATAAATATTTAAGGATGTTTCTTATTCAAAAGAAGAAGAAAATCAGACCAACAACGAGGACAATATCCGCGATCAGCGGGCAGAAGATGCCCTGCCAATGTACGGCGCGAGGACGGAAGCCAACGCCGTGAATAATGCCTGCGCAGACCGCCCACATCAGCAGGAAACCATGCCAGATTTCAAGCTCACTGGTTTTGGCCGCAAAACGTGACGGATCCCAGAATATGCAGCCAGCCAACACGATTGCCAGCACAAATGAAAGCGCCCGCAAGGGGCGCTTGTCCATCGCGTTGTATACCATCGCGATAATGTTGGTCATTAGCTATCTTCTTGCCCGGCTTTGCCTGATTCAACGTGCTCAAGCGCCAGCGCAGTGATTATCCCAAATGCACAGGCAAGAAGCGTTCCCAAAATCCATGCGAAATACCACATTTTAAGCTCCTTACTTAGTACAGAGAGTGGGTGTTGCTTTCAATATCTTCTTTAGTGATGCGACCGAACATCTTCCAGTAACACCAGCTGGTGTATAGCAGAATGATCGGTACAAACACCGCCGCGACCCAGGTCATCAGATTCAATGTACGCTGGCTGGAGGTGGCATCCCACATGGTCAAACTTGCGTTCATCATGGTGCTGGATGGCATCACAAACGGGAACATTGCGATACCGGCAGTCAGGATGATGCAGGCTAACGTCAGTGAGGAGAAGACGAACGCCCATGCCCCTTTCTCCATACGAGAAGTCAGGATGGTCAACAGCGGCAGAACCACGCCCAGTGCAGGAACCAGCCACAGGATAGGTGCATTGTTAAAGTTCACCATCCATGCGCCAGCCACACGAGCAACTTCTTTGGTCAGCGGGTTAGAGGCGGCATGATGATCCAGTGCAGAGGTCACAACATAACCGTCAATACCGTAAATCACCCACACACCGGCCAGCGCGAAGCAGACCAGAGTCACCAGCGCCGCAACCTGTGAAGTTGCACGAGCACGCAGATGCAGTTCACCTACCGTACGCATCTGCAGATAGGTCGCACCCTGGGTGATGATCATCCCAACGCTCACGACACCCGCCAGCAGACCAAACGGATTCAGCAACTGGAAGAAGTTACCGGTGTAGTACAAACGCATGTAGTCATCTACGTGGAACGGAACCCCTTGCAGCAGGTTACCGAACGCCACGCCAATCACCAGCGGTGGCACGAAGCTACCTATGAAGATGCCCCAGTCCCACATGTTGCGCCAGCGCATATCTTCAATCTTAGAGCGGTAGTCAAAACCGACCGGACGGAAGAACAAGGACGCCAGAACCAGAATCATCGCCACATAGAAACCGGAGAACGCAGCGGCATAGACCATCGGCCAGGCAGCGAACAGTGCGCCACCCGCGGTGATGAGCCAAACCTGGTTACCGTCCCAGTGCGGGGCGATGGAGTTAATCATAATTCGACGCTCGGTATCATTACGACCGAGGAAACGGGTGAGCATGCCCACCCCCATGTCGAAGCCATCAGTGACCGCAAAACCAATCAGCAGAATGCCAACCAGCAGCCACCAGATAAAACGCAATACTTCATAATCGATCATTTGACGACTCCTGTCTTAGCGTGCCGGCTGAGAAGTCACAGTGGACTGCTCGTAGTGATAACGACCGGTTTTCAGGCTACTCGGCCCAAGGCGTGCGAACTTGAACATCAGATACAGTTCAGCCACCAGGAACAGGGTATACAGGCCGCAAATCAATAGCATCGAGAAGATGAGGTCGCCAGCAGTCAGCGAAGAGTTCGCTACGGCTGTTGGTAACACTTCACCAATCGCCCACGGTTGACGACCGTACTCTGCAACAAACCAACCGGATTCAATAGCAATCCACGGCAGAGGAATCGCATACAGCGCGGTGCGCAGCAGCCATTTTTTCTCACCGATACGGTTACGAAGCACAGTCCAGAAGGACACCGCGATAATTGCCAGCATCAGAATGCCGCATGCCACCATGATACGGAAAGCGAAGTACAGCGGCGCAACACGAGGAATAGAATCTTTCGTTGCCTGCTGAATTTGCGCTTCGGTCGCGTCGGTGACGTTATCCGTATAGCGTTTCAACAGCAGACCATAACCCAGGTCTTTCTTCATGCTGTTGAACTGGTCGCGAACGGCCTGGTCGGTAGTACCAGCACGCAGTTCTTCCAGCAACTGATACGCTTTCATCCCGTTACGGATACGCTCTTCGTGCTGCACCATCAGATCTTTCAGACCAATGACCGGTGTATCAACAGAGCGGGTGGCAATGATGCCCAGCGCATAAGGAATCTGAATCGCAAAATGGTTTTCCTGCGCATCCTGGTCCGGAATACCGAACAGCGTAAAGGAAGCTGGAGCAGGCTGAGTTTCCCATTCTGCTTCAATCGCAGCGAGTTTGGTTTTCTGCACGTCACCCATTTCGTAACCAGATTCATCACCCAGAACGATAACAGACAGAATAGCAGCCATACCAAAGCTGGCAGCGATAGCAAAAGAACGTTTAGCAAACGCGAAGTCACGACCGCGCAGCATATAGTAGGAGCTGATACCCAGAACGAACATCGCGCCACATACATAACCAGATGCCACAGTGTGAACAAATTTCACCTGTGCTACCGGGTTGAGCACCAGTTCAGAGAAGCTCAGCATCTCCATACGCATGGTTTCGAAGTTGAAATCCGCTGCGATTGGGTTCTGCATCCAGCCGTTCGCAACCAGAATCCACAACGCAGACAGGTTAGAACCCAGAGCCACCAGCCAGGTGACACACATATGCTGGACTTTACCCAAACGGTCCCAGCCGAAGAAGAACAGACCTACAAAGGTGGATTCGAGGAAGAAGGCCATCAAACCTTCGATCGCCAGCGGCGCACCGAAAATATCCCCTACATAGTGGGAGTAGTAAGACCAGTTAGTCCCGAACTGGAACTCCATGGTCAGACCGGTAGCCACACCCAGAGCGAAGTTGATACCAAACAACTTGCCCCAGAACTTGGTCATATCTTTATAAATCTGTTTGCCGGAAAGGACGTAGACCGTTTCCATAATGGCCAGCAAGAACGCCATACCGAGCGTCAGTGGCACAAACAGGAAGTGGTACATCGCGGTCAAGGCAAACTGTAAGCGCGACAGTTCGACTATATCTAACATCATGACTCCTTGCTCATCGCATGAAGACTCCGAGAGTGAACCCCGTTAGAAAGGGTCACACGCATGCCCCAATACAAATTTATCTGCTTCCTTCCGCCGCTACCCTTCCCTCTCATTTGAAGAAAGGATAATGATGAAAAGTTACAAACATGTTAATAAAACACTCAAATTGATCCCGCAATTATATTACGCCGTAAAATCCTTACAATAAACAGGTTTTTATCGAGACAAATTTGCATTTTTCGATAGTGATCAATTTATAGCTAATTTACCACTTTCAGACCAATTTGATCTGAAGCAATTTAACCTCTTTTGATGCTGTTTTCCAAGTTTTAAACATTGATTTAAATCAATTTTCAAATTTAATGTTAATAGTGTTTAGCACTCACGCTACTAGTAAACGCGATGTTAACAACATGTTTTTCAATGAGTAATTGCCGTTACTACAAATGATAGGATATTTATTTAAATGTACACGATCTTTTAACCAGCCCGGCTGACTAAATTGATAGCAGATAAAGAATCACTAATGCTGGGTAGCTCACAGTTTTTTGTTTAGCAAGTCATGGATTTGTTATTTCATACAAATTATTCATTTAAATTTTACTTATAATTAACACCGAGATGTAACTATCTCAACTGGAAGCGAAAACGTTCCACAATGACCGATGCATTGCGTTTGTCGTTCTGCGAGAGAATGCTGACGTTTCGCTTAAATCATCACTGAAAGTTATCATTAACACCCCCTCTTCTCTTATGTGGCAAAGATTAAATATGTCACAAACATTTCCTTATCATTTTTATCCTAAATTTAACAAAAATGAATTATGACATATAAGATTAAAAAATAAAAAACCGTTATGTCGTTCACAAGTTAATTAGTAATTGGGATTTTTGAAATTATTTAAAACACGTCATAAATGGCGCGCATAACAAAATAAGATTTCGATCACAAACATGGCAAGTCATTTATTACCCAATTCTCTAATAAATTAAAACCAGTTAAAAAAACACATCACATCACATTGATTACAAAAGAATTTTACACCAACTAAATATAACAATCATTTTTCTCAGGATATTTTGAAAATAGATCAATTGCTTCCTTTTTCGCTTCCACAGAAACTCCAACCCTATTAAGAGGTTGTCACAATCCATGTTCTAAATATTAGAAAATAATTTCACTTATTGACCATCAGCCCTACAGAGGATTACCCATGAAGAAATCTACACTTGTTATTGGCGTCATCGGTGCTGACTGCCATGCAGTAGGTAATAAAGTTCTGGATCGCGTTTTTACTGCTCATGATTTTCACGTAATCAACCTCGGGGTGATGGTGAGCCAGGATGAATATATTGATGCTGCGATTGAAACAGGCGCCGATGCCATCGTGGTGTCCTCTATCTACGGTCATGGCGACATTGACTGCCTCGGGTTACGTGAGCGCTGCATCGAACGCGGCCTTGGCGACATTCTGCTGTACGTCGGCGGCAACCTGGTCGTCGGTAAACATGACTTCGCCGACGTGGAAGTGAAGTTTAAAGAGATGGGCTTTAACCGGGTCTTCGCCCCCAGCCACGATCTGGAAGATGTTTGCGCGCTTATCACTAATGATATTCACCAACACAATGGCCTCGAACAGCGTTGCCTGGAAGAGGCCATCTGATGCAAACAGTTTCTGTCGATATCGGCTCGACATGGACCAAGGCAGCCCTCTTCGCACATGAAGGCGAGGAATTAACCCTGGTAAACCATGTCCTGACCCCAACCACCACACATCATCTGGCAGACGGTTTTTTTGCCAGCCTGAATCAGGTGCTGAATGTTGCCGATGCTCGCCCGTTACTGAAAAGTGGTGAAGTGCAGTTGAAATACTCCTCCTCAGCGAAAGGTGGGCTCGCCGTTGCAGCAATGGGGCTGGTGCCTTCCATTACGCTGGAGTCGGCAAAAGTTACCGCCCATTCGGCAGGAGCGAAAATCGCGCAATATTATTCGTACAAGCTGAACCGTCATGACATCCAGGAGCTGGAATCATCACCACCAGACATTCTGTTGTTTACCGGCGGGACAGACGGTGGCGAAGAAAGTTACGGCCTGGCGAATGCACACGCGCTGGCAGGCTCAAAGCTTGATTGCGCCATTATCTACGCCGGAAACCGGGACATTCAGGACGAAATACAAACGATTCTGGGACATAAGGATCTGACCACGGTAGACAACATTCTGCCGGACCTCGATCACCCGAATCCGTTTGCCGCGCGCCAGGCGATTTGCGATGTGTTCTTGTCACGCATCGTCAAAGGCAAAGGTCTGGACGTTATCGTCGGCGAAACAGGCGAAGAGCCTATGCCGACGCCATGGACGGTATATGAGTTAGTCAAAGCCATTAGCGATTACGACAGCGCATGGAAGGAATTCATGCTGATTGATATGGGCGGAGCCACCACGGATGTCTATTCGGCCAGCGCGAATACCCTCTCCCCCGATACCGTCCTGCATGGTGTTCCTGAACCGTTCGTCAAACGTACCGTTGAAGGCGACCTTGGCATGCGCGTTTCCGCCGTTGTGGTGGGAGAAAGCACGCAGGATATGGTGAAAGTCATCTTCGCCCAGCAGCCACAGCGCGAGGAAGCGTTTTACCGCTATCTACGCCACTTGGTTGGGCAACCGGATTACCTGCCACTCAGCGAGGAAGAGAAATATTTCGACACCCTGCTGGCAGGTTTATGCGTGGGCTATGCCGCTGAGCGCCACGCGGGCACTAAAAAGCAGGTTTGCACCTGCGTGGGTAATGTGGATTTACAGATGGGTCGCGATCTCACCACCGTACGCAAAGTCGTCGGTTCAGGGGGATGGCTCTCTCGCGCCAGCCAGTTCGATATCCATAACTGGCTCAAATACAGGGAGCTGGACGACCAGGGCAAAAGAATTCTGTTACCGAATCAGTTTGAGTATTACCGCGATTCAAATGGCCTGCTCCCGCTACTGGCAAACGTCGCCAGGCTGTACCCGCAAGCCGCTGCTCGCACCAGCATTCAGTGTTTAACCCTATAAAACTTAAGGCAGCTACGAATGGAACTTCGAAATAAAAAATTGACCCATGACGAATTCATGACCGAAAGGCATCAGGTGTTACAAACCTGGGAAACCGGTAAAGACGTTGAGAACTTCGAAGATGGCGTGAAGTACCAGCAATCAATTCCAGAGAAAAAGCGTTTCTCCCTCGCCCTGCTGAAGGCCGATCAGGAGGGTAAAACTCTGAGCCAGCCGCGCGCAGGTGTGGCATTAATGGATGAGCATATTGCGCTGCTCAAAACATTGCAGGAAGAGTGCGACCTCCTGCCAAGTACTATCGATGCCTATACCCGTCTGAACCGCTATGAAGAAGCCGCTGTCGGGATCCAAAAATCCATCGAAGCAGGTACTTCCAAGCTGAATGGTTTACCGGTCGTCAATCACGGGGTTGCTGCCTGCCGTCGTATGACTGAATCGCTGGATAAACCGATCCAGGTTCGCCACGGTACACCGGATGCGCGTCTGCTGGCAGAAATCGCCATGGCCAGTGGCTTTACCAGCTACGAAGGCGGCGGTATCTCCTACAACATCCCTTACGCCAAACGCGTCACCCTGGAAAAATCTATCCGCGACTGGCAGTACTGCGACCGTCTGATGGGTCTGTACGAAGAGAACGGCATTCGCATCAACCGTGAGCCGTTTGGTCCGCTGACCGGCACGCTGATCCCGCCGTTCATGTCCCACTCAGTCGCGATTATCGAAGGTCTGCTGGCGCTGGAGCAGGGCGTGAAGTCTATTACCGTCGGTTACGGCCAGGTCGGTAGCCTGACACAGGATATCGCTGCTATTCAGGCACTGCGTGAACTGTCCCACGAATACTTCCATAACCATGGCTTCGACGATTACGAGCTGAGCACCGTTTTCCACCAGTGGATGGGCGGATTCCCGGAAGATGAAGCAAAAGCTTTCTCCGTTATCGCCTGGGGCGCAGCGGTTGCCGGTATGTCTGGTGCCACAAAAGTCATTACCAAAAGTCCGCACGAAGCATTCGGTATCCCAACCGCGGCAGCTAACGCCCAGGGCCTGAAAGCGTCACGCCAGATGCTCAACATGGTCAGTGATCAGAAATTCCCGCAGTGCGCTGCCGTGGAGCAGGAAGTTGACCTGATTAAGAGCGAAGTCCGCGCGGTATTGAAGAAAGTCTTCGAACTGGGCAATGGCGACATTGCGCGCGGTACGGTGCTGGCCTTTGAAGCTGGCGTGCTGGATGTGCCTTTCGCTCCTGCCGCCTGTAACGCCGGTAAGATCCTGCCTGTTCGCGATAACACAGGCGCAATCCGTATTCTTGAAGCCGGTGCAGTGCCGCTGCCGAAAGATATTCTCGCCCTGCACCACGACTACGTTGCAGAGCGCGCACATTTCGAAGGTCGCAAGCCTTCTTTCCAGATGGTCATTGATGACATCAACGCCGTATCCCACAGTAAATTAATAGGAAGACCATAATGAAAATTAAACAGGCCCTTTTCACAGCTGGCTACTCCTCATTTTATTTTGACGATCAGCAGGCCATCAAAAACGGCGCCGGTCATGACGGGTTTATCTATACCGGCGATCCGGTAACGCCTGGATTTACGTCTGTTCGTCAGGCGGGTGAATGTGTTTCCGTACAGCTGATTCTGGAAAACGGCGCGGTAGCTGTGGGCGATTGCGCAGCGGTGCAATATTCAGGTGCAGGCGGTCGTGACCCACTGTTCCTGGCTGAAAACTTCATTCCGTTCCTCAACGACCACATCAAGCCGTTACTGGAAGGTCGTGACGTTGATTCGTTCCTGCCGAACGCGCGTTTCTTTGACCAACTGCGTATTGACGGTCATCTGCTGCATACCGCCGTCCGCTATGGTTTGTCTCAGGCGCTGCTCGACGCTGCGGCGCTGGCTACCGGTCGTCTGAAAACTGAAGTGGTTTGCGATGAATGGCAACTGCCGTGCGTCCCGGAAGCCATTCCATTATTTGGTCAGAGCGGTGACGACCGTTATATCGCCGTTGATAAGATGATCCTCAAAGGTGTGGACGTCCTGCCGCATGCGCTGATCAACAACGTGGAAGAGAAGCTGGGCTTTAAAGGCGAAAAACTGCGTGAGTATGTACGTTGGTTATCCGACCGCATCTTAAGCCTGCGCACCAGCGAACGTTATCACCCGACGCTGCACATTGATGTGTACGGCACGATCGGTCTGATCTTCGATATGGATCCAGTGCGTTGCGCCGAATACATCGCCAGCCTGGAAGCCGAAGCCCAGGGTCTGCCGCTGTATATCGAAGGTCCGGTTGATGCCGGTAACAAGCCGGATCAGATCCGCATGTTGACCGCCATCACCAAAGAGCTGACTCGTCTGGGTTCCGGCGTGAAAATCGTTGCGGATGAATGGTGTAACACCTATCAGGATATCGTGGACTTTACCGATGCAGGCAGCTGCCACATGGTACAGATCAAGACTCCGGATCTGGGCGGTATTCACAACATCGTTGATGCGGTGCTGTATTGCAACAAACACGCGATGGAAGCCTATCAGGGCGGTACCTGTAACGAAACCGAGATCAGTGCCCGCACCTGCGTACACGTGGCACTTGCCGCGCGTCCAATGCGCATGCTGGTTAAACCGGGTATGGGTTTCGATGAAGGTCTCAACATCGTGTTTAACGAAATGAACCGCACCATCGCGTTGTTACAAACTAAGGATTAAGAGATGGCACGCACATTTAAGATCTTATCGCCTACGGCTATCCTGGGTTATGGCTTCCCGGAAGAAAGTTTTCGTAAAGCCATGGAAGAGTCACCGGATCTTATTGCTGTTGACGCAGGTTCCTCCGATCCTGGCCCCCACTACCTGGGGGCAGGTAAACCCTTTACTGACAGGGCCGGTGTGAAACGCGATCTGCGCTATATGATTGTGGCAGGCGTTAAGAACAACATCCCGGTAGTAATCGGCACAGCTGGTGGTTCTGGCGCAGCTCCGCATCTGGAGTGGTGTCGCCAGATAATCCATGAGATCGCGCAGGAAGAAAAACTGTCTTTCTCAATGGCGCTAATTCCGTCTGATGTCGACAAAGAAATCGTTCATCAGGCGCTGGATAACGGCAAAATCACTGCGCTCGATTTTGTGCCGGAACTGACTCACGAGGCCATTGAAGAGAGCACCTACATTGTCGCACAAATGGGCATCGAGCCTTTCCAACGTGCGCTGAAAGCCGGTGCGCAGGTGGTCCTGGGCGGACGTGCCTACGATCCGGCCTGCTTCGCCGCGCTGCCGATTATGCAGGGCTTTGATGAAGGTCTGGCGCTTCATTGCGGTAAGATCCTTGAGTGTGCAGCCATTGCCGCCACCCCTGGTTCCGGCTCAGATTGTGCGATGGGAATCATTGACGATAACGGCTTTACGCTGAAGGCGTTCAATCCCAAGCGTAAGTTCACCGAGACTTCCGCAGCAGCACACACCCTGTACGAAAAGTCAGATCCGTACTTCCTGCCAGGGCCAGGCGGTGTGCTGAACCTGAAGGCATGCACTTTCACCCAGGTTAACGAGGGTGAAGTGTATGTCAGCGGTTCACGCCATGAAGAAACACCGTATGCGTTGAAACTGGAAGGTGCACGCCAGGTTGGCTTCCGTTGCCTGACCATCGCCGGAACACGTGACCCGATTATGATTGCCGGGATTGACACGATTCTTGAAGAGGTACAGGCAAGCGTGGCACGTAACCTCTCGCTGAATGACGACAGTATTCGCATGACGTTCCACCTGTACGGTAAGAACGGTGTGATGGGCAACCATGAGCCGATGAAAACTGCGGGCCATGAACTGGGAATTTTACTGGATGTCGTCGCGCCAACGCAGGATATCGCCAACAGCGTTTGCTCTCTGGTGCGCTCTACCCTGCTGCACTACGGCTATGAAAATCGCATTGCGACTGCGGGCAACCTCGCCTTCCCGTTCTCGCCATCTGATATTCAGAGTGGACCGGTGTATGAGTTCTCGATCTATCACCTGATTGAAGCGAGCGATGCGCTGCGTTTTGATTTCCACATTGAACAGGTGACGCCAGAAGGAGTTCAGGCATGAAACACTCAATTTGTTCACTGGCGCAAGTAATTCGTTCCAAAAACGCCGGACCGTACGAACTAGTTTTAGATATTTTATTTAAAACAAGGGAAGACTATCAGCGGGTAAAAGCCTGCGAGCAATTAACGCCGCAGCTTATTGCCGGTTTATATAATGTTGAGCCTGAGTTTATTCACAATATCGTCTGGTTCGATCCAGCGAATGCCGTAAAAATCGTAATGCCACGGGATATTATTTCCGGCAATGTCGGTGACAATGATGTTTATGGTGCGCAGCAACACGCTCCATTATTAAGTATTGAGTTTGACTTGTAACAAAAAAACACAATAACAACCATTGGAGCACAGAATTCAGCTGTATCACAGTGCTTCGAATTATTCATGCGGTTGGTCACAACAGGCGTGCGTCTGAGCTGCTGTCCAGGTTCAGGCGCACGCCACCCTACACAATTCCAATTACCAGCCTTTATCCGATGGAGTACACATGAAGAAAATTAGTTTAACGAAGATGATCATATTAGGCCTGATACTCGGCATGATTGCCGGGGTGGCCATAAATAATATGGCCGCGGCTGAAACAGCAAAATCTTATGCAGCAGATATTTCCATTTTCACCACTATATTCTTACGTATGGTGAAAATGATTATCGCTCCATTGGTTATTTCAACTCTGGTTGTGGGTATTGCCAAAATGGGCGATGCCAAAACGCTGGGACGTATATTTTCAAAAACCTTCTTCCTGTTTATTTGCGCCTCTCTGGTGTCAATTGCACTGGGTCTGGTTATCGTTAATATCTTCCAGCCAGGCGCAGGTATCAACTTTGTGCCACATGACGTCGGAGCCGTTGCCGCCGTTAAGTCAGAGCCATTCACGCTGAAAGTATTCATCTCACACGCGGTACCGACCAGTATTGTCGATGCGATGGCGCGTAACGAAATTCTGCAGATCGTCGTGTTCTCAATCTTCCTCGGTTGCAGCCTCGCTGCGATTGGTGAAAAAGCCGATCCTATCGTGAAAGTGCTGGATTCACTGGTGCACGTCATGCTGAAGCTGACGGGTTACGTCATGCTGTTTGCACCACTGACCGTTTTTGCCGCTATTTCAGGTCTGATTGCCGAACGTGGTCTGGGTGTGATGGTTAGCGCCGGGATCTTCATGGGTGAGTTCTACCTGACATTGGGTATGCTGTGGGCAATCCTGATTGGCCTGTCTACTATGATCGTCGGGCCTTGCATCGCACGGTTAACTAAATCAATCCTCGAACCCGCTCTGCTGGCCTTTACCACTTCAAGCTCTGAAGCCGCCTTCCCGGGTACGCTGGACAAGCTGGAAAAATTCGGTGTTTCTTCAAAAATCGCCAGCTTCGTTCTGCCTATCGGTTATTCCTTTAACCTGGTCGGTTCCATGGCTTATTGCTCATTTGCCACCGTCTTTATTGCCCAGGCGTGCAACATCGAACTGAGCATGGGCGAGCAAATCACCATGCTGTTGATCCTGATGCTGACCTCAAAAGGAATGGCAGGCGTACCGCGCGCATCAATGGTGGTTATCGCTGCAACCCTGAACCAGTTCAACATTCCAGAAGCTGGCCTGATTCTGCTGATGGGCGTCGATCCGTTCCTCGATATGGGTCGTTCCGCCACCAACGTTATGAGTAACGCAATGGGTGCTGCCATCGTGGGCCGTTGGGAAGGCGAACACTACGGCCAGGGTTGCCGTGGAACTGCGCCGGTGAAGACCCCGGAACAAGAACGTCCGGTTACCGAAACGGAAGTCGCTTTGTCCTGACAGTAGAAGAACGACTAATCGTAGGCCGGATAAAACGCGTCAGCGTTGCCATCCGGCAATTATACCGTGTTAACGCCGGATGGCGGCGTTAACGCCTTATCCGGCCTACAGGATAGTTTTCCCAACAACACCAACAGGAATGCATAATGAATAAAACAATTCTCGGCGTGAGTCTCTTTTCTTTCAGCGTCTTGTTTAGCGCAACCACATTCGCGCAAACCACGCCCGACTACGCCAAGCTGATAGAACAGGCTCATCAGAAGTACAAAAGTAACAACGATGGAAAAGTCGCCGACTACATCCCTGCTCTGGCGACCTATAGCCCGAAAAATTTTGCCATCACCATTGCGACGGTGGACGGCAAGATCTACCAGGTTGGCGATGTTAACAAACCTTTCCCAATGGAATCCCTGAGTAAAGTGTTCACCATGGCGCTCGCCATGGAGCAGCACGGTCCTCAGGTAGTGCTGGATAAACTTGGCGCCAATGCCACCGGTATGCCATTCAACTCAGGTTTAGCCGTTGAACTGACCAAAGGCGCGCCTGAAAACCCGCTGGTAAACGCCGGGGCCATGAGCACCGTTAGCCTGATCGAAGCCAAAGACAAAACCGATCGTTGGAACAAAATTCTCGACAACCTGAACGTCTGGGCCGATGCCACTCTCACCGTGAACGAACCGGTTTTCAAATCTGAAATGGAAACCAACCAGCACAATCAGGCGCTGGCCAAGCTGATGGAATCCTATAACAGCTTCTATGGCAACACTGACGAAGCCGTCGAAATTTATACCCGCCAGTGCTCGGTGGATATCACCGTTGAGCAACTGGCCAAAATGGGTGCCGTACTCGCGAACAAAGGCAAATCTCCGTTCAACGGTAAACAGTTGCTGAACGAGAAATATGTTCCGCAGGTGCTGGCAGAAATGGCAATCGCCGGGCTTTACGACGGTAGCGGTAAATGGCTGTACACCGTTGGCATCCCGGCGAAAAGCGGCGTCGGCGGCGGCATGGTTGCCGTTGTCCCTGGCGAATATGCGATTGCGGTCTATTCTCCGCCGCTGGATGCAGCCGGTAACAGCGTTCGAGCCCAGCAAACTATCGAATATGTCGCCGAAGCGACAAAAGCCAATGTCTTTTTAGCCAAATAACTTTACGCCGGATGGCGCTTCGCTTATCCGGCCTACGATTAGCGCATTTATTTACGCCGTCATCCGGCAAAATGAAAAGGTGAGAAGTACTATGTCTAAACCATTTGTCTGGCAGGAACTCTTTGTTCAGAGTAAAGATAGTACCGAGTATGAATTACTGAGTAACCAGCACGTTACGGTAACGGAGTTAGACGGAGAGGAAGTGATCAAGGTTGCACCGGAAGCGTTAACCTTGTTAGCACAGCAGGCGTTTTATGAGGCTTCATTTTTCCTGCGCGCCGGACATTTAAAACAGATTGCCAGCATTTTGCACGACCCACAGGCCAGCAGTAACGATAAGTACGTCGCATTGCAGCTGCTGCGCAATGCAGAGGTTTCAGCTAAAGGCGTACTGCCCAACTGCCAGGATACCGGGACGGCAACCATTGTGGCCAGCAAAGGACAACATGTCTGGACCGGCGGCGATGACGCAGAAGCATTAAGCAAAGGCGTGTATTCCACCTTTACCGAAAACAACCTGCGTTACTCGCAAAATGCCCCGCTGGATATGTATACCGAGGTCAATACCCAGACCAACCTGCCCGCACAAATCGATATTAGCGCCACCCCAGGTAACGAATACCGTTTCCTGTTCGTCAATAAAGGTGGCGGCTCAGCTAACAAAGCGGCACTGTACCAGGAAACCAAATCCATTCTACAGCCGGAAAAACTCACTGCGTTCCTGATCGAAAAAATGAAATCACTGGGTACAGCCGCTTGTCCGCCGTATCACATCGCTTTTGTGGTTGGGGGCTTATCCGCCGACCAGGCGCTGAAAGTCGCCAAACTGGCTTCAACCAAATATTACGATAATCTACCCACCAGCGGGAACGAGCTGGGCCAGGCGTTCCGTGATACGGCGCTGGAAGCCGAGTTGCTCAATGCCAGCCGCGAGTTTGGCATCGGGGCGCAGTTTGGCGGCAAATACTTTGCCCACGATATCCGCGTAATTCGCTTACCGCGCCACGGCGGCTCCTGCCCAATCGCGATGGCCCTCTCCTGCTCTGCCGACCGCAACATTAAGGCCAAAATTAATAAACACGGTATCTGGCTGGAAAAACTCGAGCATAATCCGGGCAAATTTATCCCCGATTCTCACCGGGTAGAAAACGGCGCTCAGACCGTACAACTGGATCTGAACCGTCCGCTGCGTGACATCCTGCATGACCTTTCCGCTCTGCCCATTGGTACACGCCTGTCGTTAAGCGGCCCGATTGTTGTCGCTCGCGATATCGCCCACGCGAACATCAAAGCGCGACTGGATAACGGCGAACCTATGCCGGAATACATGAAAAAGCATATCGTTTACTACGCTGGTCCCGCCAAAACCCCGGAAAATCAGGCCTGTGGCTCGATGGGGCCCACCACCGGCGGGCGCATGGATGGGTATGTCGATGCTTTCCAGGCACAAGGCGGCAGCCTCATTATGCTCACCAAAGGTAACCGCAGCCAGCAGGTCACTGATGCCTGTCACAAACACGGTGGATTTAGCCTCGGCAGCATTGGCGGTGCCGCAGCCCTGCTGGCGCAGCAGTACGTGAAAAGCCTACAGTGCCTTGAATATCCCGAACTGGGAATGGAAGCCGTATGGATGATGGAAGTTAAAAATATGCCGGCCTTCGTATTAGTGGATGACAAAGGCAATAACTTCTTTAGCCAGTTCGAGCAGCAGCATCGCTGCGCAACTTGTCCGGCAGGGCATTAAGGAGTTTCCATGGAAGCGCGCGCCAATAACGACAGACACCGTCAGCGTCAGCAGAAGCTGAAAGAGCAGGTTGATACCCGCGTAGCGGCTGCAACGGAGAAGAAAGGGATCCTGATTGTCTTCACCGGCAACGGAAAAGGAAAATCCACCGCAGCCTTTGGCACGGCAACGCGCGCAGTGGGTCACGGAAAAACCGTTGGCATCGCGCAGTTTATTAAAGGTCAGTGGGATAATGGCGAGTACAACACACTGCAACCGCTCGGCGTCGAGTTCCATATTATGGGCACCGGATTTACCTGGGAAACCCAAAATCGGCAAGCAGATATCGAGGCGGC
This sequence comes from Citrobacter sp. Cpo030, assembly GCF_030333005.1. Lineage (NCBI taxonomy): Bacteria > Pseudomonadati > Pseudomonadota > Gammaproteobacteria > Enterobacterales > Enterobacteriaceae > Citrobacter > Citrobacter sp. Cpo030. The sequence goes on along the minus strand of NZ_JAOWGT010000067.1, from coordinate 90,702 downwards.
AACGGTTGTGTGGCAGGAGAGTAAGCGCATGCTGGCTGATGCGCATTACGATCTAGTGGTGCTAGATGAACTCACCTACATGCTGGCTTACCACTATCTGGATACGCAAGAGGTTATCAGCGCCATCGAAAATCGCCCTGCCGGTCAGAGCGTTATCGTCACAGGGCGCGGATGCCATACGCTGTTACTGGAACTGGCCGATACGGTCAGTGAAATCCGCCCGGTCAAACACGCGTTTGACCGCGGTATTCAGGCACAGGTTGGGATCGATTGGTAGCCGTTCTTTTGCCGGATAACGATGCTAACGCGTCTTATCCGGCCTACCCATCGTTGTAGGCCTGATAAGGCGCAAGCCACCCTCAGGCAGCCGATACCACGGACTTACTGAGCAACCAGTTACGGAAAATCTGTAAATGCTCGGATTCCGATTTCTCTTCACGCCACGTCATAATAAATCGATTCCCGGTACGCATTGGAACATCGCAAGGAATGACCATATCACCACTGTCCAGATCGTGCTGAATGGCAAAACGCGGGAGCAGCGCAACGCCCAGATTAGAACGGACCGCCGCGATCAGCATCGATAACAAATCAAATCTCGGACCTTTATTCACCAGCGGACTGCTGACATCTGACAGCGCAAACCACTCCTGCCACCCTTTGATGCGCGTACTTTGGTGCAAGAGCGGAAATTCGTTTAGTAATTCGTTCACCGCCAGTTTTCGTTCCGGTTCGGCCAGCAAACAGCGGCTGCATACCGGCAGAATTTCCTCTTCAAACAGGTACTCAACCCCTGACCATGGCGAATAAAAGTCTTCACGCATAATTGCCGCGTCATACTCTCGATTGAGAAAATCACCAATATTCGCCAGGGAATGAATGTTCACGATAATATCAGGATTAAGTTTGTTAAATTCACGCAGGTTTGGGATCAGCCAGTGCGTGCTGAACGTCGGATTCACCGCCAGCTCAATAACCTGTACCGTCGGTTGCCAGGTCATTATCGTCGTCGTATCTCGTTCAAGTTTATTTAACGTTTCTTTAACGATACTTAAATAGTGTTTGCCAGCCGCATTTAAAAAAATGCGTTTTTTGGCATGATTAAATAGCGCGGTATTGAGAAAATCCTCCAGTGCATTTACCTGGCGGAAAACAGCACTTTGTGTTAAAGCCAGCTCTTCAGCTGCCCGGGTATAACTTTCGTGACGCGCAACAACTTCAAAAGTTACCAGCAACTCCGTCTTAGGTATTTTTCCTCTCATAACCTCTTCCATATGCAGCGTGCAAAAATAGTTTAATTTATAAAAAATAATTCAAGATACCCAGATAAGCACCGAGAGTTATATTTTATTTCATCCATTAATGTCATTGATCCAATCCATGATTTGCTCACACTGATGGCGGATAAATATTAACCGATAATACTCAAGGGCAACAATAAACACAATTTAAATAAGGTTAAATCCAAGCAAATAGTGCCAATAAGTTCTTAATAATTTTTCAAGTTATCTTGTTTATTGCAGAAAAAACTTTGCGAGATTAATCAATATTATCAGTGCGATAATTTTGGATAATTTCACGTTATAACTTACGGGCAAACGACTGCTTTTTATCATTCCTTGATGTAGTTTCTGCCTTTTTTTGAATGATGTGATAAAGGACACAATGTGAAAACTTTCGGAAAGGTCTGGCTCGTTGGGGCAGGTCCCGGTGATATTTCATTACTTACCCTCAAAGCAATGATGTGCATTAAACAGGCTGATGTCATTATTTACGATCGGCTAGTCAATCCGAAAATTTTGGAATGGGCATTACCTGATTGTCTGCTTATCAATGTCGGCAAAAACCCAGGCTTCCATTGTGTACCGCAGGATGAAATCAATGCACTGCTTGTCCAGTATGCCCAAACGCACAATAATATTGTGCGTCTGAAAGGCGGCGATCCGTATGTTTTTGGACGTGGGGCTGAAGAAGTCGAGGATCTCGTCGAGACGGGAATCCCGTTTGAAGTGGTGCCGGGTATCAGCTCAACTATTGGTGGCCTGACCTATGCCGGGATTCCGGTAACACACCGCGATTTCGCCTCGGGATTTCACGTGGTAACCGGTCATACGCGGGAGGGCAACCAACAGCAGGACTGGCGTCAGCTGGCCAAACTGAATGGTACGCTGGTTATCGTCATGGGTATCGCCAATCTGGCGTTTATCTGTGAGGAATTATTGATGGGTGGAAAATCGGCAGATACACCTGCAGCGCTAATTATGTCCGCCACCCGGGATAACCAACGCCGACTGACCTGTACGCTCGGTTCACTACTGAGCAAGGCGCAGGAAGCTAACATCCTCCCCCCTGCGCTGATAGTGATTGGTGATGTGGTAACCCTAAGCGATCGGCTCTCTTTTATCCCTGAAGCCATCACGCTGCCAGAAAACCTTTACTGCGACAGTCTGGCATGACGAAAAGACTGGGGCGACGTTTGATGCGCCGCCCGGAAAACGCGGCAAAAGTAACTGGTTTGTGCGTATTGGAGTTTCCGGGCAATGCTGTCTATTGAATGAATGGGATCGTGCAATAACTCCCCCGCTTTTTGCATTTTTTTCTGATTCACCCAGGTTTTAAAGTTAACGCCCTGCCGTTTCTTAAAAAAACGGCTGAAATAGTTTGCGCTTAAGCAGACATGAGCCGCTACGGATTCCAGAGATAATTCACTATATAAATTCTCATCAATATAACGCAACGCTGCCAGAAGCTTTTTTTCGTGTCGGGAAGGTTCTGTAAAATAATGACGCGTGTAACTGGCCGGCGGAATAACAAACTCATCCGATTGCTGCTGTTCTGTCTCGAAATTATCAACAATAAAACTTAATAAATTAGCTGATGCCACCAGCGCATTATTATCTACTACCGCTACCTGACTCCATTCAGCTTTTATTTTTGGTTCATCCATCCATGAGCATTCATTATCAATAACGATAGTTTTATATTCCTGATATTTTGCCCGCACCTGCCCACAGAGCATAAAACCGTACAGATGCCCCTCGCGAATTAATGGCATAGAAAACAGACTTAGCCCTGCGTGACAGCTGAGTATTCTGGGTTTAAGGTGTTTTAATCCTTCAAAAGCACAATACTTGTCGCACTTTTGGCAACTCACACAATAGCGTTCATCCGCCCGCATTAATGTGCAGAACGAATTAAAGTTATGGCAATCCGAGAGAGTTTTTCCGCTAACATCAACCACAACAGTGGCTAATCCAGTCGCACTGGAGAATACTTTTGCTATCGAGAAAAAACGTTGTAGGTAATCATCCTGGATTTTCAACGACACGGTATCCTCCGGCATTAATGAAATTAAAGCCGGTAATATGCAGAATTTCATCAGGAGAAAGAATGATGCTCACCGCAAAAAATAATCTCATTTATGCAGATGATTATGATCAAATTGCAAGATAAATATTGAATGCCATGATGGTTATTAGCTACAGAAGAAAAATCGTATAGCTTTAAGCAGGTTATAAAAATAACGCACAGACAAAAGATGAATTGCAGACATAAAAAAGGCCATCATCAGATGGCCAACCATGTCGAAACGGGACCAGCCCTTGACTATGCAGAGAGTCAGGGCTGTTTTTTTATTTCTTACTTAATAACGGTTTTCAGCGCTTCGCCGATATCGGCCAGGCTACGAACAGTTTTCACGCCTGCAGCTTCCAGCGCAGCGAATTTCTCATCCGCTGTACCTTTACCACCCGCGATGATCGCACCCGCGTGACCCATACGCTTACCTTTCGGCGCAGTCACACCCGCGATGTAACCTACAACCGGCTTGGTTACATGATCTTTGATGTAAGCAGCCGCTTCTTCTTCCGCGCTACCGCCGATCTCACCGATCATGACGATCGCTTCAGTCTGCGGATCTTCCTGGAACAGCTTCAGGATGTCGATGAAGTTAGAGCCTGGGATCGGGTCACCACCGATGCCTACACAGGTAGACTGGCCGAAACCATAGTCGGTAGTCTGCTTAACCGCTTCATAGGTCAGGGTACCTGAACGGGAAACGATACCCACTTTACCCGGCTTGTGAATGTGGCCCGGCATGATACCGATTTTACATTCACCCGGAGTGATAACGCCTGGGCAGTTCGGGCCGATCATGCGTACGCCAGCTTCATCCAGCTTCACTTTCACGGTCAGCATATCCAGCGTTGGGATACCTTCGGTGATGGTGATGATAAGCTTGATGCCTGCATCAATTGCTTCCAGGATGGAGTCTTTGCAGAATGGCGCCGGAACGTAGATAACGGTGGCGGTTGCGCCGGTCGCTTCTACTGCTTCACGTACGGTGTTGAACACTGGCAGACCCAGATGCGTGGTGCCGCCTTTGCCCGGCGTAACGCCACCGACCATTTGCGTACCGTAAGCGATCGCTTGTTCAGAGTGGAATGTCCCCTGGCTACCGGTGAAGCCCTGGCAGATAACCTTGGTATCTTTATTAATTAAAACTGACATTATTTCCCCTCCACTGCGGCAACAACCTGCTGAGCTGCATCCGTCAGACTTTTCGCTGCAATAATATTCAGGCCGCTATCAGCCAGTTTTTTCGCGCCGAGTTCAGCGTTGTTACCTTCCAGACGTACCACGACCGGAACGTTTACGCCTACTTCTGCTACCGCGCCGATGATACCGTCAGCGATCAGGTCGCAACGTACGATACCGCCGAAGATGTTAACCAGTACGGCTTTAACATTGTCATCAGAGAGGATAATTTTGAACGCTTCGGTTACACGCTCTTTGGTCGCACCGCCGCCAACGTCGAGGAAGTTAGCCGGTTCGCCGCCGTGCAGCTTAACGATGTCCATGGTGCCCATTGCCAGGCCCGCACCGTTAACCATACAACCGATGTTGCCGTCCAGCGCAACGTAGTTCAGTTCCCACTGTGCAGCCTGCGCTTCACGCGGATCTTCCTGAGACTGGTCGCGCATTTCGCGCAGGTCAGCCTGGCGGAACAGTGCGTTGCCGTCAGCGCCCAGTTTGCCGTCGAGGCAGATCAGGTCACCCTGCTTGGTCACAACTAGCGGGTTGATTTCGATCAGCGCCAGATCGCGCTCCAGGAAGATAGTCGCCAGACCCATGAAGATCTTGGTGAACTGCTGAACCTGTTTACCTTCCAGACCCAGTTTGAACGCCAGCTCACGCCCCTGGTAAGGCATCGGGCCTGCCAGCGGATCGAGCGCCACTTTGTGGATCAGATGCGGGGTTTCTTCCGCCACTTTTTCGATTTCCACGCCGCCTTCGGTAGAGGCCATGAAGACCACGCGACGGGAGCTACGGTCAACAACTGCGCCGAGGTAAAGTTCTTTACCAATGTCGGTCGCGGCTTCAACCAGAATCTGATTTACCGGTTGGCCATGAGCGTCTGTCTGGTAAGTGACCAGACGTTTACCCAGCCAGTGTTCAGCAAAAGCGCGAATGTCTTCTTTGCTGTTTACCACCTTCACACCGCCCGCTTTACCACGGCCACCAGCGTGAACCTGACATTTCACTACCCACGGGCCAGCACCGATTTTAGATGCAGCTTCTTCGGCTTCACGCGGAGTAGTACAGGCATAACCCACCGGTGCCGGTAAGCCATAGCGGGCAAAAAGTTGTTTTGCCTGATATTCATGTAAGTTCATGTGTTCTGTCCATCCTTCAGGTAATCGTTATCTTTTACCCGTAGGTCTGATAAGCGTCCAGACCTACGGGGCAGGTGATACTCTTATTAACTACACGTCCAGCAGCAGACGCGTTGGATCTTCCAGCAACTCTTTAATGGTTACCAGGAAGCCTACTGACTCACGACCATCGATCAGACGGTGGTCATAAGACAGCGCCAGATACATCATCGGCAGGATTTCAACCTTGCCGTCTACCGCCATCGGACGATCTTTGATGGCATGCATACCCAGGATGGCGCTCTGCGGTGGGTTGATGATCGGCGTAGACATCAAGGAACCGAACACACCACCGTTAGTGATGGTGAAGTTACCACCCGTCAGATCTTCGACCGTCAACTTGCCGTCGCGACCTTTAACTGCCAGTTCTTTAATATTCTTCTCAATGTCAGCCATACCCAGCAGATCCACATCACGCAGGACCGGCGTGACCAGGCCACGCGGCGTGGAGACCGCCATGCTGACATCAAAGTAGTTGTGGTAAACCACGTCATCGCCGTCGATGGACGCGTTCACTTCCGGATAGCGTTTCAGCGCTTCAACAACCGCTTTCACGTAGAAAGACATAAAGCCCAGACGGATACCGTGGCGTTTCTCGAACGCATCACCGTATTGCTTACGCAGGTCCATGATTGGCTTCATGTTGACTTCGTTGAACGTGGTCAGCATGGCGGTAGAATTTTTCGCTTCCAGCAGACGCTCTGCTACGCGTTTGCGCAGACGGGTCATCGGAACACGTTTTTCGCCACGTGCGCCCAGTTGAGCCTGTGGTGCAGGTGCTGCTGCCGGCGCTTTTGCTTCGGCTTTCGCAGCCGGCGCTTTCGCCAGATGTTTTTCAACATCTTCACGGGTGATACGACCGCCGACACCGGTGCCGTTGATAGCGCTGGCTTCGAGGTTATGCTCACCCAGCAGGCGACGGATCGCCGGGCTCAGGGCATCGTTGTTCTGCTCAGCAAGAGACGCCTGCTGGCGCTGTGCCGGAGTAGAATCTTTCTCTTCAGACTTAGCACTGGTTTCTTTACCGGTGCTATTGCCTTCACGCAGGCGACCGAGGATCTGGCGAGAAGTGACGGTTGTCCCTTCATCTTCCAGAACCGCATCAAGAATACCGTCCGCTGATGCCGGTACTTCCAGTACCACTTTGTCAGTTTCGATTTCTACCAGTACTTCATCACGACGTACTGCATCGCCCGGTTTTTTGTGCCAGGTTGCAACCGTTGCATCCGCTACGGATTCAGGCAGGTCGGGAACAAGAATATCTACGCTACTCATTATTTATCCTTTATTTAATCGACGTTCAGCGCGTCATTTACCAGATCTTGTTGCTGCTTCTGGTGAACGGACATATACCCTACTGCCGGAGAGGCAGAGGCCGGGCGACCTGCATAACGCAGAGCTGACCCAAATGGAATTACTTCACGGAAATGATGCTGGCTGCAGTACCATGCGCCCTGGTTGAGCGGCTCTTCCTGGCACCAGACAAAATCATGTACGTGAGCAAATGGTTTCAGCGCTTCCTGCACCGCTTTATGCGGGAACGGATAGAGCTGTTCGATGCGCACAATGGCGACATCTTTTTGGTCGTTCTTGCGGCGTTGCTCCAGCAGGTCGTAATAAACCTTACCAGAACACATCACGACACGCTTCACGCCTTTAGGATCAAGTTCATCTACTTCGCCAATGGCTGGCAGGAAAGTACCATTTGCCAGTTCGTCCAGCGTAGACACCGCCAGCGGATGACGCAGCAGCGACTTCGGTGACATCACCACCAGCGGACGACGCATACCTCGCAGCGCCTGACGACGCAGCATGTGGTAAACCTGCGCCGGGGTAGACGGGACGCAAACCTGCATGTTTTGCTCAGCGCAAAGTTGCAGATAACGTTCCAGACGCGCGGAGGAGTGCTCCGGACCCTGACCTTCATAGCCGTGCGGCAGCAGCATAACCAGACCGCACATACGGCCCCATTTCTGCTCACCGGAAGAGATGAACTGGTCGATAACGACCTGCGCACCGTTGGCGAAGTCGCCGAACTGTGCTTCCCAGATGGTTAGCGTGCGCGGTTCTGCTGTGGCATAACCGTACTCGAACGCCAGCACGGCTTCTTCAGACAGTACGGAGTCCCATACGCGGAAGGTGCCTTGTCCGTTATGCACATGCTGCAGCGGAGTGTAGGTTGAACCGTTGGCCTGGTTATGAATTACCGCGTGACGGTGGAAGAAGGTTCCGCGACCGGAGTCTTCACCAGACAGACGGACCGGAATGCCTTCGTCAACCAGCGTGGCGTAAGCCAGATTCTCTGCACCACCCCAGTCAAACAGCTTCTCGCCTGCGGCCATGGCCTGACGGTCGCCGTAAATCTTGGCAACACGCGACTGCATTTCAACCGCTTCAGGTACAGTGCTGATGCGTTTTGCCAGCTCCTGCAGACGCTTCATCTCAACTTTGTTCGGGTAGTTTTCATCCCACTCGTGGTTGAGGTACGGCGACCAGGTGAAGGAGTGCATGTTCATTGGACGCCACTCTTTCACTACGCATTCGCCAGCATCCAGCGCGTCACGGTACAGATTGACCATTTCAGTCGCATCTTCCAGCGTGGCGACCTTGTCCGCTTCCAGCTTATCAGCGTAGATTTTGCGCGGGGTCGGATGCTTTTTGATTTTCTGATACATCAGCGGCTGGGTTGCGCTCGGCTCGTCGGCTTCGTTGTGGCCGTGACGGCGGTAGCACACCAGATCGATGAAGACATCGCGTTTAAAGGTATTACGGAAATCCAGCGCCAGGCGGGTCACGAAAGCGACCGCTTCCGGGTCATCCGCGTTCACGTGGAAAATCGGCGCCTGAACCATCTTACCGATGTCGGTACAGTACGGTGTAGAACGCGCATCCAGCGGGTTAGACGTAGTGAAGCCCACCTGGTTGTTGATAACGATGCGAACGGTACCGCCCACTTCGTAACCACGCGCTTTCGACATGTTCAGGGTTTCCTGAACCACGCCCTGCCCGGTAACTGCCGCATCACCGTGAATGGTGATTGGCAGGACTTTATTGCTGCTCGGCTCGTCCAGACGATCCAGACGTGCACGTACGGAACCGATAACTACCGGGCTAACGATTTCCAGGTGCGACGGGTTAAACGCCAGCGCCAGGTGTACCAGGCCGCCTTCGGTTTCGATATCAGACGAGAAGCCCATATGGTACTTCACGTCACCGGTGCCGAGGTGTTCTTTATGTTTGCCCGCAAATTCGTCGAAAAGTTCCTGCGGGCGTTTGCCCAGTACGTTAACCAGAACGTTCAGACGACCACGGTGCGCCATGCCCAGTACCACTTCACGGGTACCGCTGTTACCGGCGTGGCGGATCATCTCTTTGAGCATTGGGATTAACGCATCACCGCCTTCCAGCGAGAAGCGTTTTGCGCCCGGGAACTTAGCGCCCAGGTAGCGTTCCAGACCTTCCGCTGCGGTCAGTTCGCTGAGGAAGCGTTTCTTCTCTTCACTACTGAACGCGGCACGTCCAGACTCGATACGCTGTTGAAGCCAGCGTTTTTCTTCGGTGCTGGTGATGTGCATATACTCGGCGCCAATTGGGCCGCAGTAGGTTTGTTTCAGCGCGACAACCAGGTCGCTCAGCTTCATGGTGTCTTTGCCGCCGGCAAAAGAACCTACGTTAAAGCTTTCCTGGAAATCCGCATCGGTCAGATCGTGGAAAGACGGGTCCAGATCGGCCACATTTTCTTGTTGCCACAGTCCCAGCGGATCGAGATTCGCATGCTGATGACCGCGGAAACGATAGGCGTTAATGAGCTGCAGGACTTTAACCTGCTTCACATTGGCATCAGGGTCGGAAATAGAAGAAGAGTAACGTGGGGTAATCAACGCCTGTCGACGGAAATAATCACGTGTTTTTGAGTGGAGTTGATCCGGTTTGACTCCGGTACCAGGTAACTGCTGGAACGTCGAACGCCAGTTAGCATCTACCGAGTCAGGGTCGGTTAAGAAGTCTTCATAGAGCTGTTCTATCCAGCTCTGGTTTGAACCAGAGAGGTAAGAAGAGTCCAACCAGGCTTTCAAAGCGCTGTTCTGCATCGTGATCCCTTAAGCATTTGTATGCTTACTTCGCCGTGGATACTACCACGCACACCGATGTGCGTGCCGGGGTTCACTTGTTGCGGACTGTCGTGTTTTCTGCGTCCGCTAAGGAACCTTTAAAAACTGTCTAATAATGTGGCAGTTTTTAGAGGTTTCCTGCACTTATATTGCCTGATGGCGCTTCACTTATCAGGCCTACAAGGTACATAACCCGTAGGCCGGATAAGACGCTACGTCGCCATCCGGCAACCACTACAACAACTTACGCACTACGTTTGAGCAGCATCGACTTAATATGGCCGATGGCACGCGTCGGGTTCAGTCCTTTCGGACATACGCTGACGCAGTTCATGATGCTATGGCAGCGGAATACGCTGAAAGCGTCACTTAAACCTTCCAGGCGGCTGTCGGTCTCGGTATCGCGGCTATCAATTAAGAAGCGATACGCTGCCAGCAGGCCTGCCGGGCCAATAAACTTGTCCGGGTTCCACCAGAATGATGGGCAGGACGTTGAGCAGCATGCACACAAAATACATTCATACAGCCCATCGAGCTTCTCACGCTGCTCTGGCATTTGTAAATGCTCACGAGCCGGCGGATTTTTCCCATTATTCAACAAGTAAGGCTTAATCTTCTCATACTGTGCGTAGAATTGCCCCATGTCTACCACCAAATCGCGCACAACCGGTAAACCCGGCAGCGGGCGAATGACAATTTTTTTGCCCGGCTGATTCAGCGCAGAAATAGGAGTGATACAGGCCAGTCCATTTTTGCCGTTCATATTCAGACCGTCGGAGCCACAAACCCCTTCACGGCAGGAGCGACGAAACGACAGCGACGGATCTTTTTCTTTCAGCTGCATCAAGGCATCCAGCAGCATCATGTCACGCCCTTCTTCCGCCTCCAGGGTGTAATCCTGCATGCGCGGAGCGTCGTCAACATCCGGGTTATAGCGATAAACTGAAAACTCGAGTTTCATTGTCCTGTCTCCGCATTAATAAGTACGAATCTTCGGCGGGAATGCCGGGCGCAGCTTCGGTTCCATATTGACTTGACGTCGCGTCATGGATTCCGATTCTGGCAGGTACAGGGAATGGCACAGCCAGTTTTCATCATCACGTTCCGGGAAGTCGAAGCGGCTATGCGCGCCACGGCTTTCGGTACGGAAGTTTGCAGATACTGCAGTGGCGTACGCGGTCTCCATCAGGTTATCCAACTCCAGACACTCAACGCGCTGGGTGTTGAACTCGCTGGAGGTATCGTCCAGACGGGCATTTTTCAGGCGTTCGCGGATCGCTTTCAGCTCTTCCAGACCTTTCGCCATCGCATCGCCTTCGCGGAATACCGAGAAGTTATGCTGCATACATTCTTGCAGCGCTTTGCGAATCGCCACCGGGTCTTCACCGTTACGGTTACCGTTCCAGCGGTTCAGACGCGCCAGAGAAGCGTCGATTTCATCTTCGGTCGCATCCAGCAGGTCACCCTGCTCAGCGATAGATTCCTGCAGGTGCAGACCAACCGCACGACCAAATACGACCAGGTCCAGCAGCGAGTTGCCGCCAAGACGGTTGGCGCCGTGAACCGATACGCAGGCGATTTCGCCGACGGCAAACAGCCCAGGGATCACCACATCTTCACCCTGCTCATTCACGGTCAGCGCCTGACCAGTGACTTTGGTCGGAATACCGCCCATCATATAGTGGCAGGTTGGGATAACCGGAATCGGCTCTTTGACCGGGTCAACGTGAGCAAAGGTACGGGACAGTTCGAGAATGCCCGGCAGACGGGATTCCAGCACTTCTTTACCCAGGTGGTCGAGTTTCAGTTTGGCGTGTGGACCCCACGGGCCGTCGCAGCCGCGACCTTCGCGAATTTCGATCATGATGGAACGCGCCACCACGTCACGACCCGCCAGGTCTTTCGCATTCGGGGCATAACGCTCCATGAAGCGCTCACCGTGTTTGTTCAGCAGGTAGCCACCTTCACCACGGCAGCCTTCTGTTACCAGAACGCCAGCACCGGCGATACCGGTTGGGTGGAACTGCCACATCTCCATATCCTGCACCGGCACGCCTGCGCGGATAGCCATACCAACACCGTCACCGGTATTGATGTGGGCATTAGTAGTGGACTGATAAATACGGCCAGCACCGCCGGTGGCCAGCACGGTCGCACGGGCTTTAAAGTAAACCACTTCACCGGTTTCGATACACAGCGCGGTACAACCGACAACTGCGCCATCGGCGTTTTTCACCAGGTCCAGCGCATACCACTCGGAGAAGATGGTGGTATGGTTTTTCAGGTTCTGCTGATACAGCGTGTGCAATAGTGCATGACCGGTACGGTCGGCCGCTGCCGCTGTACGAGCCGCCTGCTCGCCGCCGAAGTTCTTCGACTGGCCGCCAAACGGACGTTGATAAATTGTGCCGTTGTCGAGGCGAGAGAACGGCAGCCCCATGTGGTCCAGCTCCAGAATCGCTTCCGGACCGGTTTTACACATATATTCAATAGCGTCCTGGTCACCAATGTAGTCCGACCCTTTAACGGTGTCGTACATGTGCCATTCCCAGTTATCTTCATGGGTATTACCGAGCGCAACGGTGATGCCACCCTGCGCGGATACGGTATGGGAACGGGTTGGGAACACTTTGGAGAGCAGCGCACAGGTCTGACCGCTCTGGGAAATTTGCAGCGCCGCGCGCATACCTGCGCCGCCGGCACCAATCACAACAGCATCAAATTCTCTGACTGGCAGTTTCATTACACACCCCACACCACAACAAATCCATAAATGACGTAAACCACCAGCGCAACGACGATAGCCAGTTGCAGAATCAGGCGCACAGCCAGAGGTTTAACGTAGTCGGTCAACACCTGCCACATGCCGATCCAGGCATGAATCAAGATGGAGAAAAGTGCCAGCAGGGTGAAGACTTTGGTGAATGCCGATGAGAAGAAACCGGTCCAGACTTCATACGTCAGCTCGCCGCTGGTGGCGAAGAAACCGACCATATAGATGATGTATAACGTCAGAACGATAGCGGTAGCACGGACCAGAATGAAGTCATGTACGCCGTTGCGTCCTAATGCGGAGGCGTTGCTTACCATACGAGGACTCCTGCGAGAAGTGAAAGCACGACAATGATAACGAAACAAATTTTGGCGGAGCGTGTCCCTGCTTCGAGGGTTTCTTCGATATAGCCAAAATCCATCAACAGATGGCGAATGCCCATTACGGCGTGATATGCCAGCGCAATCAGGATCCCCCACAGAATTAACTCTACAAAGAAGTTATTCATAATGGATGACGCGGTGAGGAAACCTTCAGGGGAGGAAAGGCTGGTACCCAATAACCACAACAGAATCCCGACCGCCACGAAGGTGATCACTCCGGATACGCGATGGAGAATGGACGCTATCGCCGTGATTGGGAACCGGATCGTTTGCAGATCCAGATTGACAGGTCTTTGTTTTTTCACATTTCTTATCATGAATAACGCCCACATGCTGTTCTTATTATTCCCTTTAGACTTCGGGTACAGAAGATGAAGACACCTGTAGCCTGAAAGACGACGGGATTTCCTTCCTCCGGTCTGCGTGCGGGTCAGACAGCGTCCTTACTATAACTACGCGTCATATAAAACACTGCTTCCAGATGCTAAAACGACACGTTACAACGCTGGTTGGCTCGGGATTGCAGGGTATTCCGGAGACCTGGCGGCAGTATAGGACGTTCACAAAATCATTACAATTAACCTACATATAGTTTGTCGGGTTTTATCCCGAACAGTGACATAGGTCACGATAACAACATTATTTTAATTTTTAATCATCTGATTTGACAATCATTAAACAAAGTTGTTACAAACGACACCAGAAAAAGCATATAATGCGTAAAAGTTATGGGGTCACTCTTTCACCGGAGATTTAGTTATGTAACAGTGTGGAAGTATTGACCAATACCTTCAGGACAGTTATTAGTGATAGACAGGTTAAATAATTCGGATTGCTAAGTTCTTGATTTGCAGTTTATTCGCCATGAAAAGACCGTTTTACCTGCAAGCGCCCATAGCTCTGTACCCAGGTCATCCCCTCTTTCGCAGAGCGGCGAGCCAAATAACAAACTGGTAACGGTTTATTGATGCACGAAGGCAAATTTAAGTTCCGGCAGTCTTAAGCAATAAGGCGCTAAGGAGACCGTAAATGGCTGATACTAAAGCAAAACTCACTCTAAATGGTGACGCTGCTATTGAACTGGATGTGCTGAAAGGTACGCTCGGTCAAGATGTTATTGATATTCGTAGCCTTGGCTCAAAAGGGATGTTTACTTTTGACCCAGGTTTCACCTCTACCGCATCCTGCGAATCCAAAATTACTTTCATCGACGGTGACGAAGGTGTTTTGCTGCATCGCGGCTTCCCGATTGACCAGTTGGCGACCGAGTCCAACTATCTGGAAGTGTGTTATATCCTGCTGTACGGCGAAAAACCGACGCAGGAAGAGTACGACGAGTTCAAAACCACAGTCACTCGCCATACCATGATCCACGAGCAGATCACCCGTCTGTTCCACGGTTTCCGCCGCGACTCTCACCCGATGGCCGTTATGTGCGGTGTAACCGGAGCGCTGGCAGCGTTCTATCATGACTCGCTGGATGTAAACAACGCGCGTCACCGTGAAATCGCCGCCTTCCGCCTGCTGTCCAAAATGCCAACCATGGCAGCGATGTGCTACAAATATTCCATCGGGCAGCCGTTCGTGTACCCACGTAACGATCTCTCCTACGCCGGTAACTTCCTGAACATGATGTTCTCTACGCCGTGCGAAAAATACGAAGTGAATCCTATCCTGGAACGCGCAATGGACCGTATCTTAATCCTGCACGCTGACCACGAACAGAACGCCTCAACCTCTACCGTACGTACCGCGGGCTCTTCTGGCGCTAACCCGTTTGCCTGCATCGCAGCCGGTATTGCTTCCCTGTGGGGACCGGCTCACGGTGGCGCAAACGAAGCTGCGCTGAAAATGCTGGAAGAAATCAGCTCTGTTAAACACATTCCGGAATTTGTTCGCCGCGCGAAAGACAAGAATGATTCCTTCCGCCTGATGGGCTTTGGTCACCGTGTTTATAAAAACTATGACCCGCGCGCTACCGTCATGCGTGAAACCTGCCACGAAGTGCTGAAAGAACTGGGTACCAAAGATGATCTGCTGGAAGTGGCGATGGAACTTGAGCACATTGCGCTCAATGACCCGTACTTCATCGAGAAGAAACTCTACCCGAACGTAGACTTCTACTCCGGCATCATCCTGAAAGCGATGGGTATTCCGTCCTCCATGTTCACCGTGATCTTCGCCATGGCACGTACCGTTGGCTGGATTGCACACTGGAACGAAATGCACACCGACGGCATGAAAATCGCGCGTCCGCGTCAGCTGTACACCGGCTACGACAAGCGCGATTTTAAGTCTGATATTAAGCGTTAATTGTCTGCCGGATGGCGCTAGCGCTTGTCCGGCTTAAAGTTATAAACGCTCCCAGGCCGGATAAAGCAGTGATGCCTATGTCCGGCCTGTTTTTATTTGATCCACATTATTTTATTCTTATCGTGCTTTCTCTATGATTTACTGAGATTTCTCACATTTTACTCAGGAGCATGGGATGCCTGTTTTGCAGTGGAGCCTGTTGTTTGTGCTATCGCTCCTTCTTTCCCTGCTCTTTCTGTTTATCCATCTTCCAGGCCCCTTGCTGCTCGGTTCGATGATCGTCGGCATCATTTTCAGTATGCGCGGCATCTCGCTGCATCCTCCTCGCTGCACATTTCTTGGCGCACAGGCGATTCTCGGCTGCATGATTGCCCAAAATCTGACCGGTTCAATCTTTACAACCCTTGCAGCCCACTTTCCGATGGTGATTGTTATCCTGCTGGCAACCCTTATCAGCAGCGCGATAATCGGCTGGCTGCTGGTTCGCTACAGTAATCTACCGGGGAATACCGGTGCGTGGGGCTCGTCGCCAGGCGGTGCAGCGGCAATGGTCGCAATGGCCCAGGATTATGGAGCCGACATCCGGCTGGTGGCATTTATGCAGTATCTGCGCGTACTGCTGGTGGTCGGCGCGGCTGCGCTGGTCACCCGGCTGGTGATGGGCGACCAAGCCCAAACGATCAGTGAACAAATCATCTGGTTTCCGCCGCTAAGCGGCAATCTTTTCAACACTCTGATGCTGGCCGCCGTTGCCGGCACGGCTGGACGCCTACTGCGTATTCCCTCTGGCGTTATGCTATTGCCAATGCTGGTGGGTGCCATGCTGAATGCAAGCGGAGTGATGGCGATTGAACTGCCGGAATGGCTACTGGCAATAGCCTACATGTCAATTGGCTGGCAAATCGGTCTTGGCTTTGACAAGCAGATCTTTTTGATGGCATTACGACCACTGCCACAGATCCTGTTGTCCATTTTTTCACTGATGGCGATCTGCGCCGCCATGGCCTGGGGACTGGCGCATTACATGCAGATCGACTTTCTCACTGCCTATCTGGCAACCAGTCCTGGAGGCGTGGATTCTGTTGCGGTGATCGCCGCAGGAAGCCACGCTGATATGGCGCTCATCATGGCGATGCAAACCCTGCGACTGTTCAGCATTTTGTTAACTGGCCCCGCAGTCGCGCGTTTTATTTCGGTGCACGCACCAAAACAACCCGCTTAGTGCTGACAACCCGGACACCAGTAAAAGGGGCGCGAAGAGAGCATCGTTTTCTCGATTATTCCACCACAACGCTCACAGGTTTCGCCGTCCCGATGAAAGACCTTAAAGCGAAACAACGCACCGTGATGTTTATTCTCATCGACCAGGCCACGGGTAGTATAAGACAGGCGCGGAATATCAAGCAGCGCATGTGCCAGTTGATCCAGTTGCTCATCACTAAGCTGCGACGCTTTATGCTGCCCGGTCAACCCAACCTGCCAAAGGATCTCTACCCGCAGGTAGTTACCTAATCCCGCCAGAAACGCCTGGTCCAGTAGCAGACCAGAAAACTGGCGGTTGCGAAAACGCGGAGATAACAGACGCGCTTTAACCTCATCGGGCGTTAAACGTAAATCCAGTACATCCGGCCCTACCCGTTGCAGGAACGGGTGGGTGGAGAGCTGTTCTGGCGTCAGTATTTCGATATCAGACGCGCTATAGAGCAGAATAGTTTTGTCGTGTGTCTGCAGCCTGACACGCAGTACCCGCGAAGTTTGCGGAATTTTGCCGGTATCCACCACTCGCCACACGCCATAGAGCTGATTGTGACTGTACAGCGTCAGGCCATTAGAAAAATGGGTCAGTAATGCTTTCCCCCGCGTTTCAAGCTGGGTTACACGTTGCCCAATCAGTTGAGATTGATACGGTTTTAACTGCTCAAAGGCAAACCAGACATCCGTCAGGGGTTTGCCTTTGACTGCCGCCTCCAGGTTATCCGCCGCGCGGCGGATCTCCGGGCCTTCAGGCATAATACTTTCCTTTGTTAATGTGTTGCGCCGCCCGTCACTGCGATATCGCTTTCCACTTGCAAGGCGGTGGCAATCGCAATCTCCAGCGCACGGCGCACCGTTTCTGTCGCCATACTTGGCGCCCCGGGATGCTGTGCAGCCTGTTGCGGCAAATAAGGGATATGAATAAAGCCGCCCTTCACCGCCGGTACGTCTCGTAGTTTATGCAGCAGGCCATACATCACGTGGTTACACACGAAAGTACCCGCAGTCTGGGAAACCGAGGCCGGTATTCCCGCGTTGCGCATGGCGACAACCATCGCTTTAATCGGCAACGTACTAAACCATGCCGCCGGGCCATCGACTACAATCGGCACATCGACCGGCTGTTGCCCCTGGTTATCCGCAATACGCGCATCGTCAACGTTAATCGCCACGCGTTCCACGGTGATATCCGTACGACCACCCGCCTGCCCCACCGCCAGCACCAGAGATGGCGACAACGCGTCAATCGCGGCATTGAGTACGGCGAGAGACTCGCCAAAAACGCACGGCAGCTGGCGGGCAATAACGCGGCATCCGCCGATAATAGCATTGTCGAGGCTCGAGACCACTTCCCAGGAAGGGTTAACTGACTCGCCGCCAAAGGGTTCAAATCCCGTGATGAGTACTGTTTTCATCCTTCCTCCTTACAGGAACATCAGGAAATACATCAGGAACACGTTGACCAGTAGCAGCAGTACGCCGGTTGGCACCTGCGCTTTAATCACCGCATTTTTGTCCGGTAGTTCCAGCAACGCTGCAGGAACAATATTAAAGTTCGCCGCCATCGGCGTCATCAGCGTCCCGCAATAGCCGGAGAACATACCAATCGCCGCCATTACCGCTGGGTTGCCGCCGTGTTGCAGTACGAGGATTGGGATACCAATCCCAGCGGTCACAATCGGGAAAGCAGCAAACGCATTACCCATAACCATGGTCAGCAATGCCATGCCGATGGTGTACACCGCCACCGCGATAAAGCGACTATCCACCGCCAGATATTCCTGCGTCAGGTATGAAATGCCGCTACCCACACCCGCCGCTGTAAACAGCAGCCCAAGCGTAGCCAGAATCTGCGGCAGAATGAACGCCCAGCCAATGGAGTCCAGCAGACGTCGTGCCTCCTGAATCGGTTGATGCACCCGCTCATGGGTCATTTTTATCGCCATCGCCAGACCAATCAACGAGCCCGCTGTCATTGAAAAGAGCGTTACCAGCGTGGCGTGATTACCCGGCCCGAACAGCGCATCCTGTAAGCCCGGAATATGGTTGAACATCAGTACGCCAATGACCGTTACCACCGGGATCGCTAATGCCGGGAAAAACAGGCGGTTGCCCAGGCGGCTGGCGCTTTCTTCGCGCTGTTGCTGCGTGCGTTGATGGTAGCTTCCCAGCTTCACACCGCCAAAACCCGCGATCAGGGCCAGCACGACCACCGCAACGCCGACGGCAATATGCACTGCGCGTTTATCGCCAAACAGCGAGTATGTCCAGTCACCAAGCAGAAACAGTACGCCATAGATGCCCCAAAACAGGCCTGTGGTAAAGCGGCGCGGGTTTGCTTTGTCCTGCCAGGACATCAGCGCCACAATCAGTAATACCGCACCTGCCAGCCAGTAGAGATAGCTTTGTTGAAAATTCATTTCGCTTCCCCTTTCGCTGCGGCATTCGCTTTCGCCACCTCACGTTGCAAATAGCTATCCAGACGCCACAAACGCGTGCCGTGGATCAGGAAAGCACAAATTGCCGTTGGGATCCCCCACAAGGCGATATGCAGCGGTTCGGTCTGGATCCCACCAGACTCCAGCATAAAGTTGTGCATGAATATGATCGCGCCGAAGGCAACAAAGATATCTTCACCGAAAAACAGCCCGACGTTATCGGTCGCCGCTGACATTGCGCGCAGGCGATAGCGAACCGCGCCGGGTATCTCGCCGTGATTTTTCTCGGCGGCCCCTTCCGCCATTGGCGCCAGCAGCGGGCGCACCATCTGCGGATGCCCCCCCAGACTGGTCAACCCTAACGCAGCAGTCGCTTCGCGAATGAACAGATAGACAATAAGCAGACGGCCACTGGTGGCACTGCGGATTTTAGCAATCCACGCCTGAGCACGCTCTTTGAGTCCGTGGCGTTCCAGCAGGCCAATAACCGCCAGCGGGATCAGCAGGATAAACGGCAGGTTGCGGGTGTTAAGAAAACCTTCACCCAGCTTCTCGAGGATGGTGGCGATCGGCATATGCGCCGCCAGTCCCGTGACGATCCCGGCAATAATAACCACCAATACCGGATTAAAACGTAAAAGAAATCCGACCACAATGACGGCGATACCCGTCAATGGCCAGAGAGAAATAGCCTCTCCCATAATTAAAACCCTTATGTTGTTGTGTAATATCTTATTGTTTTAAATTAAAAATTATGCGCTAATTTGAATATTGCATGCATTAAAGGCGCTACGCAAGCGACGGGCAAAAGCGAGTGCGTGCTCACCATCCCCATGAATGCATACCGTCTGGGCAGTCACGCTTGCCCATGTTCCACTTTGGCTTTTTACTCTGCCGGATTGCACCATTTCTAACGTTTGCGCCAGCGCCTGTTCTTCATCCTCTATCAGTGCGCCCGGCTGGTTACGTGGCACCAGACTGCCATCGGCCTGATAACCCCGATCGGCAAAAACCTCCTGACGCGTTATCAAGCCATAGTGTTCTCCAGCGCGAATCAGTTCGCTTCCCGCCAGCCCGACCAGAACCAGCGACGGATCGCAGGCATGAACCGCTTTCGCAATCGCATCGGCCAATTGAGGATCTTTCGCCGCCTGGTTATAGAGCATGCCATGCGGTTTGACATGGCGCATCACACCACCTTCTGCCCTCGTGATGGCAGCCAGCGCGCCAATTTGATACAGCGTCTGTGCATACACCGTTTGTGCAGGCAGAGTCATGGCGCTACGACCAAAATTTTCCCGATCCGGAAAGCTGGGATGCGCGCCTACCGCCACACCATTTTTTAACGCATCACGCACGCTTGAGAGCATAGTTTGCGCATCGCCGGCGTGAAACCCACAGGCGATGTTGGCCGATGACACCAATTGCAGCAACGCTGCATCGTTCGCACATCCCTCACCGAGGTCTGCATTGAGATCAATTTTCATTGTTAAGTCGCCATGCTAACTGTTCCAGATAACGCTGCTGGTCGTACCGCGCCTTCAGCGCTTCCTCCAGCGAACACTGCACAAAATGAATCGGCTGACCGAGCGGGATCTGCGCCAGATGATACATATCTGCCTCGAAGATACAGGCGATGCGCGGATAGCCACCCGTCGTCTGAGCATCGTTCATCAGCACGATTGGCTGGCCATTATGCGGAACCTGCACCACGCCGGGGAGCAAACCATGCGACAGCAGCTCGCGATCGGTCGTGCGCGTCAGCGGCTGCCCCTGAAGACGATACCCCATACGGTTACTTTGCGGGCTAAGCTGCCACGGCGAGCGCCAGAAAGAGGCCTGCGATACCTCATCAAACTCCTGATACTCAGGGCCGGGCAGTGCGCGAATGAGATTACCCCACATCAGTTGTTTTACACCTTGTGGCCCGCTGAATTGCCGGGTCGATACGCCAATCGCCAGTCGATCGCCATCACGCAGCAGACGCCCTTCAAACCCACCAATGCCCACTTTCAGATCGGTACTACGCGAGCCCATCACTTCGGGAACATCAATACCGCCCGCTACCGCCAGATAACTGCGCATGCCATGAAGCGGGCGTTTTAGCGTCAGGCGCTGCCCGGCTTTTACCGGTAACCGCCATCCGCTCCATACGGGAGTTCGATCCAGATGCGCTTCGCATCCGGCACCGGTCAGGGCAAACCAGCCATCGGCTTCAAACTCCACCACCAGTTGCCCCAGCGTGATTTCCAGCGCTGCGGCATTCGCATCATTACCCACCAGCAGGTTAGCCACGTTCAGCGCCGGTTTATCCAGCGCGCCGCAGTGACTAATTCCGGATTGACGAAAACTATGGCGTCCCCCGTCCTGTACTGAGGTGTACATGCCAGCGCGGATGATGTTTAACATATCCCCTCCTTCTGCGGGACAAAACGCACGGTATCGCCAGCCCGTAACAGAATCGGCTCCTCCCGTTTTGGATCAAATAACGAAACGGAGGTACGCCCAATCAATTGCCACCCACCGGGTGTGGCAAGCGGGTAGATCCCCGTTTGAGATCCACCGATACCGACAGAACCTGCCGGAACAAGCAAACGCGGTTCCGCACGTCTGGGGGTATGCAGCTGTTCAGGTAAGCTCCCGAGATAGGGAAATCCCGGCTGAAAACCGATAAACCACACCACATAGTCAACTGACGCATGAAGTTCGACGACCTGCTTGTCGCTTAATCCACTGTGTCGGGCGACCTCTGCCAGATCAGGGCCAAACTCACCACCATAGGTCACAGGTATTTCAATAAAGCGTGAATCCGGCTCCAGTGCTTCACTCTCTTCCCACCAGCGCTGCAGGCGTTCAATCGCATCCAGCGCCAGTGTTTGCGGGTCGCGCAGGGTAACCGTGATATTGTTCATTCCCGGAATAGCTTCAAGCACATTCGGGGCGTCAACTAAACGCTGAGCCAGACGCCAGATGCGTTTCTGAGTCGCCAGCGTGATGGGGGGCTCCAGTTCAAGAACCACCGCCGTTTCACCTAACAGATAACAACGCGCTCGCTGCACTTTCATCCCTCTTTTATTACGCTGGATTAGGAATATCGATAAAGGTTACGTCCAGATCGGTATTTTCATTCAGCCATTCGCTTAATGCGCGAATGCCGCCGCGTTCGGTCGCATGGTGACCGGCAGCATAAAAATGCAGCCCCTGCTCGCGGGCTGAGTGAATGGTTTGCTCAGAGACTTCACCGGTAATAAAGGCGTCGACACCAAATCGGGCTGCGCTATCAATAAAACTTTGACCGCCCCCGGTACACCAGGCAACGCGCTGAACTTTCTCCGGCCCGGTATCACCGCACCATAACGGTTTACGACCTAAACGCGCTTCAATCCACGATGCCAGCTCCAGCCCCGGAACCGGCATGGAGAGTTCTCCCCATGGCACCAGCGGTTCAATTTCACCCATCACGGTGATTCCTAACAGCGCGGCCAACTGCGCGTTATTCCCCAATTCCGGGTGTGCATCCAGCGGCAAGTGCCAGCCATACAGGTTGATATCATTTTCTAACAGCGTTTTCAGACGATTGCGCTTCATGCCGCGAATAACCGGAGATTCGCCTTTCCAGAAATAACCGTGGTGAACGATAACCGCATCCGCTTGCTGGCGTACCGCCTCGTCCAGCAATGCCTGGCTTGCAGTCACACCGGTCACGATTTTATGCACCGTCTCTTTGCCCTCAACCTGCAAACCATTCGGCGCATAATCGCTAATGGCGGCGCTGTTTAGTTTGTCGTTGATCAGTTGTTCCAGTTCGGTGTTTTTCATCATCGTCCTCGTAGTCATCATTTCTGCCTGCCCAATCAGCAACACAGCTTAGGTTAAAATAGCGTCCCCGCCTGCGTTCGTCGATAGCCATTTCACTGACACATAAAGAAACAATCACACCCGCTTTGAACGTGATTTGCTTACCACTACGCGATCTAATTCATGTATATTTATGCAATCAGACAGCATATTGCAAAAATAATCAGATCTGTATCAAAGTTACAACTTTAAGGAAACACACTCGCGCAGCACGTTCAGCCAGTCGCGAGGCATTTACTTCGAGAAAATAATGAATAAACAAGCATCTCAACCACGGGCGATATACTACGTTGTCGCGCTACAAATCTGGGAATACTTCAGTTTTTACGGCATGCGTGCGCTGCTGATCCTGTATCTCACTAACCAGCTTAAGTACGACGATAATCACGCATATGAACTGTTCAGCGCCTACTGCTCGCTGGTCTATGTCACCCCTATTCTCGGGGGATACCTGGCCGATAAAGTGCTCGGCAATCGAATGGCGGTGATGATCGGCGCATTTTTAATGGCGGTGGGACATCTGGTTTTGGGTGCCAGTGAAATGGCCCCGGCGTTCCTCTATTTGTCGCTGGCGATAATTGTCTGCGGTTACGGTCTGTTTAAATCAAATATCAGTTGCCTGCTTGGCGAGTTATATCAACCTGAAGACCCACGTCGCGATGGTGGATTCTCTCTGCTCTACGCCGCCGGTAACATCGGTTCGATCATCGCACCAATTGCCTGCGGATACGTGCAGGAAGAGTACAGTTGGGCGATGGGCTTTGCGCTGGCTGCCATCGGCATGCTGGCAGGGCTGGTGATATTCTTATGTGGTAATCGCCATTTCGCCCACACCACCGGCGTCAACAAGGCCGTTCTGTGTGCTAAAACCTTTATTCTGCCAAACTGGGCCTGGCTGTTAGTTTTGTTGGTTGCCGCACCGCTGCTGATTACCGTGCTGTTCTGGAAAGAGTGGTCCGTTTACGCACTGATTGTTGCCACCATTATTGGTCTGGCAGTTCTGGCGAAGATTTATCGCCAGGCACAGACGCAGAAACAACGCAAAGAGCTGGGGCTTATCGTCACGCTGACCTTCTTCAGCCTGTTGTTTTGGGCCTTTGCTCAACAGGGCGGCAGTTCGATCAGCCTGTATATCGACCGCTTCGTTAACCGCGATATTCTGGGGTATTCCGTCCCTACCGCGATGTTCCAGTCGGTTAACGCTTTTGCCGTTATGCTGTGCGGTATCGTACTGGCGTGGGTAGTCAAAGAAAGCGTGAGTGGCAATCGTACCGTACGTATCTGGGGTAAATTTGCCCTTGGCCTCGGCTTAATGAGCGCTGGGTTCTGTATTCTAACCTTGAGCGCTCGCTGGTCCGCTGCTTACGGCCACTCTTCGATGCCGCTGATGGTACTTGGGTTGGCGGTCATGGGCTTTGCCGAACTGTTTATCGATCCGGTGGCAATGTCACAAATTACGCGTATTGAGATCCCTGGTGTTACCGGCGTATTAACCGGCATTTATATGCTGCTTTCCGGTGCTATCGCCAATTACCTGGCAGGCGTTATCGCCGATCAGACCTCACAAGGCTCGTTTGATGCTGCGGGCGCTATCAACTACTCCATCAATGCCTATATTGATGTCTTTAGTGAAATTACCTGGGGCGCGCTGGCCTGTGTGGTGCTGGTGCTGATGATTTGGCTGTACCAGTCGCTTAAGTTCAGAAACCGTTCACTGGCGGTAGAATCCTGAGTGTAGGGGCCCGATGATGTAATCTGATTCGGGCTTTTTTCAGGAATTACGCATGACTGGCAGTCAACTTCTCTTCAGAAAGACCTGTAACCAGAAGCACCATGTTGCGATCTATTCCCTGCTCCAACATAGTTTGCGCTATACGTAATGCGGTTTCTCGTTTGCTTTGCTACAAACCTTCCTGTAATCCATCTAAGCGTAACCGCTCCGCAATCGTCATCAGCTTTTCCTTGTGTTGGGGGATCCGTTGCGTCATATCTTGTATAAATTCATTAAAGCGAGATTCATCGCCGGATTGCAGGATGTAATTAAACATCGCCTGTAGTTGTGTGTCATTAGCGCACCCTGTAAGTAACAGCGTGGCAAGCTGATCTACCAGTCCCAGCAAATCCCGCTGACGGATATGTTTTTGCAGATCTGCTGGAAGGTATTACGCAAAAATCCGCTGCGCGCTTATCCCTTACGCGCTGCCTCATATGCCGCCAGCGTCGCCAGCCTTGCCTGTTTATGATCCACAATGGGGCGAGGGTAACTTAGTGTTACCTGCGCTTTTTCAGCCCACGTCCACGGGTCATGAATAGCTTTACCCGGCACGTCGCGCAGTTCCGGCACCCACTGGCGGATAAACTCACCGTCACGGTCGAATTTTTCGCCCTGCGTCGTGGGGTTAAAGATACGGAAATACGGTGCGGCGTCGGTTCCGGTTGAGGCTGCCCATTGCCAGCCGCCGTTATTAGCCGCCAGGTCGCCATCGATCAGTTGCGACATAAAATACTGTTCGCCTTTACGCCAGTCGATCAGCAGGTCTTTCACTAAAAAACTGGCGGTAATCATGCGTAAACGATTATGCATCCAGCCCGTTGCGTTGAGCTGACGCATGGCCGCATCCACAATGGGGTAGCCCGTATTCCCTGTTTTCCAGGCCTGCAAATGCGTCGGATTATTCTGCCATTGCACGCGATCGGTCCAGCGAATAAAAGGTTGATACCGACACAGCGCCGGATGGTAAGTCATCAGATGACGATAAAATTCGCGCCAGATAAGCTCATTCAACCAAACGCTACCTGCCCCATCCTCAAGCGCCTGCGGCTGCTCCACGAGCAGTCGATTCAGGCACTGGCGCGGTGATAGTCCTCCTGTCGCCAGGCTTGCGGATAATCGACTGGTTCCGTCAATCGCCGGAAAGTCACGCAGTTGTTCATATTCTCCGGCGGCCTGCTGGCAAAAATGGCGTAACTGCGCGATGGCCAATTTTTCTTCTGCCGGAAATTGCTGCGTATTAAAATCCTGCTGCGGGTAGCTCAGCGAGATGGATGTTAATGGAGAGTCAAGAGCACCGCTTTCTCTCACCTTCGGCGCACTGACACATTCTGGGATCCCGTCTTTTATCCGCTTCAGCCAGGCATTTTTAAACGGCGTAAAGACTTTATACATCTCGTGATTACCGGTCATGACCGCCCCCGGAGGCAGGATCACGCTGTCGTCAAACCCTTCGCACACCACCTGAGGTAATGACTTTTCGACGGCAGCATCACGCTGGCGTTCGTTTATTTCATATTGATAGTTATAAAATATTCGACTGACGCCATGCTGTACGCAGACGTTTTTGACGGTTTCCACACTGGTCGCAAAATCAGCAACTTCATGAAACAGAAGCGGGATGCCCTTTTCTGCCAGCGCCGTTTGCAACGCGTTCAGCTGCGCGTTAACCAATGCCGCCTGACGTGGGGCCATATCATGCGCCTTCCACTGTTCAGGCGTGGAGATATAGAGCGCGAGTACATGTGCAGAACGATCCCGACAAGCCGCCGCCAGCGCGAGATTGTCATGCAGACGTAAATCACGCCGAAACCAGACCAGATGCGTGGTCATAACACTCCCTGATAAAAATTAATCATTGCCCTGTAAACGCCAAATCGCAGACCAGAGTTCAAAATAACGTTGCCCGGACAACCAGGTGTTCGGGTGCTCAGCCATATAGTGTTTGAGAAGCATTAAGGGTGCAAGTAGCGGCTGCGCCTCGCGTCGATAGTTATCGATTATCGAGGTCAATTCCTGACGTTGACGCAGATCGAGCTGATTACGGAAATAGCCCTGTACGTGCATCAATACATTGGTATGGTTACGCCGGGTAGCAGGATTTAATAACAGATGGGTCAATCGTAGGCGATACTCGGTAAAAAAAGCATCGAGATCTTGCCATTCATGGATTGCGGCAACGAAGGGGCCAAGCTCCCGATACTCTGGCTGGGAATGCGCCAGTAGTACCAGTTTGTAGCGGGTATGATAGTCAATTAATGCGCCCCGCGTTAATTTTCGCTGACGCAGGCGGTGCAATTCATGCAAAGCGTAAACACGTATTAATGTATTTTCGTCGAACTGAGGTGCCTCACTCGCTTCTGTGGTCAGACAGGTGCGGATACCAACAGGAATTCTCGTGCTCATCGCCACTCCTTATCCGTTACTCAGATAAGTGTAGACGTCGGCGTATAAAAAAACCGCCACATTGCTGTTGGCGGTTTTCTTGAACAATAACGACAACTTAATAGAAGTCGCAGGTGGCTTTTTCAGCCTGCTCCATCCACACCGGTTTATCACTAGTTTTGGACCAGACGCGGTGCAGATAGCTGTAAAAACGGGCGCGGTCTTTCCAGAACAACATGACCGGCAGCGCCAGCACGCCCGCCACAACGGCAAAGGTACGGCGCAAGAAAACAATGTGTGCTGGATATTCTTTATAAAAGTCCATAATCCTCTCCCATATATCTGTTCGGTGAATCGCACCGGAAAAATAAACTTGGTTAACTGATGAAAATAATACCGCCTTGTGTGTAATTTTGCTACTCATCCGACCACTTATTTTTATCTATTGATGCTCCGTTTAGCTAAAAACCGTAATTAAGTTACATAAAAGTTAAATTAATACTAATCATTAGTTAAATAATGGTCTTTGCCATTTTTATACTTTTTTTACACCCCTCCCACTGATTTTTGCGAAATCTTTGCAAGCAAAAATCTACGCTCTGGTTATCACATTTATGCCACTGGAGGTGCACCGTGAGTGCAGGCGTGATAACCGGCATTGTGCTGGTCTTTTTATTATTAGGTTATCTGGTGTATGCCCTGATTAATGCGGAGGCGTTCTGATGGCGGCCCAAGGATTTTTACTCATTGCCAGTTTCTTGCTGGTACTGTTTATCATCGCCAGACCGCTGGGTTTTGGCTTGGCTCGGCTGATCAATAATACGTCCCTGCCGGGCCTGGCTGGCGTGGAACATCTGCTCTGGCGCGGTCTGGGCATCTCGCAGCAGGAGATGAACTGGCGGCAGTATCTGTTGGCGATCCTCGCGCTCAATGTGCTGGGGTTGCTGGTCCTGTTTTCAATGCTGATGGCGCAAAACCTGCTGCCGCTAAATCCGCAACAGCTACCTGGGCTTTCGTGGGATTTGGCGCTCAACACGGCGGTAAGTTTTGTCACCAACACCAACTGGCAATCCTATGCTGGCGAAACCACCTTAAGCTACTTCAGCCAGATGGTCGGGCTGACCGTGCAGAACTTCCTGTCAGCGGCAACCGGGATTGCGGTGATTTTTGCCCTGGCCCGTGCCTTTACTCGCCAGAGTATGAACACGCTGGGCAACGCCTGGGTCGATCTGGTTCGCATTACGCTGTGGATCCTGCTCCCCATTGCATTGCTCATTGCGTTGTTCTTCATTCAGCAAGGTGTGCTGCAAAACGTGTTGCCCTATCAGCCCATTACTACCCTTGAAGGGGTGAAACAGCTGCTGCCGATGGGGCCCGTCGCCTCACAGGAAGCGATTAAGATGCTTGGCACTAACGGGGGCGGGTTCTTTAACGCTAACTCATCACATCCGTTTGAAAACCCTACCGCGTTGACCAATCTGGTACAGATGTTGGCCATTTTCTTAATTCCTACCGCGCTGTGTTTTGCCTTTGGTGATGTGGTTGGCGATCGTCGCCAGGGGCGGACCCTGCTGTGGGCCATGTCGCTGATATTTGTGGTCTGCGTAGCCGTGGTGATGTGGGCCGAAGTTCAAGGCAACCCGCACCTGATGGCATTCGGTGCAGACAGTAATATCAACATGGAAGGCAAAGAAAGCCGCTTTGGCGTGCTGGCTACGAGTCTTTTTTCCGTCGTGACGACAGCGGCATCTTGCGGCGCTGTCGATGCGATGCATGACTCCTTCACCGCGCTGGGTGGGATGGTGCCGATGTGGCTAATGCAGATTGGCGAAGTGGTCTTCGGTGGTGTCGGTTCGGGCCTGTACGGCATGCTGCTGTTCGTGTTGTTGGCGGTGTTTATCGCGGGCCTGATGATTGGTCGCACGCCGGAATATCTGGGTAAGAAAATAGACGTGCGTGAAATGAAAATGACTGCACTGGCGATTCTGGTCACCCCTGCGCTGGTACTGCTCGGTACGGCGATAGCGATGATGAGCGATGCCGGACGCAGCGCCATGCTCAACCCTGGTCCACATGGCTTTAGTGAAGTGTTGTACGCCGTATCGTCTGCCGCGAACAACAACGGTAGCGCCTTCGCCGGATTAAGCGCCAACAGCCCGTTCTGGAACTGTCTGTTGGCTCTGTGCATGTTCTTCGGCCGTTTCGGCGTGATCATTCCCGTGATGGCAATTGCCGGATCGCTGGTCAGTAAAAAGATCCAGCCAGCAAGCCCTGGCACGCTGCCTACTCACGGTGCACTGTTTGTCGGGTTGTTAATCGGTACGGTGTTACTGGTTGGCGCCCTCACCTTTGTTCCTGCCCTGGCACTTGGCCCGGTCGCAGAATACCTGTCATTACACTGAGTGATGCGGAGCACATGACTATGAGTCGCAAGCAACTGGCGCTGTTCGAACCCTCTCTGGTCGCACAGGCGCTGATGGACGCCGTGAAAAAATTAAGCCCACATACCCAGTGGCGCAATCCGGTGATGTTTATCGTCTGGCTGGGCAGTCTGCTGACAACCCTGTTAACGCTGGCAATGGCCACAGGCCATATGCAAGGCAATCCGTGGTTTACCGGCGCGATAAGTCTGTGGCTGTGGATTACCGTTCTGTTCGCCAACTTTGCCGAAGCGCTGGCGGAAGGACGCAGTAAGGCTCAGGCTAACAGTCTGAAAGGCGTTAAAAAAACCGCTTTTGCTCGCAAACTCCGCGAACCGAAATACGGTGCCGCCATGGATCACGTTCCGGCGGAGGATTTGCGCAAAGGAGATATCGTGTTAGTAGAAGCGGGCGATATTATCCCGTGTGACGGCGAGGTCATCGAAGGTGGCGCATCGGTGGATGAAAGCGCCATTACCGGTGAATCCGCGCCGGTCATTCGTGAATCCGGTGGTGATTTCGCCTCCGTCACCGGCGGGACCCGCATCCTCTCCGACTGGCTGGTGATCGAATGTAGCGTAAACCCTGGTGAAACGTTCCTCGACCGGATGATCGCCATGGTTGAAGGCGCGCAGCGGCGTAAAACGCCGAATGAAATCGCCCTGACGATCCTGTTGATAGCCCTGACCATCGTTTTTCTGCTGGCGACCGCCACGCTGTGGCCGTTTTCCGCCTGGGGTGGTAGCGCGGTTAGCGTCACGGTACTGGTTGCCCTGCTGGTGTGTCTGATCCCCACCACCATCGGTGGGTTGCTCTCTGCTATTGGCGTCGCCGGGATGAGCCGCATGTTGGGCGCGAACGTCATCGCCACCAGCGGACGTGCAGTGGAAGCGGCGGGTGACGTGGACGTACTGCTGCTGGACAAAACCGGCACCATTACGCTGGGCAACCGCCAGGCTTCAGATTTTCTGCCCGCCCAGGGGGTGGATGAAAAGACGCTGGCCGACGCCGCGCAGCTTTCATCACTGGCCGATGAAACCCCTGAAGGCCGCAGTATCGTGATTCTGGCAAAACAGTGCTTTAATCTGCGTATTCGCGACGTGCAATCGCTGCACGCCACCTTTGTACCGTTTACCGCCCAAAGCCGAATGAGCGGGATCAACATCGACAACCGCATGATCCGCAAAGGGTCGGTCGATGCTATTCGTCGTCACGTCGAAGCCAACGGCGGCCACTTCCCTGCCGACGTGGAGCAGAAGGTCGAAAACGTCGCACGCCTTGGCGCTACGCCGCTGGTGGTTGCCGAAGGCTCCCACGTGCTGGGCGTGATTGCCCTGAAAGATATCGTAAAAGGCGGAATCAAAGAACGTTTTGCCCAACTACGCAAAATGGGCATCAAAACGGTGATGATCACCGGCGATAACCGCCTGACCGCCGCCGCGATTGCGGCAGAAGCCGGGGTAGATGACTTCTTAGCTGAAGCCACGCCGGAAGCCAAGCTGGCGCTGATTCGTCAGTATCAGGCGGAAGGTCGTCTGGTGGCGATGACCGGCGACGGAACCAATGACGCCCCGGCGCTGGCGCAAGCCGACGTGGCGGTCGCCATGAACTCCGGGACCCAGGCGGCGAAAGAAGCAGGCAACATGGTGGATCTCGACTCTAACCCCACCAAGCTGATTGAAGTGGTGCACATTGGTAAACAGATGCTGATGACGCGTGGTTCGCTGACCACCTTCAGTATCGCCAACGACGTGGCGAAGTATTTCGCCATTATCCCGGCCGCGTTCGCCGCCACCTACCCGCAGCTCAATGCGCTTAACGTGATGGGCTTGCATTCGCCGGACTCGGCGATCCTCAGCGCGGTTATCTTTAATGCGCTGGTTATCGTCTTACTGATCCCGCTGGCGCTTAAAGGCGTGGGCTACAAACCGTTATCCGCATCCGCAATGCTGCGCCGTAATTTGTGGATCTATGGTCTGGGTGGTCTGGTTGTGCCGTTTATCGGTATCAAAGCAATTGATTTACTGCTGACCCTACTGGGTCTGGTGTGAGGTTTCAGATGAGTGGATTACGTCCTGCATTATCAACATTGATTTTCCTGATGCTTATCACCGGCGGAGCTTACCCGTTGTTGACCACCGCGTTGGGGCAGTGGTGGTTTCCCCACCAGGCTAACGGCTCGCTTCTACGCGAAGATCAAGTCGTTCGCGGCTCTGCGCTCATTGGGCAACATTTTACCGCGGCCGGTTATTTTCAGGGACGTCCGTCAGCTACAGCAGAAATGCCCTATAATCCAATGGCTTCAGGCGGCAGTAACCTGGCAGCCAGCAATCCGGAACTGGATAAACAGCTGCAAAGCCGGATAGCCGCACTGCGTGCTGCTAACCCGCAGGCAAATCCTGTCGTTCCGGTAGAGCTGGTAACGGCTTCCGCCAGCGGGTTGGATAACAATCTGACGCCAGCCGCGGTGGCCTGGCAAATCCCCCGCGTGGCGCAGGCTCGCAACCTCAGCGTTGAAGAGGTCACGCGCCTGGTTGCACAATACACGCAAAAGCCGTTGGTCAGTTTTATCGGCCAGCCGGTGGTGAACCTGGTAGAACTTAATTTAGCGCTGGATAAGCACTGAGAAAAAGGACATGCATAACGAACCCTCACGCCCCGACCCCGATCGCCTGCTGGAGCAGACCGCTGCCCCGCACCGCGGAAAACTGAAAATTTTCTTCGGCGCGTGTGCAGGCGTCGGTAAAACCTGGGCCATGCTGGCAGAGGCCCAACGGTTGCGGGCGCAGGGGTTAGATGTGCTGATTGGGGTGGTGGAAACCCACGGACGCAAAGAGACCGCCGCGTTGCTGGACGGTCTCAGCATCCTGCCGCTAAAGAGACAGGCGCGCCATGGTCGTCATATTAGCGAGTTCGATCTCGACGCGGCGCTGGCCCGCCGTCCGGCGCTCATTTTGATGGATGAACTGGCGCACAGTAATGCGCCTGGCTCACGCCACCCTAAGCGTTGGCAAGACATTGAAGAGCTGCTCGAAGCCGGTATTGACGTTTTTACTACCGTCAACGTGCAGCATCTGGAAAGCCTCAATGATGTGGTCAGCGGCGTCACCGGCATTCAGGTTCGCGAAACCGTCCCCGATCCTTTTTTCGATGCCGCCGACGATGTGGTGCTGGTCGATCTTCCCCCCGATGATTTGCGCCAACGCCTGAACGAAGGCAAGGTCTATATCGCCGGTCAGGCGGAAAGAGCCATCGAGCATTTCTTTCGCAAAGGGAACTTGATCGCGCTACGTGAGCTGGCCCTGCGCCGCACGGCCGATCGGGTTGACGATCAGATGCGTGCCTGGCGAGGGCGTCCGGGGGAAGAAAAAGTCTGGCATACCCGTGACGCCATTTTACTGTGCATTGGACACAATACCGGCAGCGAAAAGCTGGTGCGTGCTGCCGCGCGTCTGGCAGCGCGCCTCGGCAGCGTCTGGCATGCAGTGTATGTCGAAACGCCAGCGCTGCACCGACTGCCCGAAAAACAGCGCCGCGCAATTTTAAGCGCTCTGCGGTTAGCCCAGGAGCTGGGTGCAGAAACCGCCACCCTTTCCGATCCCGCTGAAGACAAGGCTGTAATCCGCTACGCCCGTGAGCATAATCTGGGAAAAATTGTCCTCGGACGTCCGGCTACACGACGCTGGTGGCGCAGTGATTCTTTTGCTGACAAACTGGCCCATCGCGCACCGGATCTCGACCTGATGATTGTTGCGCTCGATGAGCCACCTTCGCGCCCTGTGCTACAAA
This sequence comes from Citrobacter sp. Cpo030, assembly GCF_030333005.1. Taxonomy (NCBI): domain Bacteria; kingdom Pseudomonadati; phylum Pseudomonadota; class Gammaproteobacteria; order Enterobacterales; family Enterobacteriaceae; genus Citrobacter; species Citrobacter sp. Cpo030. Next base: position 57,492 of record NZ_JAOWGT010000067.1, on the reverse strand, counting down.
CTGCAGATAACCGCACCTTTAAGGATAAATGGCGGGTACAAATTCAGGGTTGTGTGGTTGCCGTCGCGCTGTGCGCCATCATTACGTTGATTGCCATGCAGTGGTTGATGGCCTTTGACGCCGCCAACCTGGTGATGATCTATTTATTGGGCGTGGTGGTTATCGCCCTCTTTTACGGACGCTGGCCGTCGGTGCTGGCAACTTTTGTTAACGTCGCCAGCTTCGATCTCTTCTTTATTGCTCCACGCGGCACGCTGGCCGTTTCCGACGTCCAGTACCTGCTCACCTTCGCCGTGATGCTAACGGTAGGGCTGGTAATCGGTAATCTTACCGCCGGAGTGCGTTATCAGGCGCGGGTAGCCCGTTATCGCGAACAACGTACGCGCCATTTGTATGAGATGTCGAAAGCGCTGGCCGTCGGACGGAGTCAGCAAGATATCGCCGCCACCAGCGAACAGTTTATTGCCTCAACGTTCCAGGCCCGCAGCCAGGTTTTACTGCCCGGTGAGAACGGTAAGCTGGCCCCTCTCACCCATCAACAGGGCATGACACCGTGGGATGATGCCATTGCCCAATGGAGCTTTGATAAAGGGCAACCGGCTGGCGCAGGTACTGACACGTTGCCAGGAGTGCCGTATCAAATTTTACCGTTAAAAAGTGCCGACAAAACGCATGGGCTGCTGGTTGTGGAACCGGGAAATTTACGCCAGCTGATGATCCCCGAACAGCAACGCCTGCTGGAAACTTTCACTTTACTGGTCGCCAGTGCGCTGGAGCGTCTGACGCTAACCGCCAGCGAAGAGCAGGCCCGGTTTGCCAGCGAGCGCGAAAGCATTCGTAACGCGCTGCTCGCCGCCCTTTCCCACGATTTACGTACGCCGCTAACGGTGCTGTTTGGTCAGGCAGAGATCTTAACGTTGGATCTGGCAAGCGAAGGATCGCCGCACGCGCGCCAGGCCAGTGAGATTCGCCAGCACGTCCTTAATACGACCCGACTGGTTAATAACCTGCTGGATATGGCGCGAATTCAGTCCGGCGGCTTTAATCTTAAGAAGGAGTGGTTAACACTGGAAGAGGTGGTCGGCAGCGCCCTGCAGATGCTGGAGCCAGGACTCTCTGCTCCTATTAATTTGTCGCTACCAGCACCGTTGACGCTGATCCACGTCGATGGCCCACTCTTTGAACGGGTGCTGATTAATCTGCTGGAAAACGCCGTTAAATACGCAGGTCCAGCGGCGCAAATCGGTATTGATGCCAGCGTCGATGGCGAGCACCTGCAACTGGACGTCTGGGATGATGGCCCCGGCATTCCATCGGGTATGGAGCAGCGAGTTTTTGACAAGTTTTCCCGGGGAAACAAAGAGTCATCGGTACCGGGCGTTGGGCTGGGGCTGGCAATCTGTCAGGCCATTGTGGACGTGCACGGCGGTACGATTTCCGTCCACAATCGCGCACAGGGAGGAGCATGTTTCCGTGTTACACTGCCCCAGGAAATCCCCCCTGAACTTGAAGATTTTCATGAGGATATGTGACGAACGTACTGATTGTTGAAGATGAACAGGCTATCCGTCGCTTTCTGCGTACCGCGCTGGAAGCCGATGGTCTGCGTGTATATGAAGCAGAAACGCTGCAACGTGGTCTGCTGGAAGCCGCCACGCGAAAACCCGATCTCATCATTCTCGATCTCGGTCTGCCGGACGGTGACGGTATTGATTTTATTCGTGACCTGCGACAATGGAGCGCGATACCGGTAATTGTGCTCTCAGCTCGCAGCGAAGAAAGCGATAAAATCGCCGCTCTGGATGCCGGCGCCGATGACTATCTCAGTAAACCCTTTGGTATTGGCGAGCTACAGGCGCGATTACGTGTGGCATTGCGCCGCCACACCAGCGGCGCGTCTCCCGAGCCAGTGGTGCATTTTTCCAACGTAAAAGTAGATATCGCCACCCGGCTCGTACATCGTGGTGATGAAGAGATTCATCTGACGCCGATTGAGTTTCGCCTGTTAGCGGTACTGCTGAATAATGCCGGAAAGGTACTAACGCAACGCCAGCTGTTAAATCAGGTTTGGGGACCGAACGCCGTCGAACACAGTCACTATCTGCGAATTTACATGGGACACCTACGCCAGAAGCTGGAACTGGACCCGGCGCGTCCGCGTCATTTTCTGACCGAAACCGGGATTGGTTATCGGTTTATGCCGTGAATCTAAGCCGAATAAAAAAAGCCGGATCAGCACAAAGCTATCCGGCTTTTTAATTCATGCCGGATAGCGACGCTAGCGTCTTATCCGGCCTACGGTTTACGCGTTTTTCAGCACTTCGCTGACGATTTCAACCGCTTCTTTTTCGATCTGCTTGCGGTGTTCTTCACCGAGGAAGCTCTCGCAATAGATTTTATAAGCGTCTTCGGTGCCGGACGGACGAGCGGCAAACCAGCCGTTGTCAGTCATCACTTTCAGACCGCCGATAGAAGCACCGTTGCCCGGTGCCGCCGTCAGACGTGCGGTGATCGGATCGCCCGCCAGCGTGCTGGCGCTCACCATTTCCGGAGACAACTTAGACAGCGCCGCTTTCTGTGCGGAGGTCGCACTTGCCTGCAGGCGGTTGTAGCTCGGCGCACCAAAGCGGGCAGCCAGTTCGTTGTAGTGCTCCTGCGGATTCTTACCGGTCACTGCGGTAATTTCTGCCGCCAACAAGCACATGATGATGCCGTCTTTGTCGGTCGACCACGGTGTACCGTCGAAACGCAGGAAAGATGCCCCCGCGCTCTCTTCACCACCAAAGCCAAAGCTGCCGTCGAACAGACCGTCAACAAACCATTTAAAGCCAACCGGCACTTCGACCAGTTTACGCCCTAAATCATTCACCACGCGGTCAATCATCGCCGAGGACACCAGCGTCTTACCAACGGCAACATCTTTGCCCCACTGCGGGCGATGCTGGAACAGGTAGTTGATCGCCACCGCCAGATAGTGGTTCGGATTCATCAGCCCTGCCGGGGTGACAATACCGTGACGGTCGTAGTCTGGGTCGTTGGCAAAGGCCAGATCGAACTTGTCGCGCAGCGCCAGCAGGCCTGCCATCGCGCACTCGGAAGAGCAGTCCATGCGGATTGCGCCATCTTTGTCGAGATGCATGAAACGGAAAGTCTGATCAACGTGATCGTTAACGATAGTCAGGTTCAGGTTGTAGTGCTTAGCAATACGCTTCCAGTATTCGATACCGGAACCGCCCAGCGGATCGACACCCAGCGTCAGACCCGCTTTTTGGATCGCCGCCATGTCGACGATGTCAGCCAGTCCTTCAACAAACGGCTGAACCAGATCCTGCTCTGTTACATGGCCAGATGCCAGCGCAGCGTCCAGCGACATGCGCTTCACGCCTTGCAAACCGTCAGCCAGCAGCGCGTTGGCTCTGTCTTCCACCACTTTGGTGACGTTGGTATCTGCCGGACCACCGTTTGGCGGGTTATATTTAATGCCGCCATCTTCCGGCGGATTGTGGGACGGCGTGATCACAATGCCGTCAGCCAGCGGGCCGCCTTTTTTGTTGTGGACCAGGATAGCATTCGACACAGCAGGGGTCGGCGTAAAACCGTTACTTTCCTGCACGATGACGTCAACGCCGTTCGCCGCCAGCACTTCCAGTACAGAGATAAAAGCCGGTTCAGACAGCGCGTGGGTATCCTTGCCCACATAGCACGGGCCAGTAATCCCGTTTTTCGCACGTTCTTCAGCAATCGCCTGAGCGATAGCCAGAATATGCGGCTCGTTAAAACTATGACGACCTGCACTGCCGCGATGTCCGGACGTACCGAACTTAACGGCGTGCTCAGCGTTCCCTGCTGTTGGTTTCAGTACATAATACTGTGCCGTCAGTTGGGCGACGTTAATCAAATCACTCTGTTGCGCAGGTTGACCTGCACGGTTGTGGATTGCCATTGCCTGGTCCTTCTAATGCAAGGATTAAATTGTTCCGCAAACCTTTTCAATCAATTCCGCGGGGAATTGCATTGACTGCATGATGTGTTCAACCATGCTGCATTTACGGCCGGTATTGGTGTTGGTGATCACCCAGTACGGCGTGCCTGGCACGTGTTTCGGTTTGGTTTGATTACCATTTTTCAGCAGCGTCTGTTCATCTGCTGCAAAATAAACGCGCGTACGGCCATGCAACGATTCCGTTGCTTCGGCGAACGCGTTTTGATCCAGTGAATAGAGTGTAGACAGCACCAGCATAAAGCGATTTACTGCTTTCTTCTGTTCCGCGTATTCGTCGGACAGCAGCAGTTCACGCATCGCGCGCACTTTATCTTTTACGGGGTTAACCGGCTTAGCTTCCACGACAGGTTGCACAGCGCGGACTTCTTTGACTATCGGAGTGACAGGCTGTGATGCGGCGGAAAATTTCAACATACGCCGTAAAATGTCGGATGCACTCTCGCCAATATGCTTGGTGTGGCTGGCAATATAGCTATAGAGTTCATCATCAACTTCAATCGTTTTCATCTTAATCCAGTGCAGTGTTTAGCTGAATACAAGTTGTCGGGGTAAACACACGTAGTGTAAAGGCAAATCCCAACAGCGGATAGCGTCAAGCCTGGTGGCCAGCAAAACTCAGAGTAACCGTAGTTGTTGCAGCCATGTGGCAGAATGGTCAACATGATACCCTAACCCGTGAGTGTGAAAAAAAGAACTTTGCCATGAAATTGAATATCCGAGCGCAATCTGCGCAAAACCTGCACAATAATTCTCCCATCGTCCTGGTTCACGGCCTGTTTGGCAGTCTGGATAACCTGGGGATCCTGGCGCGCGATCTGGTGGTCGATCACGATATCATCCAGGTCGATATGCGAAATCATGGCCTCTCCCCTCGTTCCCCTGAGATGAATTATCCGGCCATGGCGCAAGATTTGCTGGATACGCTGGACGCTCAGCAAATAGAAAAGGCGACCTTTATTGGTCACTCGATGGGGGGAAAAGCCGTCATGGCATTAACCGCGCTGGCTCCTGATCGTATCGATCGACTGGTGGCCATTGATATTGCACCGGTCGACTATCAAGTTCGCCGTCACGATGCGATCTTTACCGCTATTAATGCCGTAACCGATGCCCAGGTCACTTCGCGTCAGCAGGCGGCCAGCGTCATGCGTCAGCATCTGCATGAGGAAGGCGTAATCCAGTTTCTGCTGAAATCTTTCGTCGACGGCGAATGGCGTTTTAACGTTCCCGTGCTGTGGGATCAGTATCCTCATATCGTCGGTTGGGAAACCATTCCTGCGTGGGAGCACCCGGCGCTGTTTATCCCTGGCGGCAACTCACCGTATGTTACCGAAGCGTATCGCGAACAGCTGCTGGCGCAATTTCCGCAGGCTCGGGCGCATGTTATTGCTGGAGCCGGTCATTGGGTGCATGCGGAAAAACCGGAGGCGGTGCTGCGCGCCATCCGTCGTTATCTGAACGAACACGCTAACTGATTAAAAACTCAGCGTCTGCGCGCGATTACGCGCGTGGGCGTTGGCGTGTCACCCCTGCTGATGTATTATGGCGCGCTATCCATCCGGGCAGACGCCTGGCTGATTGTTTCCCCGAAGTCACCAAGATCATGGCCAAAGAACAAACGGACCGTACGACATTAGATCTGTTCGCGCAGGAGCGTCGCCCGGGACGACCCAAAACTAATCCGCTCTCGCGTGATGAACAGTTACGTATTAATAAACGTAATCAGCTTAAGCGTGACAAAGTTCGCGGGCTTAAGCGTGTCGAACTGAAACTGAACGCTGATGCCGTTGACGCTCTGAACGAGCTGGCGGAGGCGCGCAACATGAGTCGCAGTGAACTCATCGAAGAGATGCTGATGACCCAACTCAGCACATTGCGCGGTCAGGCATAGTCTGAATTTCTGCTCTATACCCAAATAATTCGAGTTACAGGAAGGCGGCAAATGAACGAATCCCGGTGAGCTTACTGTAGTAAGTGATTCGGGTGAGTGAGCGCAGCCAACGCACCTGAAACTTGAAGTATGACGGGTATAAATCATAAATCGTGTAGCACAGAGTGCAGTCCTGCGTGTTTGCTGTTTCCGCATGCCTGACTGTTCTGCTATGATTGCCCTTATCCGTGGGCAATGCGCCACCACCATTTCAATAAGTTTCAAGAGGTTATTTAACTCATGGCAATCACTGGCATCTTTTTCGGCAGCGACACCGGTAATACCGAAAACATCGCAAAAATGATTCAAAAACAGCTTGGTAAAGACGTTGCCGATGTTCATGACATTGCAAAAAGTAGCAAAGAAGACCTCGAAGGTTATGACATTCTGCTGCTCGGCATCCCAACCTGGTACTACGGTGAAGCGCAGTGTGACTGGGATGATTTCTTCCCTACCCTCGAAGACATTGATTTTAACGGCAAACTGGTTGCATTGTTCGGCTGTGGCGACCAGGAAGATTACGCAGAGTATTTCTGCGATGCGTTAGGCACAATTCGCGACATCATCGAACCGCGCGGTGCAACCATCGTTGGTCACTGGCCGACGGCGGGTTATCACTTTGAAGCGTCTAAAGGCCTGGCTGACGACGACCACTTTGTCGGTCTGGCTATCGATGAAGATCGCCAGCCAGAACTGACAGCAGAACGCGTAGAAAAATGGGTTAAGCAGATCTCTGAAGAGCTGCACCTCGACGAAATCATTAATGCCTGATTTCGTGCGGCGTAGATTTCCATCTGCGCCGCATCAATAGATAAAACCAATCAAAATAATTGCTACAAATTTGTAACTTTTTCGTCTGACCCTGTACAATGGCTGGATGCCAATCGGGTGTTGCACAGTGTGTTTGTCGGCGATACCACGTTTTGATTAACAATATATGCCAGAGACTTGCAGTTTTCATTTAGCCATGGCAGTTCTATAATGATACGCATTATCTCAAGTGCAATTTCTGTCACTTCTGTTAATGAAGTGAATCGTTTAGCTACAGGACAGATTCCGCATGACTGACAACAATACCGCATTAAAGAAGGCTGGCCTGAAAGTAACGCTTCCTCGTTTAAAAATTCTGGAAGTTCTTCAGGAACCGGATAACCATCACGTCAGTGCGGAAGATTTATACAAACGCCTGATCGATATGGGTGAAGAAATTGGTCTGGCGACCGTGTATCGTGTGCTGAACCAGTTTGATGATGCCGGTATCGTGACCCGCCATAATTTTGAAGGTGGTAAATCCGTCTTCGAACTGACTCAACAGCATCATCACGATCACCTCATCTGTCTCGACTGCGGCAAAGTAGTCGAGTTCAGCGATGATTCCATCGAAGCGCGCCAGCGTGAGATTGCGGCTAAACATGGTATTCGTTTAACCAACCATAGTCTCTATCTCTACGGCCACTGCGCTGAAGGCGATTGCCGCGAAGATGAGCATGCCCACGACGGCAAATAATGTAATGCTTTTTGAAAAGCCAACCTTCCGGTTGGCTTTTTTTATGGGCATTACCTGCCCTTTTCCCCTTCCCTACGCTCCTGTGTTGCTTTAATGTAAAAATCAATTGCCCCTTCCGGAGAGTCGAAATGGAACTTCGCCAGCTACGCTATTTTGTGCGCATTGTAGAAACAGGCAGCATGGGTAGCGCGGCGCTCGATCTCAATATCGGGGTTTCGGCACTCAGCCAGCAAATGTCGCGTCTGGAAAACGAACTCGCTATTCGCCTGCTGCAACGCACCTCACGAGGCGTGACACCCACCAGCGCCGGGCTGGCTTTTTACTCCCAGGCGCAGCTGGCGCTTCGTCACGCAGACGACGCGATCCTCGCCGCACGCGAGTCCCGACTTTCCGGACACGTCAGCGTCGGCATGGCTCCTAGTACCGCTTCCGTTCTCGGAATGCCGTTTATCAACGCCATGCAGGAAAGCTACAGTGATGTCCGTCTGCATGTGGTGGAAAGCCTCTCTGGCAATCTGGAGCGGATGATTAATACCCGCCAGATTGATCTGGCTGTCGTGTTTCAGAAAGAAAAGATCCTGCGCTGGAGCGCCATACCGATTCTCGAAGAGCGGCTGTTTTTGATTGGGACTCATGCCTTACTGGCTGATATTGCCGATGACAATATTGCTCCAGCCCAGCTGGCAAGTATCCCATTGATAATGCCAAGCCCGGGCCACGGTCTGCGCGGCAGGCTGGAAGCGATTTGTCAGGAACACGCGCTGAACATTGAGATCGCCACGGAAATTGATGGTCTGGCGCTACTCATGCGTGCCGTGCGCAGTGGCATTGGTGCCACTCTCCAGCCCGGCGCGGCAATTTCCCATCTCGATAAAGAGACGCTAAGAGTGATCGGCGTCCACAATCCAATACTTAGCCGCCCCAACTTTCTGGTGAGTCTCTCAGACGATGAACTCACCCCGGCAGGCCTCGCGGCCCGTGTGGTGCTGACGAAAGTGATGCATCAACTGGTGGAAGCAGGAAGCTGGCCTGGCGCCATCCTTTACAATAACTAAAGTACCGTTTAGCACTACGTCATGGCGCCCGCACAAGCTGCGCGTATACATTTCAATTACAAATTTAACAATTAGTTAAATGGTAATGGAGTATACGATGGTTGATGTTCTGGTGATTGGCGGTGGCAATGCTGCCTTATGCGCTGCCCTTACCGCCCGGGAGCAAGGCGCTTCCGTTTTACTACTCGAAGCGGCTCCCCGGGAATGGCGTGGGGGAAATTCCCAACACACGCGTAATCTGCGCTGTATGCATAATGCGCCGCAGGATGTGCTGGTGGAAAGCTATCCGGAAGAGGAGTTCTGGCAAGACCTGCAGCGCGTAACTGAAGGAAATACCAACGAAGCCCTGGCGCGTCTGGTGATCCGTACCTCATCACAGTGTCGCGACTGGATGCGCCAGCACGGCGTCAATTTTCAGCCCCCACTCTCTGGCGCTCTACACGTGGCGCGAACCAACGCTTTTTTTATGGGGGGCGGTAAAGCTCTCGTGAATGCCTATTATCGCAGCGCAGAAAAGCTGGGCGTACAAATCCGCTATAACACACCGGTGCAGGCGCTTGAACTGCACAACGGCGAGTTCGTGGCGGCGCTGTCAGGCAACGAGCGTATCACAGCGAAATCCTGCGTGCTTGCTGCTGGCGGATTCGAATCTAACCGGGAGTGGTTGCGCGAAGCCTGGGGGGAAAATGCCCGCGGCGAGTGGCCTGCGGATAACTTTCTAATTCGCGGCACGCGTTTTAATCAGGGCGTACTGCTCAAATTTATGATGGATGCTGGCGCAGACATTATCGGCGATCCCTCCCAGTCACACTGTGTGGCAATTGATGCCAGAGCGCCATTATATGACGGCGGGATTTGCACCCGCGTGGACTGCGTTTCGCTCGGTATTGTGGTGAACCGGGACGCTGAGCGTTTTTATGATGAAGGTGAAGATTTCTGGCCCAAACGCTATGCCATCTGGGGACGTCTGGTCGCTCAACAGCCAGGACAGATTGGCTACTCCATCATCGACAGTAAAGCTATCGGACACTTCATGCCTCCGGTCTTTCCTGGCACACAGGCCAATACGCTGGCTGAACTGGCCTTTCAGTTAGGACTGGATGCCGAACGCTTTACCCACACCGTGACAGAGTACAACAACGCCTGCCAGCCAGGTCAGTTCGACCATACCGTTCTGGATAACTGCGCCACTAAAGATTTGCTACCCGCGAAAACGCATTGGGCGCGACCGCTGGATCAACCGCCTTACTACGGCTACGCCCTGCGGCCAGGAATCACCTTCACTTATCTTGGGTTAAAAGTGAACGAACGCGCCGCTGTGCATTTTGCAGGGCTTCCAAGCCGTAACCTGTTCGTCGCCGGAGAGATGATGGCGGGCAACGTGCTGGGCAAGGGTTACACTGCAGGCGTGGGGATGTCGATCGGCACGACCTTTGGCCGCATTGCCGGAAAAGAAGCCGCGCTGGCCGCACGTAAGGAGACACGTCATGAAGCAGCTTGAGAAACTGATCATCGAAGCGCAAATTATCACCGAACCGGAAGCGGAAGTTGAACGCGTGATGCAGGTGTGTAACGCCTGCCGCTATTGCGAAGGCTTTTGCGCCGTGTTCCCGGCCATGACTCAGCGTCTGGAATTCGGTAAAGCGGATATCAATTATCTGGCAAACTTGTGCCATAACTGCGGCGCTTGCCTGCACGCGTGTCAGTATGCCCCGCCTCATGAATTTGCCATCAACGTGCCGAAGGCGATGGCGGAAGTCCGGCTCGAAACCTATCAGCATTACGCGCAGCCCGCTGCTTTTGGAGCGCTATATCGTCGCGCAGGCGTAACCGTGACGCTGGCGCTGGTATTCGGTCTGATCCTGTTTTTACTCCTCGCTATAGGTTTGAAAGGTTCACTATTCCATCCTCCGCTGGCCGGGGATTTCTATCAAATTTTCCCGCATAACCTGCTGGCCTGGATGTTTGGTTCGGTCTTTGTTCTGGCGATCGGTTTGCTGATGGCAGGCGTGATCCGCTTCTGGCGCGAGATTTCTCCGGGCATGCCGCGTTCCGCCGAGATTGCTGAAGCCTCACACAATGTGCTGACGCTGAAGTATCTCGATGGAGGCCATGGCAAAGGTTGTAACGAAGCGGATGATGCTTTCACCCTGATGCGTCGCCGTTTCCACCACTTCACCTTCTACGGTTTTCTGCTCTGCTTTGCCGCCACCGTGGTGGCAACAGGCTATCACTACTTTGCCGGCATAGAAGCACCCTACCCGTTCTTCAGCGTTCCGGTCATGCTGGGCACGTTGGGTGGCATTGGCCTGGTTGTCGGCCCGGCTGGCTTGCTATGGCTTAATCTCAGGCGCTCACCGCTACACGGCGACGCCCGGCAAAAACCGATGGATCGCGGTTTTATTTTGCTGCTGCTGCTGACCAGTCTGACCGGTCTGGCGCTGCTGGCAGGAAGAGATACCTCATGGATGGCTATTTTACTGGTCATTCATCTCGGCGTGGTCATGGCGCTTTTTCTGACCATTCCTTACGGAAAATTTGCCCACGGATTTTACCGCTGCGCAGCCTTACTCAAGTGGGCGATTGAGAAACGGCGCGGCAAACAGGCGGGAGTCTCAGGCGACTAACCCGCAAACTCTTACCTCTATAAATATTATGATAAGACAGTGGAGCAAACCCAATGACACAACAACCATCGCGCACCGGAACTTTCGGCGCAATACTGCGGGTAACCAGCGGTAATTTTCTCGAACAGTTCGACTTTTTTCTGTTCGGGTTTTACGCCACCTATATCGCAAAGACTTTCTTCCCCGCGGAGAGTGAGTTTGCCGGGCTCATGTTGACCTTTGCGGTTTTCGGTTCGGGTTTTTTAATGCGGCCGGTTGGCGCAATCGTGCTGGGTGCTTATATCGACAGAATTGGTCGCCGCAAAGGACTGATGGTGACGCTGGCGATCATGGGCTGTGGGACCCTGCTGATTGCCCTGGTTCCCGGTTATCAAAGTATTGGCCTGCTGGCTCCTGTGCTGGTATTAGTCGGTCGATTATTGCAGGGCTTCTCTGCGGGCGTAGAGTTGGGCGGCGTTTCGGTTTATCTTTCTGAAATCGCCACGCCTGGCAATAAAGGTTTCTACACCAGCTGGCAGTCCGCCAGCCAACAGGTTGCCATTGTGGTGGCAGCGCTGATTGGCTACGGCCTGAATGCCACGCTGGGGCACGATGAAATCTCTGAATGGGGCTGGCGCATTCCGTTCTTTATTGGTTGTATGATTATTCCGTTGATCTTCGTCCTGCGCCGCTCGCTTCAGGAAACGGACGCATTTTTACAACGTACACACCGTCCCGACACCAGGGAAATTTTCACCACTATCATCAAAAACTGGCGTCTGATCTCAGCGGGTACGCTGCTGGTGGCGATGACCACAACGACGTTTTACTTTATTACCGTCTATACCCCGACCTATGGCAGGGCTGTACTCCATCTGAGCGCTCGCGACAGCCTGGTCGTCACCATGCTGGTCGGTATTTCTAACTTTATCTGGCTGCCGATTGGCGGAGCGATTTCTGACCGAATTGGTCGCCGCCCGGTATTGATGGGGATAACCGTACTCGCTCTGATCACCACCTGGCCGGTCATGCACTGGCTCACCGCCGCGCCAGATTTTATGCGCATGACGTTGGTCCTGCTTTGGTTCTCGTTCTTTTTTGGTATGTACAATGGGGCAATGGTCGCGGCACTCACCGAGGTGATGCCTGTCTATGTCCGTACGGTGGGTTTTTCACTGGCCTTCAGTCTGGCTACGGCGATTTTTGGCGGTCTGACACCCGTCATATCCACGGCACTGGTTCAGCTAACCGGAGATAAAAGCTCACCGGGATGGTGGCTGATGTGCGCGGCACTTTGCGGACTCGCCGCCACGGCAATGCTGTTTGTCCGGCTGAGTCGGGGTTATCAACCAGTGGAAAATAAGCTCTGAAATGCAAACGGGCGGAAAATTCTCCGCCCGTTGTCTTTTTCATTTTTTGAATTACTGTGCGGCATTCTTGCTGCGAATTTCCTGCCAGACCTTGTCACAATCAGCATTAACGGACTGACCGTTACCCGTGCGCGTGGCCTGAATACACTGCTGATAATCCAGCACGCGTACGCTTTCTTCATTGGCAAACTGCTGGTGCTGTTTTTCTTTCTTCAGTACATTCAACACGCTTTGGCAGGCTTCTATTTTTTCCGGCGATCCTTGAGCGGTATTAATACACGCGCTGTAGGCTTCTTTCAGACGGCTGTCCTCTTTCGGCGCAGGAGATTGCGCACACGCCACCAGCCCTGATGCCATAACGGCAATGAGTATCAGTTTTTTCATAGCACTTTCCTCAACGAAGCGGCAGGCCCCCGGCCTGCCGCTGTTGGCATTAGAAGATGGTGAACGGAGCAATAACGATGAACTTCACGTCGCGCTCATCCTGGAACATGTTGCCGTAGCCACCGCCCCAGCTCGGAATGTCTGAATGGTTGTCGTACTGAGTGAAGTGCAGCTTAAACATGGTGCCCTTCGCACGACCATCCTGCAGGGTGTAGACCGCATCCAGGCTGTAAGAAGATTCTTCGATAGTCCGGTTTTTGTCGTAGTACGCATCCGGGTTAAGCTGCCAGGTTGATGGCTTAGCATCCCATGCGTAAACGTAGGACGCGCCTACCGCCCAGCCCGGCAGATTCCAGTTCTTCAGGTCATACATTGCGCCGAAGAAGACCGCCTTTTCACCGTTGGCGTTGAAGTCAGAACGGTTATCCCACCAGACATCCAGACGACCGTTTGAAGAGGCATAGGTTGGGGTCATACGCTGCAGGAAGTAACCCTGCTGGCCGTCCGCTTTAACCCAGGTCCCTTCCAGACGAAGGTCAACGACTTCTGCCACTTTGTAGCCAAAGGTCAACGCCTGCAACCAGGCTGTGCCATCATAAATATCGTTCACGGTACGATCATCAACCTTGTCGCGTGCACCGTAGAACTGGTAGCTGGTGGTAAATGGGTTACCGCCTAAATCGAATTTGTAGCTGGCTTTTGCGAAGTACTGATCGACGTAACCTTCAGACTGACCAAATGCCGCTTCCAGCAACAGGTTATTTTTGAAGTCATATTTCGCGCCAATTGAGTGCAGGTAATCAACGCTGGTCTTTTTATCAGCCTGATAGAATTTATCGACTTCGGTGTGCCACGGTGCTTTATATTCGTTAGCCCACATATAGGAGAAGCTCAGCGCGCCAGCATCACCATAGTCGAAGTTGGCACCAGCTTCAGCACCCTGATAGGTACCTGGCATAAAACTCCAGTGCGGTGCCAGCAGAGTCTGCCCGGTTGGTTGAATGTAACCGGCACGCGCCCAGGTTGGGCCGTATTTAAATTTAGCAGCTGCTTTATAAAGGCTAATCCCGCTCTTATCGCCGGAATAATCCTCGTCATAGCCTTTATTTTTGGAAGAGAATGCGATTTCGTTTGGATGGCCGCTTTCGCTACTTTCGTTCATTTCAATAGCGGTAAATGCTGCGATATCAATACCAAACATATCGGCCGCATAACCGGACTGGAAGTCGAGGTTAGCGTTCCAGGTGGAGTGAGAAAGGTTGGTTTTGTATTTGTCATGATCGGTCACATCTTTACGGTCACGCTCACGCTGCCAGTAATAGATGCCGCCGGTTAAGGTTGAGTCATCAATAAATCCTTCGGCGTGTACCTGGGGAGCAACAACAAAACCCGACATTGCTGTGATACCGGCGATAGCCAGCGCCAGCGTACTACGTTTGCCACTAAACGTACGCATATGTTAATCCTCTTTGACGTATAAAATGCTGCCGACAAAAGCGGACAGCGAAAAAACAAAAAATAAAAAAGTAGCGCTAAGAAAACCTCAGTGACTACAATGAATAGACTATTTTTCGCGACGCGAATTATCAATCTCTTTCTGTAACGAGTATGTAATAGTATGAGCAACCGCACATATTTGATTGCTTTCTGTTACATTTTCATCGGAAGATAAAAAAGCGTTGAAAAAATTAAAAAATCGCTTGTTTTCCATGGAGATGAAATCGGTTTCAGCCCATTTCATATTGAGGTAAGTTATTTAAACGTAAAAACATTCGCCCAGCCCATTATTACGGACATGTAATTAATTCGCTCCGCAAACGGAGCCTGGAACACGTTTTTTTTGCGAAAAAAAACGCCGCATGAAGCGGCGTTTAGAGAGGATGTGTTGCGGCTTATTCGCCCGCTTTAGCCCACGTGTCACGTAGACCAACGGTACGGTTAAACACCAGCTTGTCAGCCGTTGCATAACGACTGTCCAGGCAGAAGTAACCTTCACGCTCGAACTGGAACGCTTTACCTGCAACCGCTGCCTGCAGCGACGGCTCACCGTAACCCTGCTTAATGACCAGCGATTCAGGGTTAATAACAGACAAGAAGTCTTCCGCCGCACCTGGATTTGGCACGCTAAACAGACGGTCGTACAGACGGATTTCAATCGGTAGCGCATGGGACGCGCTCACCCAGTGAATAACGCCTTTGACTTTACGACCATCGGCCGGGTCTTTGCTCAGGGTGTCGGCATCGTAGGTGCAGAAAATCGTGGTGATATTTCCTTCCGCATCTTTCTCAACACGTTCGGCTTTGATCACATAAGCATTACGCAGGCGTACTTCTTTGCCCATCACCAGACGCTTGTACTGCTTGTTCGCTTCTTCACGGAAGTCTGCGCGATCGATCCAAATTTCACCGCTAAATGGCACTTCACGGCTGCCCATTTCCGGTTTGTTCGGATGGTTAGGCATGGTGACCAATTCGCTTTCGCCCTGCGGATAGTTTTCGATAACCAGTTTAACCGGATCGATAACCGCCATCGCGCGCGGGGCGTTTTCGTTCAGATCTTCGCGGATACAGGATTCCAGAGAAGCGATCTCAATGGTGTTGTCTTGCTTGGTCACGCCAATGCGTTTGCAGAACTCACGGATCGCGGCAGCGGTGTAACCGCGACGACGCAGGCCAGAAATCGTCGGCATACGCGGATCGTCCCAGCCTTCAACGTGCTTGTCGGTCACCAGCAGGTTCAGCTTGCGCTTGGACATCACGGTATATTCCAGATTCAGGCGCGAGAATTCGTACTGACGCGGATGAACCGGAATGGTGATGTTGTCCAGCACCCAGTCGTACAGACGACGGTTATCCTGGAACTCAAGCGTACACAGGGAATGCGTAATGCCTTCCAGCGCATCGCTGATGCAGTGGGTAAAGTCGTACATCGGGTAGATGCACCACTTGTTGCCGGTCTGGTGGTGTTCGGCGAACTTAATGCGGTACAGCACCGGATCGCGCATCACGATAAACGGCGACGCCATGTCGATTTTCGCACGCAGGCACGCTTTACCTTCTTCAAAACCACCGGCACGCATTTTTTCGAACAGCGCCAGGTTCTCTTCGACGCTACGATCGCGGTACGGGCTGTTTTTGCCTGGCTGAGTCAGCGTGCCGCGGTATTCGCGGATTTCGTCCGCTGACAGTTCGTCAACGTACGCCAGTCCTTTATTAATAAGCTCTACCGCATAGGCGTGAAGCTGATCGAAGTAATCCGAAGAGTAGCGAATATCGCCAGTCCAGTGGAAACCTAACCATTCAACGTCGTTTTTAATCGACTCAACGTACTCGATATCTTCTTTAACCGGGTTCGTATCATCAAAACGCAGGTTGCACTGGCCCTGGTAATCTTGCGCAATGCCAAAGTTCAGACAAATGGATTTCGCGTGGCCAATGTGCAGATAGCCATTTGGCTCCGGCGGAAAACGGGTATGGATAGTGGTGTGCTTACCACTGGCCAGATCTTCATCGATGATCTGACGAATAAAGTTACTCGGGCGGGCTTCAGCCTCACTCATCGTGGATTCCTCAAAGCGTAAACAACGTATAACGGAGTATGATCTTATAAGCGACGTCAGGAGACAACTATTAGTTGCACAAAAAAGGTGTTTCAACAGGATATATGAGGGCATTTGCTGCAAAAAAAAGCGGCGGAGGAATATCCCCCGCCGCTTAAGGCACTTAACTCACTTTACTCAGGAGCAGTTATTTACCTTTAATCTCATATAGTGGTGTTTGACCGGCAACCACATGACCTTCGGCTTTAATAACCAGAGCGCCGAAATCATCGCTGTTGCTGCACACAACCGGGCTTATCATGGAACGTGCGTTAGCGTTCAGGAACTCCAGATCCATTTCCAGAATCGGTTGGCCTGCAGTAACTTCCGCACCTTCTTCGACCAGACGCTTGAAGCCTTTACCTTCCAGCGCTACGGTATCGATGCCCATATGGACCACGATTTCCGCGCCTTTAACCGTTTCCAGGCAGAACGCATGGTTAGTGTTGAAGATTTTCACGATGGTGCCCGCAGCCGGAGCAACCACGATTTTATCCGTTGGTTTCACTGCCACGCCGTCGCCTACAGCTTTACTGGCGAAGGCTTCATCAGGAACCTGTTCCAGCGCAACTACGTCACCAGTAATCGGAGAAACCAGCGCTTCAACGGTGACTGCATTCGCTACAGCCTGCGGTTTTGCTACTGGGGCCGCTGCTGCTGGCGCACTTTCACCAGATGCTGCTGCCACTGGGCCACGCGCGACAACTTTCTTCATTTCGTCGCCGATGGATTCGGCTTTCGCACCCACGATGACCTGGATAGTTTGCTTGTTCAGCTTGACTACTCCAGATGCACCTAAACGCTTACACATCGCATCGTTTACGCGACCGGAGTCGGCAACAGTCAGACGCAGACGAGTGATACAGGCATCAATCGCTTTCAGGTTATCAGTACCGCCAACCGCTGCAATGTAGTTGGTTGCCAGTTGAGCCAAACCTTCTTCAGTGTTGCTGTTGGCTTCTTCAGTAACGATATCGTCTTCTTTATCTTCGCGGCCCGGCGTTTTCAGGTTAAACATACGAATAACCGCGCTGAACAGCACAAAGTAGATAACGAAGAACACCAGCCCCATCACCACCAGCATCCAGACGTTCTGGCTTGCTGCCGGCAGGTTGTACATCAACACGTAGTCGATAGCACCTGCGGAGAAGGAGAAGCCTGCGTGGATCCCCAGCAGTGTTGCAACGAACAGGCTGATACCCGTTAACAGTGCGTGCAGGAGGTACAGCAGTGGAGCCAGGAACATGAACAGGAATTCCAGCGGCTCGGTAACACCGGTCAGGAACGCGGTGATCGCAACGGACAGCAGCATACCGCCAACCATCGGACGACGTGCTTTAGGAGCCGCGAAGTACATCGCCAGCGCCGCACCCGGCAGACCAAACATCATGATTGGGAAGAAGCCAGACATGAACATACCCGCAGTGCCGTCACCCGCGTAGAAGCGGTTGATGTCACCGTGGAATACGGTACCTGCAGCGTTAGTAAATTCGCCAATCTGGAACCATGCGATGGTGTTCAGCACCTGATGCAGACCGGTTGGGATCAGCAGACGGTTGATGAAACCAAAGATACCGGAACCCAGCGCACCAGCGCCCACGATCCACTCACCACCCGCATGGATGGCATTCTGTACCGGCGGCCATACGTAACCGAAGATAGCAGCCAGCACCAGACAGAAGAAACCAGTGGCGATCGGCACAAAGCGTTTGCCGCCAAAGAAGCTCAGGAAGTCAGGCAGTTTGATACCAGACCAGCGGTTATACACGGCACCGCCGACCAGACCGGTGATGATACCAGCCAGCACGCCCATATTGATTGCAGGGTTAATGGTAACCATTGCTTTGGTCAATATGAAATAACCGACCGCACCTGCCAGCGCTGCCGCACCTGCGCTGTCTTTTGACCAGCTGGAAGCAACACCGATCGCAAAAATTAACGCGAGGTTATCAAAGATGGCCCCACCCGCTTGCGCGATGAAGGGTACGTTAAGTAAATCTGGTTGGCCGAATCGCAGCAGCAGTGCCGCGACTGGCAGCACAGCGATGGGGAGCTGTAACGCCCTACCCAGCCGCTGGAAAAAACCTAAAATATTCATTTTATTCCCCCTACGAGACCCCGATTAGGCTTCTTTGAAGCCATATTTTTATTGTGCGACCATTCCTGACAGCAAGATTCTGGAACAACGATATTAACCATTCATCTACATTCAGAGTGTGTGAAAAATTAATTCGTATCGCAAATTAAACGCGTGTTTTTTGTGATTCCAGTCACCAAATATCGTTATTAACCCTCCCTTTCACTGGCTAACTACGAAAACTTATTTTATCATTCAAAAAATCGAAACGGATTGATCCTTACCGATGCAAAACCAGGTTACGCTTATTACTGCACAGAGACTCAATCCGCCAATTGCTTACATTTACTTTTGAGGTGAAGAATGAGACTGATCCCCCTGAATACCGCTGAACAAGTCGGCAAATGGGCTGCTCGCCATATCGTTAACCGTATTAACGCGTTCAAACCAACGGCAGATCGTCCGTTCGTTCTGGGCCTGCCGACTGGCGGTACTCCGCTGACAGCTTATAAGGCATTGGTTGAAATGCACAAAGCGGGCCAGGTGAGCTTCAAGCATGTTGTTACTTTCAACATGGACGAATATGTTGGCCTGCCGAAAGAGCATCCGGAAAGCTACCACAGCTTTATGCACCGCAATTTCTTTGATCACGTTGATATTCCAGCAGAAAATATCAACCTCCTCAATGGTAACGCGCCGGATATTGATGCAGAATGCCGTCAGTATGAAGAAAAAATCCGTTCTTACGGTAAAATCCACCTGTTTATGGGCGGTGTAGGCAACGATGGTCACATCGCGTTCAACGAACCAGCTTCCTCTTTGGCTTCCCGTACCCGCATCAAAACGCTGACTCACGACACACGTGTTGCTAACTCACGCTTCTTTGACGGCGACGTAAGCCAGGTGCCTAAATATGCGCTGACCGTTGGCGTGGGTACCCTGCTGGATGCTGAAGAAGTGATGATCCTGGTTCTGGGCCACCAGAAAGCACAGGCGCTGCAAGCCGCCGTTGAAGGCAACGTTAACCACATGTGGACCATCAGCTGCCTGCAGTTGCATCCAAAAGCCGTTGTGGTCTGCGATGAGCCTTCCACCATGGAACTGAAAGTGAAGACGCTGAAATACTTCAACGAGTTAGAAGCGGAAAATATTAAAGGTCTGTAATTGATGTCTCCGCCCTGTCGATAAGTTGCAGGGCGGCATTTTTTTGAAATCGGGGGTCGGAATGTATGCTTTAACCCAGGGCCGGATCTTTACCGGTCACGAAATTCTTGATGACCATGCGATTGTTGTCGCCAATGGCCTGATCGACAGCGTTTGCCCACTGGCTGAATTACCGTCAGGGATTGAACAGCGCTCACTGAATGGGGCCATTGTTTCCCCCGGTTTTATTGATGTACAGCTGAACGGCTGCGGCGGTGTGCAGTTTAATGATACGGCAGAAGCCGTGACCGTTGAAACGCTGGAAATCATGCAGAAAGCCAATGAAAAATCTGGCTGCACCAACTATCTGCCAACGCTTATCACCACCAGCGATGACCTGATGAAACAGGGTGTTCGCGTGATGCGTGAATACCTGGCGAAACACCCGAATCAGGCATTAGGACTTCATCTTGAAGGACCGTGGCTGAACCTGGTGAAAAAAGGTACCCATAATCCGGGATTTGTCCGTCAGCCGGACGCTGCACTGGTTGATTTCCTGTGCGATAATGCAGATGTGATCACCAAAGTCACACTGGCACCAGAAATGGTCCCGGTAGAGGTCATCACCAAACTGGTGAATGCGGGTATCGTGGTTTCTGCGGGTCACTCCAATGCAACGGTAAAAGAAGCAAAAATTGGCTTCCGCGCAGGCATCACCTTTGCGACACATCTGTTCAACGCGATGCCGTACATTACCGGCCGTGAGCCCGGTCTGGCGGGCGCTATTTTGGATGAAGCCGATATCTACTGCGGTATCATCGCCGATGGCCTGCATGTTGACTACGTTAACATCCGTAATGCTAAGCGCCTGAAAGGCGACAAGCTGTGCCTGGTCACTGACGCGACTGCGCCGGCAGGTGCAAACATTGAACAGTTCATTTTCGCTGGTAAAACAATATACTACCGCAATGGACTGTGTGTTGATGAGAACGGCACGTTGAGCGGTTCATCATTAACCATGATTGAAGGCGTACGCAATCTGGTCGAGCATGCAAATATCGCCCTCGACGAAGTCTTACGCATGGCAACGCTCTACCCTGCTCGCGCCATTGGCGTCGACAAACAACTCGGCAGCATCGCGCCAGGCAAAGTAGCCAACCTGACTGTGTTCACGCACGACTTTAAAATCATCAAGACCATCGTTAATGGCAACGAGGTCGTTACTGAGTAAGAGAAAGAATGACACCAGGCGGACAAGCTCAAATAGGTAATGTTGATCTCGTAAAACAGCTTAACAGCGCGGCGGTTTATCGCCTGATTGACCAGCATGGGCCAATCTCGCGAATTCAAATTGCCGAGCAAAGCCAGCTTGCCCCCGCCAGCGTAACCAAAATTACGCGTCAGTTGATCGAACGCGGGCTGATCAAAGAAGTCGATCAGCAGGCCTCCACCGGGGGCCGCCGCGCTATCTCTATCGTCACAGAAACCCGCAATTTCCACGCCATCGGCGTACGCCTGGGTCGCCACGACACAACGCTCACGCTCTATGATATGAGCAGTAAAGTGGTTGCTGAAGAGCATTACCCTCTCCCGGAGCGCACCCAGGAAACGCTGGAATATGCTCTGCTCAACACCATTGCCATCTTTATTGAGAACTGCCAGCGGAAAATCCGTGAGCTGATCGCAATTTCTGTCATCTTGCCAGGCCTTGTCGATCCTGAAAGCGGCGTCATCCGCTATATGCCACACATTCAGGTCGAAAACTGGGGACTGGTCGAAGCGCTCGAAAAACGCTTCAACGTCACCTGCTTTGTTGGTCATGATATTCGCAGCCTTGCGCTGGCTGAGCACTATTTCGGGGCAAGCCAGGATTGCGAAGACTCCATTTTGGTGCGAGTGCACCGCGGAACCGGCGCGGGTATCATCTCCAATGGCCGAATTTTCATCGGTCGCAATGGCAACGTCGGCGAGATTGGTCATATTCAGGTAGAGCCGCTGGGTGAGCGCTGTCACTGCGGTAACTTCGGCTGTCTGGAAACCATTGCCGCCAATGCCTCTATCGAACACCGCGTGCAGAACTTATTGAAACAGGGTTATCCAAGCCGGCTCACGCTGGATGATTGCAGCATCAAAGCTATCTGTAAGGCGGCAAATAAAGGCGATAACCTGGCAGCAGAAGTCATTGAGCACGTTGGTCGCCACCTGGGTAAAACCATCGCCATCGCCATCAACCTGTTTAACCCACAAAAAATCGTCATTGCGGGCGAAATTACCGAGGCTGATAAAGTGCTGCTGCCTGCAATAGAAAGCTGTATCAACACGCAGGCGTTGAAAGCGTTTCGCCACAATTTACCGGTGGTTCGTTCCACGCTGGATCACCGCTCTGCCATTGGCGCCTTTGCGTTGGTGAAGCGCGCGATGCTCAACGGTACACTGCTGCAACGTTTGCTGGAAAACTAATACACGTCATCCTTCGAGCTGCCTCTGCGTTAGCTGCATCTGCTCACCCCGGTCACTTACTTCAGTAAGCTCCAGGGGTTCGCAGACTTGCCGCCTTGATGCAACTCGAATGATGTAGTGTATTTTGTGTATAGTAATGCCTTCTTTTTTTAATGTCGGATTGTCCATGGCCATTAAGAATGTAATTTGTGATATCGACGGCGTGCTGATGCACGACAATGTTGCCGTACCAGGTGCGGCAGAATTTCTGACTGGGATCCTGGAAAAAGGCCTGCCGTTAGTCCTGCTGACTAACTACCCTTCGCAGACCGGGCAAGATCTGGCAAACCGCTTCGCCACCGCGGGTGTGAATGTCCCTGATAGCGTCTTTTATACTTCCGCGATGGCTACCGCTGATTTCCTTCGTCGCCAGGAAGGAAAAAAGGCCTATGTGGTGGGTGAAGGCGCGTTAATTCACGAACTGTACAAAGCTGGATTTACCATTACCGACGTGAACCCCGATTTTGTGATTGTTGGCGAGACACGTTCCTATAACTGGGACATGATGCATAAAGCAGCATATTTTGTCGCCAACGGCGCGCGTTTTATCGCCACTAACCCGGATACCCACGGTCGCGGCTTTTATCCCGCCTGTGGAGCACTCTGTGCCGGTATTGAGAAGATCTCAGGTCGTAAACCGTTTTATGTCGGCAAACCCAGCCCGTGGATTATTCGCGCGGCTCTCAACAAAATGCAGGCGCACTCGGAAGAAACCGTTATCGTTGGCGACAACCTGCGTACCGATATTCTGGCTGGTTTTCAGGCGGGTCTGGAAACTATCCTGGTACTGTCTGGCGTATCCAAGCTTGATGATATTGACAACATGCCGTTCAGACCAAGCTGGATTTACCCATCCGTTGCTGAAATAGACGTCATTTAATCTCTTTAGCCGGATAACAACATCTGTAAGTTATCCGGCCTGAAAAATACATCCATTCAATAAAATCACCACTTCACTGTTGATCCATCAATAATAGCGCTCATTATATAATCTTTTTTCACCAATCCACAATGACTATTGCGTTTTTTATTTTCTGACCCGTAATTCGCTTGCGCCCTCTCCAGCTTTGCGGCATTTTCTTTATCAAGCAAACATAAAAAGCATCACGCAACAGGTTAACGGAGAAGGTTATGTGTTCTATTTTTGGCGTATTCGATATTAAAACTGACGCAGTTGAACTGCGTAAAAAAGCCCTGGAACTGTCTCGTCTGATGCGCCACCGCGGCCCGGACTGGTCAGGTATTTACGCCTGTGATAACGCCATTCTGGCGCACGAACGTCTGTCCATCGTCGACGTCAATGCCGGTGCTCAGCCGCTGTACAACATGAAGAAGACACATATCCTGGCGGTTAACGGTGAAATTTATAACCACCAGACACTGCGTGCTGAATACGGCGATCGCTACCAGTTCCAGACCGGTTCCGACTGCGAAGTTATCCTCGCGCTGTATCAGGAAAAAGGACCCGCTTTCCTCGATGACCTGCAAGGGATGTTCGCTTTTGCCCTGTACGACAGCGAGCAGGACGCCTACCTGATCGGTCGTGATCATATCGGGATCATCCCGCTGTATATGGGTTACGACGAGCACGGTAACTTCTACGTTGCGTCTGAAATGAAAGCGCTGGTTCCTGTCTGCCGCACAATCAAAGAATTCCCGGCCGGTAGCTATTTGTGGAGTAAAGACGGTGAAATTCGTCAGTACTACCAGCGCGACTGGTTTGAATACGATGCCGTCAAAGACAACGTTACCGATAAAAACGAGCTGCGCCAGGCGCTGGAAGATGCGGTGAAAAGTCACCTGATGTCAGATGTTCCTTATGGAGTTCTGTTGTCCGGTGGTCTGGATTCATCCGTCATTTCCGCGATCACTAAAAAATACGCGGCACGCCGTGTTGAAGATCAGGAACGTAGCGAAGCCTGGTGGCCACAGCTGCACTCCTTCGCCGTCGGCCTGGAAGGCGCTCCGGATCTGAAAGCTGCGCAAGAGGTGGCGAACCATCTGGGGACCGTGCACCATGAGATCCACTTCACCGTGCAAGAAGGTCTGGATGCGATCCGCGACGTGATTTACCACATCGAAACTTACGATGTCACGACGATTCGCGCCTCGACGCCAATGTACT
This sequence comes from Citrobacter sp. Cpo030, assembly GCF_030333005.1. Classification (NCBI taxonomy): domain Bacteria; kingdom Pseudomonadati; phylum Pseudomonadota; class Gammaproteobacteria; order Enterobacterales; family Enterobacteriaceae; genus Citrobacter; species Citrobacter sp. Cpo030. The sequence goes on along the minus strand of NZ_JAOWGT010000067.1, from coordinate 33,194 downwards.
TAATGTCGCGTAAAATTAAAGCGATGGGCATTAAAATGGTGTTGTCGGGTGAAGGTTCGGACGAGGTGTTTGGCGGCTACCTCTATTTCCACAAAGCGCCAGATGCAAAAGAACTGCACGAAGAAACTGTACGCAAGCTGCAAGCGCTGCATATGTTCGACTGCGCCCGTGCCAACAAAGCCATGTCGGCCTGGGGTGTAGAAGCTCGCGTGCCCTTCCTGGATAAGAAATTCCTTGATGTGGCGATGCGCATCAACCCGCAGGACAAAATGTGCGGCAACGGCAAAATGGAAAAACACGTTCTGCGCGAATGTTTTGAGTCCTACCTGCCGGCAAGCGTCGCATGGCGTCAGAAAGAACAGTTCTCTGACGGTGTCGGTTACAGCTGGATTGACACCCTGAAAGAGGTGGCTGCAGAACAAGTTTCTGACCAACAACTGGAAACTGCCAGCTTCCGTTTCCCGTACAACACGCCATCGTCAAAAGAAGCGTATTTGTACCGTGAGATTTTCGAAGAGTTGTTCCCGGTAGTAAGCGCTGCCGAATGTGTGCCTGGCGGGCCGTCGGTTGCCTGTTCTTCTGCCAAGGCGATCGAATGGGATGAGGCGTTTAAAACCATGAACGATCCGTCTGGCCGTGCCGTTGGCGTACACCAGTCTGCTTATAAATAAGTTAATCCTTAGATAAGAGCCCTGCGGGGCTCTTTTTTTATGTTTGTTTTCTGTGCAAAAAAACAATTAATAACTAATAATTGCCGAATATTGCGTCATGCTGTTCGCAACCTAACCAAACAGTCACATTCCAGCTATTTTCAATGAAAAAGGGGTTGACGCTTCAAGGCTCAATACGCATAATGCGCCCCGCAACGCCGATAAGGTTACGCGAAAAAAAGATGGCTACGTAGCTCAGCTGGTTAGAGCACATCACTCATAATGATGGGGTCACAGGTTCGAATCCCGTCGTAGCCACCATCTTTTTTGCGGGAGTGGCGAAATTGGTAGACGCACCAGATTTAGGTTCTGGCGCCGCAAGGTGTGCGAGTTCAAGTCTCGCCTCCCGCACCATTCACCCGTAAGCGTTGCACGGATGGGGTATCGCCAAGCGGTAAGGCACCGGTTTTTGATACCGGCATTCCCTGGTTCGAATCCAGGTACCCCAGCCATTTTTTCTTCGATATAGCGGTTCACCGCAACGGTCATTGGGGTATCGCCAAGCGGTAAGGCACCGGTTTTTGATACCGGCATTCCCTGGTTCGAATCCAGGTACCCCAGCCATCGAAGAAAATGTTAGTATTTGGCTACGTAGCTCAGCTGGTTAGAGCACATCACTCATAATGATGGGGTCACAGGTTCGAATCCCGTCGTAGCCACCATATTAAGGACGTATCGACTCGTTCGGTAAATCCAAAAAATTGTTGGGGTATCGCCAAGCGGTAAGGCTCTGGTTTCTGATACCAGCATTCCGAGGTTCGAATCCTCGTACCCCAGCCAATTTCAAAAAGTCGTCCACTCTGTGGGTGCACCCGTTGGGGTATCGCCAAGCGGTAAGGCTCTGGTTTCTGATACCAGCATTCCGAGGTTCGAATCCTCGTACCCCAGCCATATTAAAAAAGCTCGCTTCGGCGAGCTTTTTGCTTTTCTGACGCCGGATGATGGCAAGCTTTACCCGGCCTACATGAGCTGTAGGCCTGATAAACGTAGCGCCATCAGGCACCACTCGAGCTACAACCCTAACGCATACTTCAGTGCCTGACGTTTCAGTACGCCAGCGCGCTCTGCGGCCATGAGCCCGAGATTACGCATGATGCGCAGCGGCTGCAGGTTATTGCTAAATCCAGCATAGAACAGATCCATACCGCTTTGCATGATGAAATTGTCAGTCATACGGCGATTCTGATAGCGCTTGAGCACCGGCTGACTGGCCCAGGATTCACCGTAGCTGCGCGCGTTCACCAGCACATCAATCAACGCATCAACATCACGAAAGCCCAGATTGACGCCCTGCCCCGCCAGCGGATGAATGGTATGCGCGGCATCACCTACCAGCGCCAGCCCTGGTTGCACATATTGCAGCGCATGACGACGCGTAAGCGGGAACGCCCCCGCAGCCACTGGCATCACCTTACCGAGTCGCGATGGAAAATGTTTAGCAATCTCCGTCTGCAATTGCGGCATATTCAGCGCTTGCAATTGGCGGATGCGAGCCGGTGAGTCGTACCACACCAGCGAGGCCCAGTTATCAAACAGCGGTAAAAACGCGCGCGGGCCGTCAGGCGTAAATTGCTGCCAGGTGCTGTCTCCCGGTGAATTTTCGCATTGTACGGTTATCAACATACAGGACTGCGCGTACTGCCAGGCATGGATACCAATCCCGGCCATTTTTCGCACCTGAGAGTTGGCACCATCGGCGCCGATGACCAGCTTCGCGCTAATGGTCTCTCCGCCTGCCAGCTCAAGCTCATGTCGATCGTTATGTTGATGCAAAGAAATCAGTGACGCCGGTACGCGCAGCGTGACTTTGGGATGGGCTTCCAGCGCCTGCCAGAGCGCCTGTTGCAGGACCGTGTTCTCCACCATATAGCCCAACAGAGGCAGCTTAAGCTCGGCGGCATCAAACATCACATGGGCATTTTCCCACTCCCACGTTTCCAGTCGACGATAAGGATGGCTGCGCATCCCCTGCACCGTATCCCAGACGCCCAGCCCTTTTAGCAACGACACCGACGCGGAACTAATGGCAGAAATTCTGACATCAGGCTGTCCGTCAGCCACAAACGGCGCGGGAACGGCATGCTCAATGACCGTTACCGTAAATCCATGCTGCGCCAGTCCAAGCGCCAGCGCGCCGCCGACCATCCCCCCGCCGACAATGGCAATTTCCGTTGGTTGATTTGTCATGGTCAATTATCCAGTTACATGTATTGTGTAAGTTTACAGGATTTTTTACCCCTTGAGGCTGACATCCGTCATACTGGTCACAACCGCGCCAAAGCAGTACACTATGCGCCCTGCATTTCAGCCACAATTTCGCAAGAGCAAGTCGATGACCAAAAAACTCCATATTAAAACCTGGGGCTGTCAGATGAACGAATACGATTCATCGAAGATGGCCGATCTGCTGGATGCCACTCATGGGTATCAACTGACTGACGTGGCGGAAGAAGCGGATGTGCTGCTGCTGAATACCTGCTCAATCCGTGAGAAGGCTCAGGAAAAAGTGTTCCATCAACTGGGCCGCTGGAAGCTGTTAAAAGAGAAAAATCCCAAGCTCATCATTGGGGTCGGTGGCTGTGTTGCGTCTCAGGAAGGCGATCATATTCGCCAGCGCGCGCATTACGTCGATATTATTTTTGGGCCGCAAACGCTGCACCGCCTGCCGGAAATGATCAACAAAGTGCGTGGAAGCACGACCCGCAGCCCGGTGGTTGATATCAGTTTCCCGGAGATCGAAAAGTTCGACCGCCTGCCGGAACCGCGTGCTGAAGGTCCAAGCGCGTTTGTGTCCATCATGGAAGGTTGTAATAAATATTGTACTTACTGCGTGGTGCCCTACACCCGCGGTGAGGAAGTCAGCCGTCCGGCGGATGATATTCTGTTTGAAATCGCCCAGCTTGCAGCCCAGGGCGTGCGTGAAGTGAACCTGCTGGGGCAAAACGTGAACGCCTGGCGCGGTGAGAACTACGACGGCACGATCGGATCTTTTGCCGATCTGTTACGTCTGGTCGCGGCGATCGACGGCATTGATCGTATCCGCTTCACCACCAGCCATCCGATCGAATTCACCGATGATATCGTTGAAGTTTATCGCGATACGCCAGAGCTGGTGAGCTTCCTGCACCTGCCGGTACAGAGCGGCTCAGACCGCGTACTGAACCTGATGGGACGTACCCATACCGCGCTGGAATACAAAGCGATCATCCGCAAACTGCGCGCTGCGCGTCCGGATATCCAGATTAGCTCCGACTTCATCGTTGGCTTCCCGGGTGAAACCACGCAGGATTTCGAGCAGACTATGAAGCTGATCGCTGACGTCAATTTTGACATGAGCTACAGCTTTATCTTCTCTGCACGTCCTGGCACCCCTGCCGCCGATATGGTTGACGATGTTCCGGAAGAAGAGAAAAAACAGCGTCTGTACATTCTACAGGAGCGTATCAACCAGCAAGCTATGGCCTGGAGCCGCCGTATGGTCGGCACGACCCAGCGCATTCTGGTTGAAGGCACATCGCGTAAGAGCATCATGGAACTGTCAGGCCGTACCGAAAATAACCGTGTGGTGAACTTTGAAGGCAACCCGGATATGGTCGGTAAGTTCGTGGACGTAGAAATTACCGATGTCTGGACTAACTCCCTGCGCGGTAAAGTGGTGCGTACCGAGGACGAAATGGGCCTGCGCATCGCAGAATCCCCTGAGTCGGTTATTGCGCGTACGCGCAAAGAAAACGATCTGGGCGTCGGTATTTATCAGCCTTAATCCTGCTGAAAAACGTAAACAAGGCCCGATGGCGCTATGCTTATCGGGCCAACACTCCCAGGCTCGCTGCTCCAGCGGGCCTTGTAATCAGCCCTGTCATCCCCATATTTATTGCAATGCTTGCGCCTTTCCCCCATGGCGTGAATAATTTCCTTAGATGCCGGTAAATGTTCAGCGTCCGGCGAGACATGCATAAGAGGAACAGTTTGAACATAGACACTCGCGAAATCACCCTTGAACCCGCAGACAACGCCCGCCTGTTGAGCCTTTGCGGCCCCTTTGATGACAACATCAAACAGCTGGAACGTCGCCTCGGCATCGAAATTAACCGCCGTGATAACCACTTTAAGCTGACCGGTCGCCCCATTTGCGTCACCGCGGCGGCAGATATTTTACGTAGCCTGTACGTCGATACCGCCCCAATGCGCGGTCAGACGCAGGACATCGAGCCTGAACAAATTCATTTGGCGATCAAAGAAGCGCGTGTGCTTGAGCAAAGCGCAGACAGCGTGCCTGAATTTGGCAAAGCGGTGAACATCAAAACCAAGCGTGGAGTAATTAAGCCGCGTACACCGAACCAGGCACAGTACATTGCGAATATCCTCGACCACGACATCACCTTTGGCGTTGGCCCTGCGGGTACGGGTAAAACGTATCTCGCCGTTGCCGCTGCGGTCGATGCGCTTGAGCGTCAGGAGATCCGTCGCATTCTGCTGACCCGTCCGGCAGTGGAAGCGGGCGAAAAACTGGGATTCCTGCCAGGAGATCTCAGCCAGAAAGTCGATCCGTATTTACGACCGCTGTATGACGCGCTTTTCGAAATGCTCGGCTTTGAGAAAGTTGAAAAGCTGATTGAGCGTAACGTCATTGAAGTTGCGCCGCTGGCTTATATGCGCGGTCGTACGTTAAACGATGCGTTCATCATTCTTGATGAAAGCCAGAACACTACCATCGAACAGATGAAAATGTTCCTGACCCGTATCGGCTTTAACTCTAAAGCGGTCATCACAGGTGATATCACCCAGATTGACCTGCCGCGTAGCACCAAATCTGGTCTGCGTCATGCCATTGAAGTACTGGCTGAAGTCGACGAAATTAGTTTTAATTTCTTCCATAGCGAAGACGTGGTTCGCCACCCGGTGGTTGCCCGTATCGTCACGGCGTATGAAGCCTGGGAAGAAGCAGAACAGAAACGCAAAGCCGAGCAGGCTGCAGAACGCAAGCGCGAAGCTCAGGAGCAGGAACAAAAATGAGTCAGGTTATCCTCGATTTACAGCTGGCATGTGAAGACGAATCCGGTCTGCCAACAGAAAGTCAGTTTCAGGGCTGGCTGGATGCGGTGATCCCGCAGTTTCAGGAAGAATCAGAGGTGACCATTCGTCTGGTCGATGACGCGGAAAGCCACGAGCTGAACCTGACCTACCGCGGGAAAGATAAATCAACCAACGTGCTCTCATTCCCGTTTGAAGCCCCGCCGGGCATCGAGATGCCGCTGCTGGGCGATTTGATCATCTGCCGTCAGGTGGTTGAGAAAGAAGCGCAGGAGCAAGGCAAACCGCTTGAGGCCCACTGGGCGCACATGGTGGTGCATGGTAGCCTGCACTTACTCGGTTACGACCATATCGAAGATGATGAAGCGGAAGAGATGGAATCCCTCGAAACAGAGATTATGCTTGCTCTGGGCTATGAGGATCCGTACATTGCCGAGAAGATTGCAGAATAGTAGCTTGCCGGATGGCGGCGCTTGCGCCTTATCCGGCCTACATTCATGCCTTTCGTAGGCCTGATAAGCGTAGCGCCATCAGGCAAAACATGCCGTCAACTGCTGAGTATACGCATGACGCGCTTTGTATTAACTAACATGAGAACCCATACGACGCCATGAGCGACGACAATTCACACAGTAGTGACACCTTAAACAGCAAAAAGGGATTTTTTTCCCTGTTACTGAGCCAACTTTTCCACGGTGAACCGAAAAACCGCGACGAACTGTTGGAGCTGATCCGTGATTCCGGGCAAAACGATCTTATCGATGAAGATACGCGCGATATGCTCGAAGGGGTAATGGATATTGCGGACCAACGTGTTCGCGACATCATGATCCCTCGCTCCCAGATGATTACCCTGAAACGTAACCAAACTCTGGACGAATGCCTCGATGTCATTATCGAGTCTGCCCACTCGCGTTTCCCGGTAATTAGCGAAGACAAGGATCACATTGAAGGGATTCTGATGGCCAAAGATCTGCTGCCGTTTATGCGTAGCGATGCCGAAGCCTTCAGCATGGAGAAAGTGTTACGCCAGGCGGTTGTCGTCCCTGAAAGCAAGCGGGTTGACCGCATGCTGAAAGAGTTCCGCTCCCAGCGTTATCATATGGCTATCGTCATCGACGAGTTTGGCGGTGTCTCAGGTCTGGTGACCATTGAGGACATCCTTGAACTGATCGTCGGTGAAATTGAAGATGAGTACGACGAAGAAGACGATATTGATTTCCGTCAGCTCAGTCGCCACACCTGGACTATTCGCGCGCTGGCGCCAATTGAAGACTTCAACGAAGCTTTCGGCACGCATTTCAGCGATGAAGAAGTGGATACCATTGGCGGGTTGGTCATGCAGGCCTTCGGTCATCTGCCCGCGCGTGGAGAGACCATCGACATTGATGGTTACCAGTTCAAAGTGGCAATGGCCGACAGCCGTCGTATTATTCAGGTTCATGTCAGAATTCCGGACGACTCACCCCAGCCCAAACTGGACGAATAAACCCGAAACTGGATCTAAGACTACATGGCATTTGCCCCATTAATTGAACGCCAGCGCATTCGCCTGCTGCTGGCGTTATTATTCGGTGCCTGCGGGACACTGGCTTTCTCACCGTATGACATCTGGCCCGCTGCGATTGTTTCGCTGATGGGCCTGCAGGCTCTCACCTTCAACCGCCGCCCGCTCCAGTCTGCCGCTATCGGCTACTTCTGGGGACTGGGACTGTTTGGCTCAGGCATCAACTGGGTTTACGTCAGTATAGCGCAGTTTGGCGGTATGCCGGGCCCCGTAAACGTCTTCCTCGTGGTTCTGCTTGCAGCTTACCTTTCCCTCTACACGGGTCTGTTTGCCGGTGTTTTGGCGCGTCTGTGGCCGAAAGCCACCTGGATACGCGTAGCGATTGCCGCGCCGGTAGTCTGGCAAATCACTGAATTTCTGCGCGGCTGGGTACTGACAGGTTTCCCGTGGCTGCAGTTCGGCTACAGCCAGATCGACGGTCCGTTAAAAGGGCTGGCGCCGGTAATGGGCGTTGAGGCGATTAACTTCCTGCTGATGATGGTTAGCGGCCTGCTGGCGCTGGCGCTGGTAACACGTAACTGGAAGCCGCTGGCTGCCGCCGCAGTTCTTTTCGCTCTGCCCTTTCCGCTACGTTATATTCAGTGGTACACGCTTGAGCCAGAAAAAACCACCCAGGTTTCGATGGTGCAGGGTGACATTCCGCAGTCGCTTAAATGGGATGAAGGCCAGTTACTCAACACCCTGAAGATTTATCTCGACGCTACCCAGCCCGAGATGGGCAAATCACAGCTCATCATCTGGCCAGAATCCGCTATTCCTGACCTGGAAATTAACCAGCAGCGTTTTCTGAGTATGATGGATGACCTGCTGAAATCGAAAAACAGCACGCTGATTACCGGTATCGTGGACGCGCGTCTGAACAAGCAGAATCGTTACGACACCTACAACACCATCATCACGTTGGGTAAAGACAGTCCGTACAGCTACGACTCCAGCAACCGCTACAACAAAAACCATCTGGTACCGTTTGGCGAGTTTGTCCCGCTGGAATCAATCCTGCGCCCGCTGGCGCCATTCTTTGACCTGCCAATGTCTTCGTTCAGCCGCGGTCCGTATGTACAGCCACAGCTGCATGCACACGGCTTTAAGCTGACCGCAGCCATCTGCTACGAAATCATTCTTGGCGAACAGGTACGAGATAACTTCCGCCCGGATACGGACTATCTGCTGACTATCTCCAACGATGCATGGTTTGGTAAATCTATTGGTCCGTGGCAGCACTTCCAGATGGCGCGGATGCGTTCCCTCGAGCTGGCGCGACCTCTGCTGCGTAGCACCAACAACGGTATTACGGCGGTGATTGGTCCGCAGGGTGAAGTGCAGGCGATGATCCCGCAGTTTACCCGCCAGGTGCTGACCACCAGCGTGACGCCAACGACGGGCTTAACCCCTTATGCCCGTACCGGAAACTGGCCGCTCTGGCTGCTAACCGCGCTGTTTGGCTTTGGCGCAGTGGTAATGAGTCTGCGCCAGCGTCGCAAATAAACCAGTACCCCATCAAATGTAGGCCGGATAAGGCGGTACGCCGCCATCCGGCAGTTGTGCCGCATCGTGCCTGATGGCGCTACGCTTATCAGGCCTACTCCCCCCTTCCTCTCTTCCAATGCCCATTCTGGCACGTCTATTGCTTTGTTCTACAAGGCAAACGCTGTTTTGGCTGAATGTGCAACCTGGTCGCACCAAAGTTGAGCGCCGGTAGCACCTGAAAAGTGCAACAAGATATTTTTGCCCCCAAATGGTGCGGCGCACTTCGCAAAAATAAACAATAACACAGCAAATTCTTTACATTCATCCAAACTAAATGTTAACAAACACATACAAGACTGCACGTTTTAGTAGCAAACAATAACAACATCACAATGGGTATCAATGCGTCCCTGGCGCAGACGATAAAGGAGTTGGATATGCAATTACGTAAGCTCGCCACTGCCATGCTGGTCATGGGAATGTCCGCCGGTCTGGCGCACGCAGAAGACGCAGCACCAGCGGCAGGCAGCACGCTGGATAAGATCGCCAAAAATGGCGTGATCGTTGTCGGCCACCGTGAATCATCAGTACCGTTTTCTTACTACGATAATCAGCAAAAAGTGGTCGGTTATTCACAGGATTACTCCAACGCGATCGTTGACGCCGTGAAGAAAAAGCTGAACAAGCCTGATCTGCAGGTGAAACTGATCCCGATTACTTCTCAAAACCGTATCCCGCTGCTGCAAAACGGCACCTTCGATTTTGAATGTGGATCCACCACCAACAACGTCGAGCGCCAAAAACAAGCGGCTTTCTCTGACACCATTTTCGTTGTCGGCACCCGTCTGCTGGCGAAAAAAGGCGGCGACGTCAAAGATTTCGCCGATCTGAAAGGTAAAGCCGTAGTCGTGACTTCGGGTACCACCTCCGAAGTTCTGCTGCACAAGCTGAATGAAGAACAAAAAATGGATATGCGCATCATCAGCGCGAAAGACCACGGTGACTCTTTCCGTACTCTGGAAAGCGGTCGCGCCGTTGCCTTTATGATGGATGACGCCCTGCTGGCTGGCGAGCGCGCGAAAGCGAAGAAACCAGACAACTGGGAGATCGTCGGCAAGCCACAGTCTCAGGAAGCCTACGGCTGTATGTTGCGCAAAGATGATCCTGAGTTCAAAAAGCTGATGGACGACACTATCGCCAAGGCGCAAACCTCAGGCGAAGCTGAGAAATGGTTTGATAAGTGGTTTAAAAATCCAATTCCACCGAAGAACCTGAACATGAATTTCGAACTGTCAGACGAGATGAAAGCTCTGTTCAAAGAACCAAATGATAAAGCGCTTAACTAACTAAAATAAATGGGAGGCTTCCCCTCCCTCTCGATTGTTACTCGGCACGGACAGACTATAAGCCTGATGGTCGTTCCCCATCAGGCCTGAAAACCGCAAAACGCCGAATAACAATCTTCGAGGGTAGCGCTGCTACCCTTTTTTTTCTGGAGTAGATTTATGTCTATAGACTGGAACTGGGGTATTTTTTTACAACAAGCCCCGTTCGGCAACACCACCTATCTCGGCTGGCTCTGGAGTGGTTTCCAGGTCACTGTCGCGTTATCCATCACCGCCTGGATTATCGCTTTCCTCATAGGCTCTTTATTCGGCATCTTACGTACCGTTCCAAATCGTTTCCTTTCTGGGATCGGCACACTGTACGTTGAGCTGTTTCGTAACGTTCCGCTCATCGTCCAGTTTTTTACCTGGTATCTGGTTATTCCGGAACTGCTGCCGGAAAACATTGGGATGTGGTTCAAGGCTGAGTTGGATCCCAACATCCAGTTCTTCCTCTCATCGATGCTTTGTCTGGGGCTGTTTACCGCCGCGCGCGTCTGCGAACAGGTTCGCGCCGCAATTCAGTCTCTGCCTCGTGGGCAGAAAAACGCCGCACTGGCGATGGGGCTAACGTTGCCGCAGACCTACCGCTATGTTCTGTTGCCAAACGCCTACCGCGTGATTGTTCCGCCAATGACCTCAGAGATGATGAACCTGGTGAAGAACTCCGCTATCGCCTCCACCATCGGCCTGGTCGATATGGCGGCACAGGCGGGCAAACTGCTGGATTACTCCGCCCACGCATGGGAATCGTTTACCGCTATCACTCTGGCTTACGTCCTGATTAACGCCGTCATCATGCTGGTGATGAATCTCGTTGAACGTAAAATCCGCCTGCCTGGCAATTTGGGAGGCAAATAATGTACGAATTTGACTGGAGTTCTATCATCCCTTCCCTGCCGTATCTGCTGGATGGGTTAATCATCACGCTGAAAATCACCGTTACGGCGGTAGTCATTGGTATTGTCTGGGGAACCATCCTTGCAGTAATGCGTCTGTCCAGCTTCGCGCCGATTGCCTGGTTTGCGAAAGGCTACGTCAACGTATTTCGTTCTATTCCGCTGGTCATGGTGCTGCTGTGGTTCTACCTGATTGTGCCCGGCTTCCTGCAAAACGTACTGGGTCTGTCGCCAAAAACCGATATTCGCCTGATCTCAGCAATGGTCGCGTTTTCGATGTTTGAAGCCGCGTACTATTCCGAGATTATCCGTGCCGGTATCCAGAGTATTTCTCGTGGGCAATCCAGCGCCGCGCTGGCTCTGGGGATGACCCACTGGCAGTCGATGAAGCTCATTATTCTGCCGCAGGCATTCCGCGCGATGGTACCGCTGCTGCTAACCCAGGGCATCGTACTCTTCCAGGATACCTCGCTGGTCTATGTATTAAGTCTGGCAGACTTCTTCCGTACCGCCTCTACCATTGGCGAGCGTGACGGCACACAGGTTGAAATGATCCTGTTTGCTGGCGCCGTTTATTTTGTATTCAGTCTGAGCGCATCGTTGTTGGTCAGCTATTTGAAGAAAAGGACAGTTTAATGATTACCCTGAAAAATGTTTCTAAATGGTATGGTCACTTTCAGGTGCTGACCGACTGCTCCACGGAAGTGAAAAAAGGTGAAGTGGTGGTGGTCTGCGGCCCGTCAGGCTCAGGTAAATCAACGCTTATCAAAACGGTGAACGGGCTGGAGCCGGTACAACAGGGCGTCATCACCGTTGATGGTACCGTGGTGAATGATAAAAAAACCGATCTGGCCAAACTGCGCTCTCGCGTTGGTATGGTGTTCCAGCACTTTGAACTGTTCCCTCACCTGTCGATCATTGAGAACCTGACTCTGGCGCAGGTAAAAGTGCTCAAGCGCGATAAAAAGCCGGCCCGCGACAAAGCGCAAAAGTTACTGGAACGCGTTGGTCTGTCAGCACATGCCGAAAAGTTTCCAGCTCAGCTCTCAGGGGGTCAGCAACAGCGTGTCGCTATCGCCCGGGCGCTGTGCATGGATCCTATCGCCATGCTGTTTGACGAGCCGACGTCGGCGCTTGATCCTGAAATGATCAACGAAGTACTGGACGTTATGGTTGAACTGGCCAATGAAGGGATGACCATGATGGTGGTAACCCACGAAATGGGCTTTGCGCGTAAAGTGGCGAACCGGGTGATCTTCATGGATGAAGGGAAAATTGTTGAAGACTCACCGAAAGAAGAGTTCTTCGCTAATCCGAAATCGGACCGCGCCAAAGACTTCCTCGCGAAAATACTGCACTAATCTTGCTGGCGCGCACCTCCATGTGCGCGCCACCTCACGCTTTATCTCTTCGCCTCTCGAAACACATACAGCCCAGCGTTAACCTTGTCACAAAGTCCCACTTACAAGGAGCAACAATGGCACTCCCTATCCTGTTTGATTGCGATCCGGGTCATGATGACGCTATCGCAATTGTGCTCGCCCTCGCCTCACCAGAACTGGATGTGAAAGCGATAACCTCATCAGCCGGTAACCAGACACCAGACAAAACACTGCGTAACGTGTTGCGCATGTTAACGTTGCTCAACCGTACGGATATACCAGTAGCTGGTGGCGCAGTGAAACCACTAATGCGCGATCTGATTATCGCCGATAACGTTCACGGCGAGAGTGGGCTGGATGGCCCGGCGCTGCCGGAACCCGCTTTTGCGCCACAAGACTGTACCGCCGTGGAACTGATGGCGAAAACCCTGCGTGAAAGCCCGGAACCGATGACGATTGTCTCCACCGGGCCGCAAACTAACGTCGCATTGCTCCTGAATAGCCATCCTGAGCTGCACGCCAAAATCGCCCGTATCGTGATTATGGGTGGTGCGATGGGCCTCGGAAACTGGACGCCCGCCGCCGAGTTCAACATCTTCGTGGATCCCGAAGCCGCCGAAATCGTATTCCAGTCGGGTATTCCGGTGGTAATGGCAGGGCTTGACGTCACGCATAAAGCGCAAATACATCGGGAAGATACCGAACGATTCCGCGCTATCGGCAATCCTATTTCGACGATCGTGGCTGAACTACTCGACTTCTTCTTTGAGTATCACAAAGATGAAAAATGGGGATTCATCGGCGCACCGCTGCATGACCCATGCACCATTGCCTGGCTACTGAAACCTGAACTGTTTACCACCATTGAACGCTGGGTTGGCGTGGAAACTCAGGGTAAATATACCCAAGGAATGACCGTGGTGGATTACTACTTCCTGAGCGGCAATAAGCCAAACGCCACCGTAATGGTAGACGTGGATCGTCAAGGGTTTGTCGATTTGCTGGCAGAACGGCTGAAGTTTTACGCCTAATACACGCCGGATGGCGCTAACGCTTATCCGGCCTACAAAATCGTGCAATTTGTAGGCCGGATAAGACGCTTTGCGTCGCCATCCGGCAAAAAGCGATCACGGCTCAAACGGTCGGCGCTGGAACTGATCGTGTCCGCATTTTGGACACAGCGGCAGCACATCCGGGGTGTAAACCGCTAAATGGAAGTGGCACTTCTCGCAGACCAGATTACCTAATCCGACCACCTCACCGCTGTGATAAACCCCGTGATGACTGAGATCCTGGAACACTTCTCGCCATTCGAGCTGCGTTTTATCGGTAATATCGGCCAGTTCCTGCCAGATACTCTCCTTGATAACCCGCATAAAGACGCTGTCTGTCTCCTCATCGAGACTTTCTTCATAGCTCAGAGCAAACTCTTCCAGGTCACGTCTGACGGCCCGGGTGAGCTCTTCCACCTCGGTTCGCGTTAACTCCCCGGTCTGCATAACTCGTTGACGCGCTTGCTCCACCAACGCATCAATATCGCGTTCGCCATTACGCAGACGTTCGCTCAGTGAAGCCACCAGTTCACGGTAATATTGAGCAACCTTGTTCATCGCTTCGCCTCCTGGGTCGTTAACTGTCTATAATAATAGACGTTATTTACGCTACGCTTTGCAAGACTGTCCACAGAGTGTGTAAATTCGTGCAAGAATTATCCTTGCGGGAATTCAACGCTGAATGCGCGAAAGGCTGTTTTGGCGCGGGCGTTTGGGCTATGCTATGCGGATCTGAAACACCACATCTAGAGCTACGTTTGTAGCTGTATTGAAAACAGGACCACTGGCTGCCATGCAAGAGCAATACCGCCCGGAAGAGATAGAATCCAAAGTACAGCTTCACTGGGATGAGAAGCGCACATTTGAAGTTACCGAAGACGAGAGCAAAGAGAAGTATTACTGCCTGTCTATGCTTCCCTATCCTTCTGGTCGACTACACATGGGCCACGTACGTAACTACACCATCGGTGACGTGATCGCCCGCTACCAGCGCATGCTGGGCAAAAACGTACTGCAGCCAATTGGCTGGGATGCGTTCGGTCTGCCTGCAGAAGGCGCTGCGGTTAAAAACAATACCGCGCCAGCACCATGGACGTACGACAACATCGCATACATGAAAAACCAGCTCAAAATGCTGGGTTTCGGTTACGACTGGAGCCGTGAGCTGGCGACCTGCACCCCAGAATACTACCGTTGGGAACAGAAATTTTTCACCGAGCTGTACAAAAAAGGCCTGGTGTATAAGAAAACGTCTGCGGTCAACTGGTGCCCGAACGACCAGACCGTACTGGCGAACGAACAGGTTATCGACGGCTGCTGCTGGCGTTGCGATACCAAAGTCGAGCGTAAAGAGATCCCACAGTGGTTCATCAAAATCACCGCTTACGCTGACGAACTGCTGCGTGACCTGGATAACCTGGATCACTGGCCTGACACCGTGAAAACGATGCAGCGCAACTGGATTGGCCGTTCTGAAGGCGTGGAAATCACCTTCGATGTGAACGGTTACGACAACACGCTAACCGTTTACACCACCCGCCCGGACACCTTTATGGGTGCGACCTATCTGGCCGTTGCCGCAGGTCACCCGCTGGCGCAGAAAGCTGCTGCAAATAATCCAGAACTGGCCGCCTTCATTGACGAATGCCGCAACACCAAGGTTGCTGAAGCCGAAATGGCAACCATGGAGAAGAAAGGCGTCGACACGGGCTTTAAAGCCGTTCACCCGCTGACTGGCGAAGAAATCCCCGTTTGGGCGGCAAACTTCGTCCTGATGGAATACGGTACGGGCGCAGTCATGGCCGTTCCGGGCCACGATCAGCGCGATTACGAGTTTGCGACAAAATATGGCCTGACCATCAAGCCAGTAATTCTGACCGCTGAAGGCGCAGAGCCGGATCTGTCCGAACAAGCTCTGACCGAAAAAGGCGTGCTGTTTAACTCCGGCGAGTTTGACGGCCTCGGCTTCGAAGCTGCCTTCAACGCCATTGCTGACAAGCTGGTAGCGAAAGGCGTGGGTGAACGTAAAGTGAACTACCGTCTGCGTGACTGGGGTGTTTCCCGTCAGCGTTACTGGGGGGCGCCAATTCCGATGGTGACGTTGGAAGACGGTACCGTACTGCCGACGCCAGAAGATCAGTTGCCGGTTATTCTGCCGGAAGACGTGGTTATGGACGGCATCACCAGCCCAATAAAAGCCGATCCGGAGTGGGCAAAAACCACCGTTAACGGCATGCCTGCGCTGCGCGAAACCGACACCTTCGATACCTTTATGGAATCCTCCTGGTACTACGCGCGCTATACCTGCCCGCAGTACAACGAAGGGATGCTGGATCCAGAAGCCGCAAACTACTGGCTGCCAGTTGATATCTACATTGGTGGTATTGAACACGCCATCATGCACCTGCTCTACTTCCGCTTCTTCCACAAGCTGATGCGCGATGCGGGCATGGTCAACTCTGACGAACCGGCCAAACAGCTGCTGTGCCAGGGTATGGTGCTGGCTGATGCGTTCTATTACGTTGGTGCAAACGGCGAGCGTAACTGGGTTTCTCCGGTTGATGCCATCGTTGAGCGCGACGAAAAAGGTCGTATCGTCAAAGCTCAGGACGCAGAAGGCCATGAACTGGTCTATACCGGCATGAGCAAAATGTCCAAGTCGAAAAATAACGGTATCGACCCGCAGGTCATGGTTGAACGTTACGGCGCTGACACGGTACGTCTGTTCATGATGTTCGCTTCTCCGGCTGATATGACGCTGGAATGGCAAGAATCCGGCGTTGAAGGGGCGAACCGCTTCCTGAAACGTGTATGGAAGCTGGTTTACGAACATACTTCCAAAGGCGATGTTGCTGCCCTGAACGTTGATGCGTTGAGCGAAGACCAAAAAGCGCTGCGTCGCGACGTACATAAAACCATTGCTAAAGTTACCGATGATATCGGTCGTCGTCAGACCTTTAACACCGCAATTGCGGCGATTATGGAGCTGATGAACAAGCTGGCGAAAGCACCGCAGGAAGACGAACAAGACAGAGCCCTGATGCAGGAAGCGTTACTGGCCGTCGTTCGCATGCTGAACCCGTTCACCCCACACGTTTGTTTCACGATGTGGGAAGCACTGAAAGGCGAAGGCGATATCGACAACGCACCGTGGCCGGTGGCGGACGAAGCCGCAATGGTTGAAGACTCGACGCTGGTTGTGGTTCAGGTGAACGGTAAGGTCCGTGGCAAAATTACCGTTCCGGTAAATGCGACAGAAGAACAGGTTCGTGAACGTGCTGGCCAGGAGCATCTGGTGGCAAAATATCTTGATGGCGTTACCGTACGTAAAGTGATTTATGTACCGGGTAAACTCCTCAATCTGGTCGTTGGCTAAGCGCGGGAGGAAGCGTGCGACTTCTGACAACATTGTTGTTATCTCTGGCGGTGCTTGTCACCGCCGGATGTGGATGGCATCTGCGTAATACTACGCAGGTCCCACCCTCAATGAAAACCATGATTCTGGACTCTGGGGATCCAAACGGCCCATTAAGCCGCGCGGTTCGTAATCAGCTGCGTCTGAACGGCGTTACGCTGCTAGAGGACGGCTCAATGCGTAAAGATGTGACGTCCTTACGTCTGGGCGCGGTCAGCATATCGCAAGATACGGCGTCGGTATTCCAGAACGGTCAAACGGCTGAATACCAGATGGTGATGTTCGTGAGTGCTACTGTGCTGATTCCAGGTCATGATATTTATCCAATCACTGCCAAAGTTTATCGTTCGTTCTTTGACAACCCACAGGCTGCACTGGCGAAAGATAACGAGCAGGACATGATCATCAAAGAGATGTATGACAAAGCGGCTGAACAGTTAATTCGTAAGCTGCCAAGCGTACATCTGGCCGATACTCTGTCATCCAATGCTGATGATGATGCTAAGCCAGCGGCGACAAAAGCCGCAGAGCCTGCGTCATCTCCGGCGCGTGTTTCCACCACGCTGGGTAACTGATGCTCAAGTTGTACCCTGAACAACTCCGCGCACAGCTCAATGAAGGGCTGCGCGCGGCGTATTTGCTCTTAGGTAACGATCCTCTCTTATTGCAGGAAAGCCAGGACGCTATCCGTCAGGCAGCAGCAACGCAAGGATTCGAAGAACACCACGCTTTCACCCTGGACAATAGCACCGACTGGGGAGAGATTTTTTCACTCTGCCAGGCGATGAGCCTGTTTGCCAGCCGTCAAACCCTACTTTTGCAGTTGCCTGAAAATGGCCCCAATGCCGCCATTAACGAACAGCTCGCTTCACTCGTCACACTGCTACATGACGACCTGCTGCTGATTGTTCGCGGCAACAAACTGACTAAAGCGCAGGAAAACGCCGCATGGTATACCGGACTTGCCAATAATGCGGTGCAGGTAAGCTGCCAGACGCCGGAGCAAGCACAGCTTCCTCGTTGGGTCGCTGCCAGGGCGAAGCTTAACAATCTACAACTGGATGACGCAGCCAATCAGCTGTTGTGCTATTGCTATGAAGGTAATCTGTTAGCGCTGGCGCAAGCGCTGGAACGGCTAGCGTTGCTTTGGCCTGATGGCAAACTAACGCTGCCTCGCGTGGAGAAAGCCGTTAACGATGCCGCGCACTTTACCCCGTTCCATTGGGTGGATGCGCTGCTGATGGGCAAAAGCAAACGCGCGCTGCACATTCTGCAACAGTTACGTCTGGAAGGCAGTGAGCCGGTTATTTTGCTACGTACGATACAGCGCGAATTACTGCTGTTGGTCAACTTAAAACGGCAGTCAGCCCATACGCCTTTGCGCTCGTTGTTTGATAAACACCGGGTGTGGCAAAATCGCCGGGGTATGATGGGAGACGCGCTAAACCGGCTGAATCCTGCGCAGTTGCGTCAGGCGGTAACGTTGTTAACGCGTACGGAAATTACGCTTAAACAAGACTATGGTCAGTCAGTGTGGGCGGAACTTGAGGGGCTTTCCCTTTTGCTCTGCCATAAATCGCTGGCCGATGTTTTTATTGATGGTTGATATGAAATCATTGCAGGCTCTGTTCGGTGGCACCTTTGATCCGGTGCATTATGGTCATCTTAAACCAGTTGAAATTCTGGCGAATCTGATTGGCCTTTCCCGGGTCATTATCATGCCCAATAACGTGCCGCCGCATCGTGCGCAACCCGAAGCGTCCGGCGAACAACGTCAACGCATGGTTGAACTGGCCATTGCCGATAAGCCGCTGTTCTCCCTTGATGAACGCGAACTGAAACGCGATACCGCCTCCTACACCGCACAAACGCTCAAAGAGTGGCGCGAGGAGCAAGGACCGGAAGTACCGTTAGCGTTTATTATTGGCCAGGACTCACTGCTTACCTTTCCGTCCTGGCATGACTACGACACGATTCTGGGTAACACCCACCTCATTGTCTGCCGACGTCCGGGCTATCCGCTCGAAATGGCGCAGGAAAAGCACCAGCAGTGGCTGGAGGATCATCTGACCCATTCGCCAGATGACCTGCACAACTTGCCTTGCGGGAAAATTTATCTGGCTGAAACGCCGTGGTTTAACATCTCCGCCACGCTCATCCGTGAGCGTCTGGAAAAAGGCGAGCCGTGCGACGACCTGATGCCAGCTGCAGTGCTTGACTATATCAATCAGCAAGGGTTGTACCGCTAAGCACCTTGTGTAAAGCCGCCAACAGGCGGTTATTCTCTTCCTGGCTGCGAACGGCTACCCGATAATAGCGCGCATCCAGCCCCGGATAATTAGCACAACTGCGAATCAAGACATGTTGCTCCAGCATTGCGCGTTGCAGATCAAAATCCGCCCGCTCGGAGCGCAATAAGCGATAATTTGCCCTGCCAGGATACACCGTCAGGCCGGGCAGTTCTTTCAACTGCCGATCAAACCTCGCACCCTCTTGCTCCAGCCACTTCCACGTTGCCTGCTGATATGCGCTGTCGTGTAAAATAATCTCGCCTGCCAGTGCAGCAAATGCGTTAATTGACCACGGCATTTGTCGACGGCGCATCTGTGCAACAGCCTGTTCATTACTGTTGACCAGATACCCCAACCGGAGCCCCGGTATCGCATAGAACTTGGTGAGAGAGCGCAGCACCCAAATATGCGGGTTATCACGAAGCAGCGGAATAAACCCCGGCTCCCCGGCAATAAAATCGATAAACGCTTCATCAAGGATCAGATTGATCCCAAGCAACTCACAACGCGCGGCTATTTCGCGCAGCAGGCGGTTATCTGGCAGCAAGCCAGTGGGATTGTTGGGCGTACAGAGAAGCAGGCAGTCCAGCTCTGAGGTTAACGCATCGATGATTGCATCAGTAAGCTGCCAACCATCGTCTTCGCGTAGCGCAAACTCATGGATCGTACAGTCTTCCCATTGCAGCGCCCGACGATATTCAGCAAACCCGGGCGTCACGATCATCGCATGGCGTGGTTTAAGATCTTGCACCAAAGTGAAAATCGACTCAGTCTCGCCGTTTCCGGCAAGTATCCATGAGGCAGGAATCTGATGATGCTCCGCCAGCGCCGCATGCAGTTTAGCGTAATCAACATCCGGGTAATGCTCCGCGCAGTCCAGGTTGTCGACGATCGCGCGTTTTAAACTTGCCGGCATACCCAGCGGATTAATATTCGCGCTAAAATCCAACAATTGCTCAGGCGAGATGCCCAACAGTTCGGCGGCTTCTCGGGTATTGCCACCATGCGCGCTCTTCAATAAAGACATCGTGCCGCTCCACGCAAAAAAAGGTATTTTAGTGAAAAATCTCTGCGCAATCAGGGCAAACATCATGTTTTGTGCGAATAACCTCAAGAGGAAAAAATGAGACTCTGGTTAGTACGTCATGGAGAAACTGAAGCCAATGTCGCTGGTTTATACAGCGGCCACGCCCCCACACCGCTAACGGGACGGGGTATCGCTCAGGCGCAAACACTGGGTACGCTGTTACGCCATGTGCCTGTCGACAACGTTCTGTGCAGCGAGTTGGAACGTGCCCGCCATACAACGCAGTTGATCTTAGGCGATCGCGAGGTTCCTGTGCGCAACATGCCTGAGCTCAATGAGATGTTTTTTGGTGACTGGGAAATGCGCCATCATCGCGATCTGGCGCGAGAAGACGCCGAAAACTACGCCGTGTGGTGTAACGACTGGCAGAATGCGACGCCAACCAATGGTGAAGGTTTTCAGGCGTTTTCCCAGCGCGTGGAACGCTTTATTGCTCAGCTCGCTGATTACAAAACGTGCCAAAACCTGCTGGTGGTGAGTCATCAAGGTGTTCTGAGCGTGTTGATCGCCCGTCTGCTGTCCATGCCGGCTGCAGCAATGTGGCATTTTCGCGTCGAACAAGGTTGCTGGAGCGCAATTGATTTTTGCGACGATTTTGCGGTTCTTAAAGTGCTCAACAGCCGGGCAGTATGGCACGACGGGGAGTGAACGCACTGTTTTTTCTGCCGAAGGGCTTCTCTCCCATTGACACCCCATGACAGGCTGTTATTCTCCGCAACCTGACTTTTCCCGCCCTTCAGAGCTTTGCAGAAATTGTTTTACAAAAATGGCGATGCATTCTGCGGCGTGGGGTGGGATGATAGCGCACTTCAAAAGCGCTTTCGGAGACATTTGTCCCGATATCGCCTCTGGTTCAGGTATACTAACAGACGTTTTTAACTCTTTTCACCCAGGGGGAACACTTGCAGGGTAAAGCACTTCAGGATTTTGTAATCGACAAAATTGATGACCTGAAAGGTCAAGACATCATCGCCTTAGACGTTCAGGGCAAATCCAGCATCACTGATTGCATGATTATCTGCACCGGCACGTCCAGCCGTCATGTAATGTCTATCGCAGACCACGTTGTTCAGGAGTCCCGCACAGCTGGCCTGCTGCCGCTCGGCGTAGAAGGCGAGAACGTTGCAGACTGGATCGTCGTTGACCTCGGTGATGTGATTGTCCACGTGATGCAGGAAGAAAGCCGTCGCCTGTATGAACTGGAAAAACTCTGGAGTTAATGCGTGAAGCTGCAACTTGTCGCTGTGGGTACGAAAATGCCTGACTGGGTGCAAACCGGGTTTACGGAGTATCTCCGTCGGTTTCCGAAAGATATGCCCTTTGAGCTGATCGAAATCCCGGCAGGAAAACGCGGCAAGAACGCGGATATTAAACGCATTCTCGACAAAGAGGGTGAGCAGATGCTGGCTGCCGCAGGCAAAAACCGCATCGTCACCCTTGATATCCCTGGTAAACCCTGGGATACGCCGCAACTGGCGACTGAACTGGAACGCTGGAAACTGGACGGTCGTGACGTCAGTCTGTTGATTGGCGGGCCGGAAGGTCTCTCTCCTGCCTGTAAGGCGGCAGCGGAACAAAGCTGGTCACTCTCTGCGTTAACCCTTCCTCACCCTCTTGTTCGGGTTCTGGTCGCGGAGAGTCTGTACAGGGCGTGGAGCATCACCACCAACCATCCTTATCACCGTGAGTGATCATTGATTCTTGAGTAGATTAAGCAGCGGATGAAACTACAGAATTCTTTTCGCGACTATTCGGCTGAGTCCGCGCTGTTTGTGCGCCGGGCGCTGGTCGCTTTTTTGGGGATTTTGCTGCTCACCGGCGTGCTGATCGCCAACCTTTATAATCTGCAAATCGTTCGCTTTACTGATTACCAGACCCGCTCGAACGAAAACCGCATCAAACTGGTGCCTATCGCCCCCAGTCGCGGCATCATTTATGACCGTAACGGAATTCCGCTCGCCCTTAACCGCACCATTTATCAGATAGAAATGATGCCGGAAAAGGTCGACAACGTTCAGGATACCCTCGACGCGCTGCGTAACGTCGTAGACCTGACGGACGACGACATTGCCGCCTTTAAAAAAGAGCGCGCCCGTTCACACCGCTTCACCTCCATTCCGGTAAAAACTAACCTGAGTGAAGTGCAGGTGGCACGGTTCGCCGTTAATCAATATCGCTTTCCCGGCGTCGAAGTTAAAGGCTATAAACGCCGCTATTACCCCTACGGCTCTGCGCTGACCCACGTCATTGGCTACGTATCGAAGATCAACGATAAAGACGTGGACCGCCTGGACAAAGACGGCAAGCTGGCCAACTACGCGGCAACGCACGACATCGGTAAGCTGGGTATTGAACGCTATTATGAAGACGTACTTCACGGCCAGACCGGTTATGAAGAAGTTGAAGTGAACAACCGTGGCCGCGTCATTCGCCAGTTGAAAGAAGTGGCGCCGCAGGCCGGGCACGATATCTATCTCACCCTTGACCTGAAACTCCAGCAGTACATTGAAACGCTGCTGGCGGGCAGTCGTGCCGCGGTGGTAGTCACCGACCCGCGTACCGGTGGCGTTCTCGCACTGGTGTCCATGCCGAGCTACGACCCGAACCTGTTTGTTGATGGTATCTCGAGTAAAGATTACTCCGGGTTGCTCAATGACCCGAATACCCCATTGGTTAACCGCGCGACTCAGGGTGTCTACCCTCCTGCTTCGACGGTTAAACCTTACGTCGCGGTTTCTGCATTAAGTGCGGGCGTCATCACCCGCAATACTGGTCTGTTCGATCCGGGTTGGTGGCAATTACCGGGCTCTGAAAAACGTTACCGCGACTGGAAAAAATGGGGGCACGGCCATCTGAACATCACCCGTTCTCTGGAAGAGTCGGCGGATACGTTTTTCTATCAAATCGCCTATGATATGGGGATAGACCGCCTTTCAGAATGGATGAGCAAGTTTGGCTACGGCCAATATACGGGCATCGATCTTGCCGAAGAGCGCGCCGGAAACATGCCAACCCGCGAGTGGAAGCAAAAACGGTTTAAAAAGCCATGGTACCAGGGTGATACCATTCCGGTCGGCATCGGCCAGGGTTACTGGACGGCAACCCCTATCCAGATGAGTAAAGCGCTGATGATCCTTATCAACGACGGTTTGGTAAAAGTCCCGCATCTGCTGATGAGCACAGCAGAAAACGGCAAGCAAGTGCCGTGGATACAGCCACACGAACCACCTGTTGGTGACATTCATTCCGGTTATTGGGAAATCGCAAAAGACGGCATGTACGGTGTAGCCAACCGTCCTAACGGTACTGCACACAAATATTTCGCTGGCGCACCTTACAAAATTGCGGCGAAATCCGGTACTGCACAGGTCTTTGGCCTGAAAGCCAATGAAACCTATAACGCACATAAGATCGCCGAGCGCTTACGTGACCACAAGTTGATGACGGCCTTCGCACCCTATGATAAGCCCCAGGTTGCTGTCGCCATAATCCTTGAAAACGGTGGCGCGGGCCCGGCTGTGGGTACCATTATGCGCCAGATCCTTGACCACATTATGTTGGGCGACAATAACACCAATCTGCCTGCAGAAAACCCCGCGGTTGCAGCAGCGGAGGACCAATAATCGTGACGGATAATCCGAACAAAAAAACATTCTGGGACAAAATCCACATCGATCCCACGATGTTGCTTATTTTGCTGGCGCTGCTGGTTTACAGCTCGCTGGTCATCTGGAGCGCCAGCGGCCAGGATATTGGCATGATGGAGCGCAAGGTCGGTCAGATCGCGATGGGCCTGGTCATCATGGTGGTGATGGCGCAAATCCCGCCCAGGGTTTATGAGGGCTGGGCACCCTATCTCTACATCTTTTGCATCATTCTGTTGGTGGCGGTAGATGCCTTCGGCGCTATCTCCAAAGGCGCGCAGCGCTGGCTGGATTTGGGGATTGTGCGTTTTCAGCCTTCCGAAATCGCCAAGATTGCCGTGCCGCTGATGGTCGCGCGCTTCATCAACCGTGATGTTTGCCCGCCATCGCTAAAAAATACCGCCATTGCGTTAGTGCTGATATTTATGCCCACCCTGCTGGTGGCCGCCCAGCCAGACCTCGGAACTTCAATTCTGGTCGCCCTTTCCGGTCTGTTTGTTCTGTTCCTTTCTGGTTTGAGCTGGCGTTTAATCGGTGTTGCAGTGGTCCTGGTTGCGGCGTTTATCCCGATACTGTGGTTCTTCCTGATGCATGATTATCAACGTCAGCGCGTCATGATGTTACTCGATCCGGAAACTGATCCGCTGGGTGCGGGTTATCACATCATTCAGTCTAAAATTGCTATTGGCTCCGGCGGTCTACGTGGTAAGGGCTGGCTACACGGTACGCAGTCGCAGCTTGAGTTTTTACCCGAACGTCATACAGATTTTATCTTCGCGGTATTAGCGGAAGAACTGGGTCTGGTAGGGATCTTAATTCTGTTGGCGCTGTACATTTTGCTGATTATGCGCGGATTATGGATCGCTGCCCACGCGCAAACCACCTTTGGTCGCGTTATGGCGGGTGGTTTAATGTTGATATTATTCGTTTATGTCTTCGTAAATATTGGTATGGTGAGCGGTATTCTGCCCGTGGTTGGCGTTCCTCTCCCACTGGTCAGTTACGGAGGCTCGGCACTTATCGTGCTGATGGCTGGGTTCGGGATTGTTATGTCGATCCATACCCATAGAAAAATGTTGTCGAAAAGCGTGTAAGGGGTACGCAATGCGTAAGCAGTGGCTTGGTATCTGCATCGCAGCAGGAATGCTCGCGGCGTGTTCGAGTGATGATGGTCAGCAACAGGGTGCTGTCGCGCCGCAGCCTGCGGTGTGTAATGGTCCGATTGTTGAAATCAGCGGGGCCGATCCGCGCTTTGAACCCCTGAACCCAACGGCGAATCAGGACTATCAGCGTGATGGTAAGAGCTACAAAATCGTCCAGGACCCTTCCCGCTTTAGCCAGGCAGGGCTTGCCGCTATCTATGATGCGGAACCCGGAAGCAACTTAACCGCGTCTGGTGAAGCGTTCGACCCGATGCAGTTAACCGCTGCGCATCCGACGCTGCCAGTCCCAAGCTATGCCAGAATAACTAACCTGGCAAATGGCAGGATGATTGTCGTGCGCATTAACGATCGCGGCCCTTATGGCAACGATCGCGTGATTTCACTTTCACGTGCAGCAGCCGACCGTCTGAATACCTCCAACAATACCAAAGTGCGTATCGACCCGATTATCGTCGCCCAGGATGGTTCCTTGTCCGGGCCGGGAATGGCTTGTACCACGGTAGCGAAACAAACCTATGCCCTGCCCGCGCGTCCTGATTTAAGCGGCAGTGGCAATATGGGCAGCATGCCTGCGCCATCGGATGCGGGTCAGCCGCAAGGCGATATTCGTCCGATCAGCAATTCCACGTTGAAAAGCGATGATACAACCGGTGCGCCAGTGAACAGCAGTGGATTCCTAGGTGCGCCGACCACGCTCGCTGCAGGCGTGCTGGAAGGTAGCGAGCCGACTCCGGCTCCGCAACCAACCACCACCGCACCGGTAACACCAACCGCACCAGCAGCAACACCAGCCGCCGTCGCTGCACCTGCGCCAGCGGCAGTAGCCAACGGACGCTACGTGGTTCAGGTTGGCGCAGTCAGCGAGCAGTCGCGTGCGCAGCAGTATCAAAAACGTTTAAGCCAGCAATTTGGCGTCCCAGGTCGGGTGGTACAAAACGGCGCAGTCTGGCGTATCCAGATGGGGCCGTTCGCCAGCAAAGCTGAAGCCTCCACATTGCAGCAGCGTCTTCAAGCCGAGGCGCAATTACAGTCCTTCATCACCGGCGTGTAATAACGTAAATCAGGTATCTGAACTGTCAGTTTCTGTAAATGACATTAACAAAGTCACGCGGAAAGTCAGATGCCTGCCCGTTTTGCATTTGCTATAGTAGGGCACTTTTTTTAATTTCATCACGGACGTCGTAGTTCAGACCATGAAGACCACTTTTTCCGCTCGTTTCGTGCAGCGTATGGCGCTCACCGCGGCTCTCTGCGCAGCTTCTCTCTCTGCTGCCCATGCCGATGACCTGAATATTAAAACCATGATCCCGGGTGTTCCGCAGATCGATGCGGAGTCATATATCCTGATTGATTACAATTCAGGCAAAGTTCTGGCAGAACAGAACGCTGACACTCGCCGCGATCCCGCCAGTCTGACCAAAATGATGACCAGCTACGTCATCGGCCAGGCGATGAAAGCCGGGAAATTCAAAGAAACTGATCTGGTCACCGTCGGCAATGACGCCTGGGCTACAGGTAACCCGGTCTTTAAAGGTTCATCATTGATGTTCCTGAAACCTGGCATGCAGGTTCCTGTTTCTCAGCTTATCCGTGGTATCAACCTGCAATCCGGGAATGACGCGTGCGTGGCAATGGCGGACTTCGCAGCCGGTAGCCAGGATGCTTTCGTCGGTCTGATGAACAGCTATGTGAACGCGCTGGGCCTGAAAAACACCCACTTCCAGACCGTTCATGGTCTCGATGCTGACGGTCAGTACAGCTCGGCTCGCGACATGGCGATGATTGGTCAGGCGCTGATTCGCGACGTCCCTAACGAATACTCTATCTATAAAGAAAAAGAGTTCACCTTTAACGGCATCCGTCAGTTAAACCGTAACGGCCTGCTGTGGGATAACAGCCTGAATGTCGACGGTATCAAAACCGGTCATACCGACAAGGCTGGCTATAACCTCGTTGCATCCGCAACCGAAGGTCAGATGCGTCTGATCTCCGCCGTCATGGGTGGCCGCACCTATAAAGGTCGTGAAACCGAAAGTAAAAAACTGCTGACCTGGGGCTTCCGTTTCTTTGAAACCGTGAACCCACTGAAAGTCGGTAAAGAGTTTGCTTCAGAGCCCGCCTGGTTTGGTAATACCGATCGTGCATCGTTAGGCGTAGATAAAGATGTCTACCTGACTATTCCGCGCGGCCGCATGAAAGATCTGAAAGCAAGCTATGTGCTGAACACCACGGAACTGCACGCACCGCTGCAGAAAAACCAGGTTGTCGGCACCATCAACTTCCAGCTTGATGGCAAAACTATTGAGCAGCGCCCGCTGGTAGTCCTGCAGGAAATCCCTGAAGGCAACTTCTTTGGGAAAATCATTGATTACATTAAATTAATGTTCCATCACTGGTTTGGCTAAAAATCGAACACTTGAAAGTGTGATTTACGTCCCCATATACTAGGTATCCAGATAACTCCCACGCGCTGTGGGAGTTATTATTTATTGATGTAACGCCGGAGCTGACATGAAAACCAAACTTAACGAACTGCTTGAATTCCCTACTCCATTTACTTACAAAGTAATGGGGCAGGCGTTGCCTGAGCTGGTTGAGCAGGTGGTTGAAGTGGTACAGCGCCATGCGCCAGGTGATTACTCTCCGACGGTAAAACCGAGCAGCAAAGGCAACTACCACTCGGTCTCAATCACTATTACTGCTACACACATTGAGCAGGTTGAAACGCTGTACGAAGA
Organism: Citrobacter sp. Cpo030; assembly: GCF_030333005.1. Lineage (NCBI taxonomy): Bacteria > Pseudomonadati > Pseudomonadota > Gammaproteobacteria > Enterobacterales > Enterobacteriaceae > Citrobacter > Citrobacter sp. Cpo030. Next base: position 5,360 of record NZ_JAOWGT010000067.1, on the reverse strand, counting down.
ATTAGGCAATATCGATATCGTTCGCATGGTGCTGTAAAAACCTGTTGGTTACCCGCTGCATCCCCGCTCGGGTAACCCCTCCCTCCTGTGATATACTTTTTCCCCTCTTTTACATTCTCTACTCTATGTGAGTATCTACGGAGATGCCGTTTTGTATCAGGATAAAATTCTTGTCCGCCAGCTCGGTCTTCAACCTTACGAGCCAGTTTCTCTGGCCATGCACGAATTCACCGATACCCGCGATGAAAACAGTTATGACGAGATCTGGCTGGTAGAGCATTATCCTGTTTTTACCCAGGGTCAGGCAGGTAAAGCAGAGCACGTACTGATGCCGGGAGATATTCCGGTGATCCAGAGCGATCGTGGCGGTCAGGTGACTTATCACGGGCCGGGCCAGCAAGTCATGTATGTGCTGTTGAACCTGAAGCGTCGTAAACTTGGCGTTCGCGAACTGGTTACGCTGCTGGAGCAAACCGTTGTGAATACCCTTGCGGAAATCGGTATTGACGCCCACCCGCGAGCCGATGCGCCTGGCGTATACGTTGGAGAGAAGAAAATCTGCTCTTTGGGGTTACGTATTCGTAAAGGTTGTTCATTTCACGGCTTAGCGCTCAATGTGGATATGGACTTGTCGCCTTTCCTGCGTATCAATCCTTGTGGTTATGCCGGAATGGAAATGGCGAAGGTATCGCAGTGGGATAGCACTGCCACGACCGAGAGCATTCGCCCAAGGCTGCTGGCCAACATTCTGGCGCTGTTGGGTAACCCACCGCACGAGTACATTGCGGACTGAAAATACGCGCATACTTCGCCATGGCATATGTTGTGGCAAATGGCACAAAACAACAACTATTTTACATTTTGCCAGCCTGTCAGGCTGCTTTCTGGCCCGTTTCAATGATATACTGCGTATCACTAATTCAAAAATAGTTGATAAATGCAACATTCCCTTGAATTGAAACGCTTTCCTTCGTAATTCGCAACTGGAACACGCAAGCTATGAGTAAACCCATTGTGATGGAACGCGGTGTTAAATACCGCGATGCCGATAAGATGGCTCTTATCCCGGTAAAAAATGTGGCAACAGAGCGTGAAGCCCTGCTGCGTAAACCGGAATGGATGAAAATAAAACTGCCAGCGGACTCCACTCGCATCCAGGGCATCAAAGCGGCAATGCGCAAAAATGGCCTGCACTCTGTCTGCGAAGAAGCTTCCTGCCCTAACCTGGCTGAATGTTTCAATCACGGAACTGCAACCTTTATGATCCTCGGCGCAATCTGTACCCGCCGTTGCCCATTCTGTGACGTTGCCCATGGACGTCCGGTTGCTCCTGATGCTAACGAGCCGTTAAAACTTGCTCAGACAATTGCTGACATGGCGCTGCGCTATGTCGTCATTACCTCCGTTGACCGCGACGATCTGCGTGACGGCGGCGCTCAGCACTTTGCTGACTGCATCACCGCTATTCGTGAGAAAAGCCCGTCGATTAAAATCGAAACGCTGGTGCCTGACTTCCGTGGTCGTATGGATCGCGCGTTGGATATCCTCACCGCTACGCCGCCGGATGTGTTTAACCACAACCTCGAAAACGTACCACGTATTTATCGCAATGTACGCCCTGGGGCTGACTACAACTGGTCACTGAAGCTTCTGGAACGTTTCAAGGAAGCGCACCCGGAGATTCCGACCAAATCAGGTCTGATGGTCGGTCTGGGCGAAACCAATGCGGAAATCATTGAGGTCATGCGTGACCTGCGCAGTCATGGTGTAACCATGTTGACGCTGGGGCAGTATTTACAGCCAAGCCGCCATCACCTGCCGGTTCAACGCTATGTGAGCCCGGATGAGTTCGATGAGATGAAAGCCGAAGCTATGGCCATGGGCTTTACCCATGCAGCCTGCGGTCCATTCGTTCGCTCTTCATACCATGCTGACATGCAGGCCAAAGGGCTGGAAGTGAAGTAATCGTGTAATACTCACTTACATATCAGCAATAAAAAAACCGGCTAATTGCCGGTTTTTTTTCATGCAGAGTATGCAGTATGAGCATCATGCTCCTGACATTACTCTTTATGAGAAAGCTTCTCAGCCTGAACGCTACCATCAGCATCTTTCTTAGCATCGGCATTATCGTCGTTCATTGCTTTCTTGAAGCCCTTGATTGCCGTTCCCAGGTCTCCACCCAGTGTACGTAACTTCTTGGTACCAAACAGCAGAACAACCAGTGCGGCAACCACCAGCAGTTTGGTAATACTAATCTCACCCATAGATACCTTCTTGACTTAAACCAGGCTGCATAAAGCGCCATATTAACCTGAGAATATTAACGGCCTTTCGACGCGCGCACACAATAGCAATCTGTAACAAGGTGAATCAAGCCTTGTTTAAAAAAACGTCATAATAATTGCGGTGGCGCAAAGCGTCGGTTACTTAACACCGGGAGTTGTGCCCTAACCTGCCTCACCCGCTCGGCGGAAACCTCGGCCATAATTAGCGTGGGCGTTTCTGCCGCAGCAGCAATGGTCACACCAAAGGGGTCGATGACCCTGCTTTGGCCGATATTCTTATTACCACACTCTCCCGCCGCAATCAGGTAACACGTAGCATCTAACGCTCTAGCAGCCAAAAGCGTAGACCAGTGATGCTCTTTAAGCGATCCCCGAACCCAGGCTGCGGGTAATACGAGAATTTCCGCTCCCTGCAATGCGTGCGCCAGCGCCAGCTCAGGGAATCGCAGATCATAACAGGTCATTAACCCTACTTTTAACCCGTCTACGTCCAACAGCGGCGCTATGGCGTCCCCTGCATCCACATTTCGTGACTCCTGAATCGAAAAGGCATCGTAGAGATGTAATTTAGCGTAATGGGCAACCACCTGCCCTGCCCGTAGCGCCACCAGCATGTTAAACGCCCGTCCAGGCACAGAAGGAACATGAATTGTCAGGATTGTCGTCATCTCGTTTTGCGCGCTTTCTCGCAGCAAGCGCGTCAAAAATCCGCCCTCCAGCAGTTGAGCTGATTTCACTGACAGGTCTGGGTCCAGATCGTCACGGGCCAGAAGCGCCTCCGGTAATACCAGCAGCGACGCCCCCTCTCCTGCAGCCTGTGACATCAATAAGACGCAGGTTTCTGCATTTTTTTCCCATGAAGGTCCCACGGCAAATTGCCCTGCTGCAACGAACATATTTCCTCCAGAAAACGTTGTTAGGCTCGCCAACCACGATTATTCAGCGTTACACTCATCCTATATACAATCAAATAGCAGGATTATGCAGTGTTACAACTCCTTTTAGCGGTTTTTATCGGTGGTGGTACAGGTAGTGTAGCAAGATGGATGTTGAGCATGAGGTTTAACCCGCTCCATCAGACCATCCCATTCGGTACGCTGGCTGCAAACTTACTTGGCGCATTTATCATTGGTATGGGTCTGGCATGGTTTAATCGCATGACTAACATTGATCCAATGTGGAAGGTACTGATTACCACTGGCTTTTGCGGGGGACTAACAACGTTCTCCACTTTCTCAGCTGAGGTGGTGTTTTTGCTACAGGAAGGACGCTTTGGTTGGGCTATGGTGAATGTACTGGTTAATCTGTTGGGATCATTTGCGATGACCGCCCTGGCATTCTGGCTGGTTTCAGCCTCTCCCGCGCACTGAAGCGAAAAAAAACCCGCAATTAAGCGGGTTTTGAATGCTTGCTGTCGTATGCTTACAGAGCGATTACGTTTGCAGCAGAAGGGCCTTTGGCACCGTTAGTGATTTCGAACTCTACACGCTGACCTTCAGCCAGAGTTTTAAAACCATTGGTCTGGATTGCAGAGAAGTGTACGAACACGTCTTTGCTGCCATCTTCCGGAGTAATGAAACCGAATCCTTTGGACTCATTAAACCACTTAACGTTACCTTTAATCTTAGACATCAAAATTACCTTTACATGAAAAATAGACACAAATGCTGTGTCGGGTATCAGTACAACAATTGTGGTGGACTTTGTCCAGTCGAACTTTATCAAAAAGTGATAAATGTCGCGTTATTTTTCAGTTAAAGTTAATATCACACTGTTTTTAAAAGACTTTTTAATAATCCACCTGACAATACAGGTAGTCCATCAAAACTGGAAACGCATCCATGCAAAGTAGACGTTACCGTTGTTGTACGTTCCCGGAATGTAGGTCATCTGGAACGTTGCCGGACCATACCCTATCGATGCCAGCGGTAACAGCACGGGTACCGGAATGTAGTTCCAGTTATCGCGCGCGGTAAAACCAGCGGTAAAACCGAGACCTGTATGGAAATTTTCATCTGCCAGCGGTCGCCAGGTTTTTTCCCAGCCATAACCACCAATGGGTTCCCATTTATTGTAGGAATCCTTAAAGGCCATTATATAAAGCCCGTGCCAGTTACCTTTATCATCCCAACGAGATTGACCAAAGCCCGCCCCCCATGGGCGTTCATTGTAGCGATCCGTTTTTTCTTTATCATAAGCAAAACGCGCATGCCAGGTAATAGCCGGCACGTACAGATCATAATGTTCTGGCTGCTGCCAGGTTTCACTGACATTGTCTTTAAAAGTAGCGAACCAACCTTTATCGGTAATGACTCCAATTTACTGATAGTGTTTTATGTTCAGATAGTGCCCGATGACTTTGTCATGCAGCTCCACCGATTTGGAGAACGACAGGGACTTCCTGCCCAGCCTTGCCAGATGCTGTCTCAGATTCAGGTTGTGTCGCTCAATTCGCTGCGTGTAACGCTTACTGATGACGTGCAGTTTTCCCTTCAGACGTGACTCATACATCGGCCAGCCGTCCGTCATCCATATCACCACGTCAAAAACTGACAGCAGGCTCAGAAGACGCTCCAGTGTGGCCATAGTGCGTTCACCGAAAACGTGGGCTACCACCGCCCTGCGTATCCTGTCATACGCGTAAAACAGCCAGCGCTGACGTAATTTTGCACCGACGTAGCCCCATTGCTCGTCCATCTCCGCACAGACAATGACATCACTGCCCGGCTGTATCCGGGAGGTTACTGACTGCGGCCTGAGTTTTTTAAATGGCGCAAAATGGTGTTGAGGCCCACGCCCATTAGTCGTGCGGTGGCACGGCAACCGACGCCGTTCATAGCCATATCAATGATTTTCTGGTGTGTACCGGGCTGAGAAGCGGCATAAGTGAAGGTGAGCTGCCATGTTTTACGGCAGTGAGAGCAGAGATAACGTTGATGCCCGGCAGTACTTTTGCCATTACGCATCACGCCTTCAGTAGCGGAACAGGAGGGACAGCAGACGGAGACTGAAGCCACGGGAGCACCTCAAAAACACCATTATACACTAAATCAGCAAGTTGGCAGCATTGCC